>JAKAFK010000055.1 GCA_021817985.1 Pseudomonadota bacterium | reverse complement strand
CCGCCCCGCCGCGTGATCGTCATCGACCGGCCGGCCTATGTCCCTCAGCGGGAAGTGGTCGTGGTACCCCCTCCGCGGCCGGATTGGGGATGGAGACGTGGACCGCGCTGGCATCGCTGGCACGGCGATGACGATTAAGCACCCCCTGCCGCCTGCTCAATAGCGTCCCCGGGCACGACCTTGGCGCAGTATCCGGCGTGTTTGCGGATGTTGAACACGCCGCAGTCAAGAATCAGGTATTGGCCTTTGATGCCCTGCAGGGTTCCCGTGATCCGCGGCGTCTTGTCAAAACTCAGCGCATGAACCTTTTGCGGATAGGCGAGCACGGGATAGGTGAGCGCCATGCCGGCCTCGTCGGGGAGCATCCGGATCGCGTCGGGTCCGAAACGCTCCGTCATCTCGGCAATGTCCTTTGCACAGGCCGCATACAGCGCATCGCGCAGTGCGCCGAGATCGACATCCGGCGCCTCTTCCCTGAGGAGCCTGGTCCAGTTGCTCTTGTCGGCCACATGCCGCGCGAACGCAACCTCTAGCAAGCCGGCCTGGTGGCGCGTCGCCACTTCAATGATGCGCAGCGCCTGCTTGGCCCCCTGATCGATCCATCGAGTGGGAATTTGGCTCGCCCGGGTGATGCCCACCTTGGCGCCCGAGGAATTGGCCAAGTAGACGTAATGCGTCTGCATGCAGTGCGCGCGCCCCCACTCGGGCTCACGGCATGTCCCCTGCGCGTAGTGGCACAGCTCCGGCTTGACGATGCACAGATCGCATTGCGCCAACGAGCGCATGCACGGGTAGCAGTACCCCTGCTGGAAGCTCTTGCTCGTCTTGCGCCCGCACGCGATGCAGCGGATTTCCCCGGAAAACTCCAAGGATAGGCGCTGTCCCACCAAGGGATTGAGCGCCACCGTCGCCTCGCCGACCGGAAGCGCGTACCCCACGGGCGTATGGAGTTCCGTCCGGAGCTTGTTCAGCGGGCCATAGGTCACGGGGATTCGCTCCTTCGAACGTGCAGGGGCCTGATGCAGGCGCCCGGCGACAGGGAGACAACGCTCACGGAATGGCTCGGTAAGGGCTGTCGGAACGGCCGGGCGCGAGGCCCGGCCCAACATGCCGGCCTCAGTTCTCCAGCCTGACCACTTCCAGGCCAAGATTGCCCAGCGCCTCCAGGGTCGCAGGGCTTGTGATGACGGCAGTGCTTGCCGCTTCGCTCCGCAGGTAGGTTTCGCCGACACGCTGAAGGTCCTTCAGCGTGACGGCCAGGATACGGCTGCGGAAGTGTCGGCGCTGCTCCGCCGTCCGGCCGTAGAGGGCATTGTAGAATGCCTTCTTGGCTTCCCCGGCCGGCGAGCCTGGCTTGTCCATGTCGCTCACCACGCCGAGGATCGCCTCTTCGACTTGCCGCCATTCATGCGTCCCATTCAACAGCCAATCGATGGCGCGATCGAAATGGTCCAAGGTGTCGACGAGGCGGGGGTCGCGATACGAAAACAAGCGGAAGGCGCCCGCATCGAAATCCTGGCCCGCGCCGGCCCCGTAGGCGCCGCCTTGTTCGCGAATGGCGCTATGCAGGTAGCCGTTGCGCATGAACCCGCCCAGCACGGCAAGGGAAGCCGCATCCGGGTGCTCGACCGCCACGGTGGGATAGGCGCGCGCGCAAAAGTTGACCTGCGTGCCGGTGATCCACATCTGTTCGACCTGCCGACGCACGGGTGGCCATCCGAAGGGGACAAACGCCGTGCCGGACGTGCCGCGCCCAGGCCAGCGGCTTGCAAGCCCTTGCCGCAGGAGGTCGTGATGCTTCTTCTCGCCCACCACCAGAAACTGCCGAGGCGCCGCCAGCACGGCCTCATGCATCCGGGCCAACAACGCGGCGAACCCGCTAAGCTCCGCCGGATCCTCGAGCCGGGCATCCAGGTGCCGAATCGCCTGGATGCCCGCCAGCCCCTGCAGCTGATGGCGCACCGCCGCTGCCGGGCTCATGCCCGCGGTGGCGGCGGCCATCGCGAGAACATGACCGCTTCCCGTCACACTGCGCTCCAGACGCGCCCGTCTTTGCGCCATGAGGTCCTTGATCCGCGAGGTCTCGTCGAAGCGGACGGCTTCCAAGGTCTCGTGCATGAGCGCATGAAAACCCTCCTGGTTGCGCACAAGCGCCTTGCCGGCCAGGACGAAATGCCCCAGCGGTTTTTGCGCGTCGGCGATCGACGCGCGAATCGAGGTATAGGCGCCGAGCCCGCCCGAGATGGCCGACTGCCAAGCCTGCATCTCCAGATAATCCTTGTTGCCGCAGCCCAGCTCCGTGAGCAACCCACTGTAATGGGGAAGCGCGGCCATCGCTTCGGAGTCGAGCAGCGGCAGGTCGATGGCAAGTTCCTCATAGACGAGCCCGTTGGTGCCCTGGTCGTAAAAGGTCGCCGCATAGGGACCGATGGTCTCCGCCTGTCCCTGGGCGATCTGCAGGCTGGCCGGCACATCCGCCAGGCCGACCTTGGGCAGGACATCCGGATCGTCGTGCAGTTGCTGCCGTCGGGCCAGCTTTTCTGCCTCCGCCACGACGCGACCCGCCTCGTCCGCCGACAGCGCTGCCTTCATGGACGCGAGCCGCGCCGCCTCTGCCGCCTCGCGCCGCGCGCTCAAGGACTGGTCGGGCTTGAACGTCAACCGCACGCGATGGGGGTTGTCCAGCAGCCACTCGCGCACCAGTCGCTTGATGCACTCCGGGTCCTTGGCCTCCTCGCGCAACGCCTCGATCGCCCCATCCAGATCGAGCTGCGCAATCGGATCGCCGCCATGAATGGCGGGCGCCAGGGCATCGAGGATGAGCTGCAGTCCGTAAGGATGGCCGTCGCCTCCGATCTCGCGCTGACTGAGTTCCAGCTGATGAACGACCGCCTCCACCCGCTCCGGCGCGATCCCCTTCTCGGCCACCTCGCGCAGCACGGAAAAGACGAGATCCTCAACAGCCTGCGCGTGCTCCGGGCTCGAACCCTCCAGTCCGCACAGAAAACTCATTTCCAGGTTGGAGTCCTCGAGTCCGGATACCGGCGAGGGCGCCGAACCCAAAGAGGTCGTCTCCAACGCGTGCCGGAGGGGCGATGCGCTGTCGTCCAGCAGCACGCCGCTCAAAAGATGCGCCCGCAGCAGCTCCGCCAGCTCAATGGACGGCCCCAAGAGCCAGCCCAGCACGATGTGCGTTTTCTCGGTCGCATCCGCCTCGTCGAAGGCGTAGCTTTCCTCGACGCTGAGCGGGGACAAGTACCGCCTTTCCGGCCCGACATGGACGCGCTTGGGCAGCGGCTCGAAGCGGGAAAGGGCCAGATCCTCCATCCGCGCATGGTGTTCCACCACGGGAATGTCGCCGTAGGTCAGGAAGATGGCGTTGGAGGGATGGTAATGTTCGCGGTAGAACGCCTTGAGGTCGCCATAGGCCAGATCCGGAATCGCTTCCGGATCGCCTCCGCTGTTATAGTGGTACGTCGAGGTAGGGAACAGGTAGTGCGCGAGGCGGTGCCAGAGGGATGAAACCGGCGAACTCATCGCCCCTTTCATCTCATTGAAAACAACGCCCTTGAACTGCAGGGGGGAAGCACGGTCCCCCGGCGTCGTAAATTCGACCCGCCACCCTTCCTGGGCAAAGTCAAGCTCGTCGAGCCGCGCGAAGAACACCGCATCCAGGTAGACGTCCAGCAGATTGTTGAAATCCTTCTTGTTGGCGCTAGCAAACGGATACGCGGTCCAATCGCTGCTCGTGAAGGCATTCATGAAGGTATTGAGCGACCGGCGCGTCATCATGAAGAAGGGGTCGCGGACCGGAAAACGCTCGCTTCCGCATAAGACGGTGTGCTCGAGGATATGCGCCACCCCCGTGGAATCCATGGGCGCAGTGCGCAATGCGACCAGGAAGACGTTTTCTGGATTGTCGGCGGCCAAGTGGAAGTGCTCGGCTCCGGTGCGACGGTGGCGGTAATGCTCGACAGTCAGGTTAAGGGATTCGATGGTCTGTGCGCGGACAAACTCGAAGGCGTGGTGAACGGTCGGCGGCGAAACGCTGTCCTTCGGCTGGCTTAGTGTCATGCTGGCATCCCAAGTGTATTTTCTCGCTGTTGCACCCACCGTCCCGAATGCCGGCACGCAGTTGAAATCGCATTCGAACATTTCAGTACGACTGGCCCGGATGCCCTTGCCTGAACATCGGCGACGATCAAGCGTCAGCCCGGTCGTTCCGGGCGAGGGAAAAGAATGGCGGCCTTCGCCGCGCAGGCGGGTGATGTTTTTATTCTACCAAAATAGCATCAGGCGCGCCTGTTCTCGCCGGGGCGATGCCCTCAGGCGGACGGAGCGCAACGCACCGTGGATGTCGAGGAAAATGCAAGGCGGCAGGAAAGGCCTGCCGGTCATCGATGGAGAGGATCAGAACATCGGGCGTACCGGCCCGCCAGGCGATCGATCAAGCCTGCGCGAGGGCGGCGCAGAAGTCTTCGTTCGCGACCCGGCTCTGGCCCGAGAGCGCTACGCACATCACGATCTTGCAATGCAGATACATTTGATTCAATTTGCGTTCCGCGTCGGCCTGGTCACGGCCGAGAATCGACAGGTTGTTCACCTCGAAACCATCACGGGTCTTGATCTGGAAGCGATATTTGGTCATTGCAGCCATTCCTCCCTTTGACGCTCTAGCGGCCCTGGTGCAGGCTCTTTATTCTGCTTATCGTATCGCACAGGCCTTGCTCGTCACCGACTCCCCGTCCATGGAGACGCCCTTTTGCAACCTGACATCCCCGATGGCTCACAGTATGCCCACCCCACCGGCCATGGAACAAGTTACATTTTTGACATCCACATCCTTTGTTCTGCAATCACCAAACACGCCAGGCTCAATGGGTGCCGAGCTCGCCGAACGTCCGTCACGCGAAACCGTTCACATGGTAAGCCATTAGGGAATAATTGACAATAAAATCAGTCAAAAATAAACGCTATACGGTTAGGGCGGCCATGAAGCCCTGCCCGGCGCGACTCACAAAAGACAATCGCCACGCAGCGTGACCTCCGTGGCGATTGAGCGAGAAAACGAACGAATATAGGGAGATATTGTCTTCAGGGGCCACGCTATTGCGCGGTGCTCCCCGAACCCGCCCGGTACAGCCGCAAGGGCCATCCTAAGCCCGTTGGGGCCCGATCAGCGATACCTATCGGGCAACGGCCCTCTGTCCGGGAAGATGGGACTGGAGCATGCCGCGCCCTCGGGGTCTTCACCGTGCGGCATTTTCTCGGGGGTCTGATCGTTCCGCAGGGCTTGCCCGCGTGGAAGGTGAGGAAGCCCGTCAACCACCGAACGTGGCCAGCATCCTGCCGCTGATGGCCGTGCCGCTCAGAAGAATCGCGATCCCGATGGCCAGCATCGCGACCAGCGGCAGGATCACCGGTGCAAATCCGATGAGCGAAAGAATGCCCAGCACGATTGCGCTGATCCCCACAAGCGTCTGCGCCCCGCTCGAGGCCGACACCGCCTCATGCGCCACCCGCCGCGCGACCAGGTTTTCCTCCGTGGTGTCGATTTTCACTTCGTTCAGGCGAGAGCTCACGCCGCTGCTGAGCACCAGTCCGGCCCCCAGCACGATCGCCGACGCAGGCATCAGGATGTCGCGCTCCAGCCCCAGCAGCGCGAGAATCCCCAGCACAATCGCCGCCGCGCCGGTCAACGCCTCGGCGCTGAGCCCCCCGCCCAATTCGGCGGCCGATAGCCCTTTGCTTCCCGACCTTTCGAGGACATGAGAATAATCCGCCGCAATCAAGGCGCCATCAAACAGCAGCGCCCCACCGAGGACGATCGAGGCAATCGCGAGCATATAAGGCGGGGCGACATGCGACAATCCGAGAATCGCCAGAATGGCGCCCGCGCCGCCGCCGAGAGCCTCGCTGGCCGACCCGCCGACGACAGCATGCTCCATGCCCTTCTCTTCCCGACTAACCATGGTTTCCATAACGCTGACTCCTATAAGTGAGTCTAAGACACTGCGCGTCCCCTGCCTTGCGCGCAAGGCGACGCACCAGCCAAGCCCCCTTATACTCAAAGTCTAGACAAGCCACGCAGCGGGTCAAGAAAGTCGAAGAACGGCGCTCAGGTCACCACCGTGGGCGCCTCGCGCCCGCTGATCTCCTTGAGCGCAGCCAGTGCGCGCGCCGCCTGGATGAGATCCGCAAGGTTCGTCTGCGCGTCCAGCATGTGGCGCTTAGGATCGGCCTCGAAGGCCTCGATGTAGATCCGCAGCGTTGCCCCTTCGGTCCCCGTCCCCGACAGCCGATAAACGATCCGGGCGTCGCCCTCGAGCAGAATGCGGATCCCTTGTCCCTCGGAGACGCTGTGGTCGACAGGATCCACATACTGAAAATCGTCGCAGGCGATCACCCGCCGGCCGGCGAGCACGCGCCCGGGCAATGCGGCGAGGCTGTCATGGAGGTGCGTGAGCACCTGACGGGCCACGGCCGTCGGCAGGCCCTCATAGTCATGGCGCGTGTAGACATTGCGCCCGAAGCTCGCCCAATGCGCCCGCACGATCTCTTCGACGGATTTGCCCTCCACGGCCAGAATATTGAGCCAGAACAGCACCGCCCATAGCCCGTCCTTCTCCCGCACGTGATTGGAGCCGGTCCCGAAGCTCTCTTCGCCGCACAGCGTGATTTTGCCGGCATCCAGCAGGTTGCCGAAGAATTTCCACCCGGTGGGCGTCTCATAGCACGGAATGTTGAGGCGGTGGGCGACGCGATCCACCGCCTGGCTCGTGGGCATGGACCGCGCGAGGCCCGCCAACCCCTCCCGGTAGCCCGGCACGCGATGCGCGTGGGCGGCGAGCAGTGCCAGGCTGTCGGAGGGCGTCACGAAGAAATTGCGCCCCAGGATCATGTTGCGGTCACCGTCGCCATCGCAGGCAGCGCCAAAATCCGGCCCATCCGATGCCGCCATGACGTCGACCAGCGCATGCGCATAGGTCAGATTCGGGTCCGGATGCTCTCCCCCAAAGTCGGGCAAGGGCACCCCGTGCACCACCGTACCGGGCGATGCGCCAAGCCGCCGCTCCAGAATTTCCTTCGCATACGGCCCCGTCACCGCATGCATCGCATCAAAGGACATGCGGAAACCCGAGCGAAAAAGCGCCGCAATCCGGTCAAACGCAAACAGGCTTTCCATCAGGTCGGCATAATCCGCCACCGGATCGATGACCTCGATGCGCATGTTCCCCAGCGTCAGGCGCGTGACCCGATCGAGCGCCACGCCCGGCCCATTGAGAATCCGATAGGCGGTGATCGTGCGGGTTTTGGCGTAGATCGCTTCGGTCACTTTTTCCGGCGCCGGACCGCCATTGGAGATGTTGTATTTGACGCCGAAGTCGCCGTCCTCCCCCCCTGGATTGTGGCTTGCGGAGAGGATGATGCCCCCTTCCGCGCCATGCTTTCGGATCACATGCGATGCGGCCGGCGTCGACAGAATGCCATCGCGCCCCACCAGCACCTTCTCGACCCCGTTGGCCGCCGCCATCTTGAGAATGGTCTGCAGCGCCTCCGGGTTCAAGTATCGCCCATCGCCCCCCAGGACCAGCGTACGCCCGCCGAGATCGACGGCGTTGAAAATGGCCTGAACGAAATTTTCCAGGTAATGCGGCGTGCGGAAAACGGCCACCTTCTTGCGCAAGCCGGACGTGCCGGGGCGCTGGTCCGGAAACGGTACAGTTGCGACAACGGCGATGCTCATGAACAACCCTCCAACACGCGGTAACGGTTTAGGCCCTGTGCAGCCCGGATGCCCGCCCATCCGGGCCGTGAGTGATGGTACCCGACCTTTGTGACCGGAATGTCGCATCCGGCGGACACTCTAGTGCACGCCGATCCCGATGCCGACGCCGAAGCGCACGGCAGGCTTTGGGCGATCGACCGGCCACAGGTAGAGCCGGTGCGCCTGCACCACAGGATAGACATATGGCCTCTCGCCCACATGCCCGGTACGCACCCCGGCAATACGCCCGTAAACGCTGACCAGACGGCCGGGCGCGAAGTCCATCGTCTCTAGGTAGCCGCCCTCGCGAATGACGAAGCGCCCCAGCGCCGGCCGACCGAGGCGGGGCTCGCCCATGCTGTCCAGCGGATAGGCCAGCACCGTCAGCTCGGTGCTCGCGGAAAGGTTTTGGCTGCCGATGATGCGTCCACCCCATAATACAGGGCGGCCCACATACATGCTCGGCCGAGTGACGACGGTCGCGGGCGCCACGCGAAGACTCTCGTCATGCACGATGGATGGCGCGAAGGGCGAGGTGGCACAGCCGCCCAGCACGGCCAACCCGAGAAGCCCGACGGCGCGCCAATGCGTTCTCTTCATGCCGACACGGGACTTACCAGCCATAAGGCCAGGGCCCCCAGGGTCCCCATGGCCCCCAAGAAGGGCCCCAGGGCCCGTAGTAATTGGGCGCGTAATAGTATTGGACGCGTATCGGCCAGAGATGCACGACCTGGGCATCAAGCAGCGGGAACGTATAGTCGTATTTTCCGATTTTCCGGACAACCGGCGTCCCCAGGGTGCCTATCATCGTCACCCCTCGCCCCCGCGCATAGACGGCGGGGTCGTAAAACCCTGGGGCGCAGCCGAGGAAGCGTCCATAGGTCTGATCGGTGGATTCGGGACGCGCCACACCGTCGAGCGGGCGGCTCACCACATCGAAGCAGGTCTCGTGCTCGCCGGGCATGGCGCTGACGATGTCCCCGCCCCAGCGCACCCGCAGTCCCGTGAGGTGTCGCAGCTGCGCCTCATGGGGGGTGACGTCGGAGAAGGGTCCGGCGGAAAGCTCGGTCGGCACGGTGGCACATCCGGCCAGGCTCAGTGCCACCAAGCTCAAGGGAACCCAGGTACGCATGGCAGGGTCCTCCAAAAGGCCAAACATATTCCCATTATAGGCGGTGCCTTTGTTCAGACGGGCCAGGCGCCGGGCATCGCCGCGCCGACACTCCCCTCTTCCGGGTCGAGCTCGCACACCCCGCTGACGCAGGCCAGTTCCCTGGCACCTTTGGTCATATCCTCCTTCTCGTACGCCACGATATGTGAGAAATCAATGGCCGGGAGATTCTTCATCCGCCGCTCGTATTCCTCGCGCGTGATCTCCTGATAAGGGGCCAACTCGTAGACGTTGTCCGTCCTCGGCAGGAAAGACAGCCCGCCCAGCAGATCCCAGTTCTCGAACAGCCAATTGGCCGTGGCGATCCACTCGTCGGGCCCCACCGAAACGGTCACCGACGGGTTGTGCTCGGTATACTGGGACTTCACCGTCTTCCAATACTCAAGCTGCTGCAAAGCCGACAGGTCCGCCCGCACCGCACAACCGTCCGGCGCCGCGACCGGGAATTCGAGCACGAAGGTGGTCGCGCTGGCCTCGAGCTGCCCGACTTCCGGGCGATAGGGAAACTTCTGTTCCTTCAGCATGGCGAACAGGGGATCGGTCGCGGAGATCCGGATCCGCCGCAGGTAATAGGCGGCATAGCGCGGATGCATGCCGGAAGCCGAGTTGACGAGTTGCGACACGGTGCCCGACGGCTTCACGCAGGTCACCGCGCTCGATTCTTTGATGCCGAAGCGGCGGGCATAGCGTTGATTGACCGCCAGCGCATGCCCTTTCAGCTTCGCGAGCACCTCCGGACGCCGCGCGGCCTCCGAATCCCACTGGCCGGTGATGGAGACCCCAAGCAGCCGCTCGGCCTCGCAATTGACCTTCCATTCAGGGGACACATAGCGGAAGTCGGTCAGCATGGACTGGTAGGTGCCCAGCAGCGCCGCAAGCCGCACCTTGTCGAGCAGCGTCTGTTCCGTGTCGTCGGCCCGTGCAACCACTTCCGTCAGGTTGCAGAACTCCTTCGAGCGCAGAATGATTTCTCCGCACGGATTGGTGCCGCTCGTCGTCCAGTACGGTTCGAATTGCGCCCACCGGCGCGCCGGCAGTTGGCGGGGAAGCGCCCCGCGGTTGAACAAGCCGCGCTCGCCGCTGCCGCCTTTGGCAAGCGCCAGCCATTCCTCGAGAAAGGCCGTGGCGGGCGGCCGTTCGTTGTACACCGCCGAGTTGTTGGCAATCGAGCGCTGCGGCTCATTGATGTAGAAATAGCCGCTCTTCGCCCGACGCATCTCCTCGTCGTCGAAATCCGACAAGGAGATCAATGCGGAGCGTCGCACGCCCCCCATCTCCACCACGGCGCCGATCTTGCAGATGATGTCGTGCACATCGATGTTGCGCAGCCGCTTGCCGCGGGCCGCGATGATCTTGTCACGGGCAAAGTCGAGCAGTGCCCGCAGGGGCTCCGGCCCCGAACTGCGCCCTCCCATCGTCTTGAGCCTCGCCCCGGCCGGCCGGACCTGGGTATAGTCGAACGCGATGTCGTCGCCTTCGTACCAGGCGTGAAGCCCAAGCTTCAGGGCATCCCCCCAGCCTTCCTTGCTGTCGCCGACAACGTGCGTGGGCCGGCGCTGGCCGGTGGATTGGGCGATGATCGGAAGCAACTGCACGTTCTGGTTTTCGACCGAAAATCCCACGCCCACCCCGCACATGAGCAGATACATGATCTCGGCAAAGTCGTCCAGGCAGCGGGGGGCGATGAAGGAGCAGTTGTAGGCCGTCGCAGAGTTGGCGCGTGCCGCATCGCCTGCCGCCCAGAGCAGGCGCATCGACGGCATCACGCGCTGGTGTACGATGGCCTCGCGGACCTCTGCGTATTCCGCATCGCTCAACCGCTCCCCGAGGGTCTCGCGCATGAAGGCGACATACCGGTCGACCGTCTCGACCCACGTTTCGCGGCGCCCTTCCGCCTCGATCCAGCGCGAGTAGGTGCGGTAGTAAACGAATTCGGCGAGAGCGTTCGAGAAATAGGACTTGCTGGCCTGTGCCAGCGCCTTGACACGGTCGGGCACCTCCCGCGCCTTGTCGCGGACGAGGGCGCGCTCGTGGCGATAGAGGATATACGCCTTGGCGGTCTTCGCGAAATCAAGCAGGATCAGCGTCTCTTCAACCAGATCCTGGATTTCCTCGACTTGCGGGATGTGGTATTCGGCATACCGGTCCTCGAGCGCACGCACCACGGCGTCGCTGACGCGCGCCGCATCCTCCCCGGGTTCACCTTCGCCCGCCGCCTGCATGGCAAGCGCCACCGCACGCGCGATGCGCCCGGCATCGAAGGGCACCAGGCGCCCGTCACGTTTTCTGATTTCCAGGAATTTGCTGCGCATGGGCCCCATCGTCGGCACCTCCATCCGCTCGGCTTGCTGCAAACGCGCAATCTCGGGCAAGGACCGACGCGCGCCGAGGCGTGTCCGCCTCCGACGGCCCCGCCGTCACGCCCCCTGCCGTTTCCAGCATAGGCCATCCGAGCGACCCGCGGCCCGCGCCGCTCAATTGAGCTGGATGCGGTCTCCCCAGGGAACCGGCGCCTTGCCTTTGACGAGCCAGATCACGGGATAGTGAGGCGCTTGCGGCGGGAACTCCCCTTCCGCATCGGTGAAGTAAAGCAGCAGATCGGGGCGCAGATTTTGGCTGTCGACCCAGTGAAAGACCGGCATGAAGGAGGTTCCGCCCCCGCCTCGCAGCGTGCCGGGCAACCCCACGGATTCCCAGGACTCGAACACCCAGGGGCCGGCCGCGTCGAGCTTGTCATCGCAGGCCACGAGCGTGATGCGGGCATGGATCTGCCCCTTCAGCGCATCCACCTCGGCGAGAAACTCGCCCATTTCCTCTGCGCTCACCGAGCCGCTCGTGTCGATGGCGATCATGACATCCACCTGGTGGCTGTGAAGGCTCGGCATCAGGGCGTCGGACTCCCGGTGCGAGCGCCGCTGGAAACTGTAATCGTTGCGCGCCACGGTCGACATGTAGCGGGCCAGCAACGTGCGCCAGGGCACCTCGCCCTGGAGCAACTCGTCCACGATGCGCGCCCACGAGGCGCCAAGGCGGCCGGCCTTGCGCGCCTGCTGTGCCGCCGACACCAGGTTCTGGCGCCACTTGCGGGCAAGTTCCTCCTGCTCTTCGGCCCGCAGCCCGGCGGGCTCCCGGTCGACGGCCGTCTGCGGCTCCCGCGCGGCGTCACCCGCGGAGCGCTCCTCCTGCGAAGGCGGCTGCTCTTCGTTCCCCGTTCCCTGTCCCGACGGGGGCTTGCCCGGGTCAGGCTCGGAGGACGGCCCCTCCGGCTGCGCGCCTTTTCCGGACGAGCTTTGCGGCGCACCGTCGTCGCCCTGCGCATCAAACATATGGCGGTCGAGCGTCTTCTCTTCGGCATCGTTGGTGACGAGCGGATAGATCTCTTCGGCCGTCAGCCCGGCATAGGCCTCGTTCGCCAGCACGCCAGGCGGGGGTTTCAGCCCTTCGCCCAGCAGCAACAGATTGACCGCATGGTCGCAGGCCAGATTCCAGCGGTGCCGCAGCCGGTGATGGCGCCGAGCGAAGTGGCGCAAGGCACAGTGAAGGGCCTCGTGGGCCAGCACGAATTGGGTCTGGGGCAAGGACAGGGAGGCGATGAACGCCGGGTTATAGTAAAAAGCGCGCGCGTCCGTCCCGGTCGTCTCGCACCACGACGCCTGCGCAGGCGTCAGGGGCAGATGCATCACCAGGCTGCCGATGAACGGTTTTTCCAGGATCAGACGCGTACGCGCGGCGCTGAGCTTGGTCTCGATGTCGGGCGGATCGCTCGCCTGGGTCACGCGGGCTGCCCCATGGGCGACCATTTGAGGTCGTACAGCATGAGATCCGTGATGGTCGCCGCCCACTCCGCGAACTCGGGAACCGCGAAAAGCGGTTTGCCGATCGCCCGATGCATGTCGGTCACCAGCATGACCCCCATCTCGCGCTGAGGAAACTGCTTGGCATAGCGCAGGATGTTGCCGAAGGTCGCGGCGGCCTCGGGGCGATCCTTGGCGAGCACCGCACGACGTACCAGCGCCGCGGCCACGCCGTACTGCAGGTCGATGCCCGCGGGGACCTGGGCACACTCGCCACGAAGAATCTCGTCGATGTCGGGCAGAGCAGTCATGTTATCCAGAAAAGCCTTGAGCTCCGTGCCGGCCATCGGCCCCACGCAGGCCTGGAGCGCATCTTGCAGGAGCGCCGGCGTCTCGCCGAATTTTCTCAAGGCGCGGTGGGCATACTCCCAGGAACGGGGCGACGGAAAGGCGACCGGGTTGTGTGCCGGATTGAAATCGAAGATCAGGTCAGGCCGGAAGCGCAGGAAGGCGATCACCCGTTCATCAATATCGACGCCATGCGCCCAGGAGATCCAGTCCTCGAGGTTCGCCTCCACTTCGTAATGCGTGAAGCGATTGGCAAGCGGCGCCGGCATCGCGTAAGTCACGCCACGGTCGCCTTGCCGATTGCCGGCGGCGAAGATCGCCCAGCCTTCGGGGATGACATATTCGCCCAGCCGGCGATCAAGTATCAATTGGTAGGCGGCCGCCGAAACGGTCGGTGGCGCCGAGGTGATCTCGTCCAGGAACAGGATGCCCCGTTCCCCGTGGCGCCGCGCGCTGGGCAGCATGGCCGGCACCGACCACTCCACCAGTTCTCCGTTGCGAAAGGGAATTCCGCGCAAGTCGGTGGGGTCCATCTGCGACAGGCGGATATCGATGAGCGGGACACCGTGGCGCGCGGCCACCTGTGCAATGATCTGGGACTTGCCCACTCCGGGCGGGCCCCACAACATGGCGGGCACGTGATGTCCCTCCGAGGCGCTGGAAAATTCGCGATCGATAATCGCCAAGACATGAGAAGGACGCATAATTTCGTTATATCAATGATGAACTCAAAGGACTTCCCGTTGCACGGCCCACAGGCTTTTCCCGGAAAGCAGCGGGGTCACCGCCAGGTCGCGAGGCTCGGCGGTGACCCCGGAGACTGCCGCCGGCCGGAGGGGGCGCCAACGCGAATAAAAACCATTATAACGTGTTTCCCGGTGCAGCCAAGCACAAGGCCTGCCCCTGTCGGATATTCTAGCACCGACACTCGAGCCGAGCCCGCCGCCCGGCCGGGTCCGTGCGCGGGTTGCACGCAACCGCGCCGGCCTCTAGAATTTCTTGGCAGCACGCTCAATGGGCCAAGCCCGGCTTTCGATGAAGCGCTTGCTGGGCGCCCCCGCAGGGTTGAGCACCGGCGGGCGCGCGCCATCGCCGACAACTAAAGATGCCGATATCATGAATTATTGCAGTCACTGCGGGGCACCCGTCCACCTCAGGATTCCGCCGGGGGACAATCTGCCCCGGTACGTGTGCGACGCGTGTCACACCGTCCATTACCAAAACCCCAAGCTCATCGTCGGCTGCATCCCCGTCTGGGAAAACAAGATACTCCTGTGCCGCCGCGCGATCGAGCCGCGCCGAGGGCTCTGGACGCTGCCGGCCGGCTTCATGGAAAACGGCGAGACCACGGGACAGGCGGCGAAGCGAGAAACCTATGAAGAAGCCCAGGCGGACGTCGAGATCGAGGAGCCGTTTGCCCTGTTCAACCTGCCTCATATCAGCCAAGTCTATCTCATGTTCCGGGCGCGCATGGTGCGTCCGGGCTTCGCGCCCGGCGAGGAGAGCCTCGAAGTGTCACTCTTCCGGGAAGCAGAAATCCCTTGGGACACGATTGCGTTTCGCACCGTGCGCGACACCCTCGAGAGATACTTCACGGACCGGGCCGCCGGCCATTATCAATTTCACTTCGCGGACATCGGCCCGTCCGAGTTGACCCTGCCGCGGACGCCTCAGGCGCACCCCGCCCCTCCAGGCGGCGCAGTGCCCTGAAGCGCGGCCTGTCGCGCTCAGGCGCCCGCCAGCGCAAGCATCAGGCCGTTCAAGCGTGCGACAAAGCCGGCCGGATCCTCCAGTTGCCCGCCTTCGCTCAGCAACGCTTGGTCGAACAGCAAGTGGCTCCAGTCGGAAAAGCGAGCGACCTCTTGTTCCGCCTTGATTTTTTCCACGATCGGGTGGTGCGGGTTGATCTCGAGGATCGGCTTGCTGCCGGCGACATGCTGGCCCGCCGCCTTCAGCATGCGCTCGAGATTCGCGCCCATCTCATGCTGGTCCACCACGAGGCAAGCCGGCGAACTGGTGAGCCGATGGGTGATGCGCACCTCCTTCACCTGTTCCCCCAATGCCTCCTTGACCTTCGAGACGAGATCCTTGAATTCGTCGGCTTCTTGCTGCTTCTCGCTCTTTTCCTGCGCGTCTTCCAGGCTGCCGAGATCGAGCTCGCCCTTGGCGACCGACTGCAGCGACTTGCCCTCGAATTCGGTCAGATGGGACACCAGCCACTCGTCGACACGATCGTGCAGGAGCAGGACCTCGATCCCCTTCTTCCGGAAAATCTCCAGATGCGGGCTATGCTTGGCCGCAGGGAAGCTGTCCGCACTCACGTAATAGATTTTCTCCTGCCCCTCCTTCATGCGCCCCACGTAATCGGCGAGCCCGACGGCCTCCTCCTCGGTATCGGCCTGCGTCGAGGCAAAGCGCAACAGTTTGGCGATGCGCTCTCGATTGGCGAAGTCCTCGCCAACACCTTCCTTGAGCACCCGTCCGAATTCGCGCCAGAACGTCTGGTACTTTTCCGGCTCCTTCTCGACGAGGTCTTCGAGCATGCCCAAGACCTTCTTCACGGAACCCGCGCGCAGCGCATCGATGTCCTTGCTGTGCTGGAGAATCTCCCGCGAGACGTTGAGGGGCAGGTCGTTCGAATCGATCACGCCGCGCACGAAGCGCAGGTATGACGGCATCAGCTGCTCGGCATCATCCATGATGAACACGCGCCGCACGTACAGCTTGACCCCGTGCCGATGCTCCCGATCCCACAAATCGAATGGCGCGCGCGAAGGCACATACAGCAGCTGAGTATATTCCTGCTTGCCCTCCACCTTCGCATGGACGAAGGCAAGGGGCGTCTCGAAGTCGTGGGCGACGTGCTTGTAGAATTCGTGATACTGCTCCGTGCTGATCTCGCTCTTCGGGCGCGCCCACAGCGCGGAAGCCTGATTGACGGTTTCTTCTTCGTCCTTGCCCTCCGCCTTCATCTTGATCGGCAGCGTGATGTGGTCGGAGTATTTTCGGATGATGCTCTTCAGGCGCCAGTCGTTCACCAGCTCGTCTTCGCCCTCGCGCAGGTGCAAGATGACATCGGTGCCGCGGGTGGTCTTGCTCACGGTCTCCAGGGTATAGTCCCCTTCCCCGCCCGACTCCCACCGCACGCCGTGCTCGGGAGCGAGCCCCGCGCGCCGCGTCACCAGCGTGACCTTGTCGGCTACGATGAAGGCAGAGTAGAAGCCCACCCCGAACTGCCCGATCAGATGGGCATCCTTCGCCTGATCGCCGGTGAGGGACTCGAAGAATTCCCGGGTACCCGACTTGGCGATGGTGCCGATGTTCTCGATCACTTCGTTCCTGGACATGCCGATGCCATTGTCGGAGACGGTGATCGTGCGCGCCTCCTTGTCGAAGGCGACCCTGATCGCGAGATCCGTCTCGCCCTCGTACAGGGCATCGTCCGACAATCCCTCGAAGCGCAGCTTGTCGGCGGCGTCCGAGGCATTGGAAATCAATTCGCGCAGGAAGATCTCCTTGTTGCTGTACAGGGAGTGGATCATCAGCTTGAGCAGATGCTGCACTTCGGCTTGAAAACCGAGCGTTTCCTTTTCAGACTCAGCGGCCATGCTTTTAGAAACTCCTTTTCAAACGCTGGATTTTGGGAAAAACTCAAGGCTGTCCAGATGGGGTCCCCCCAGGCAGATTTCAAGGGCCCCGCCCGCGGTTCGGCGCCCTTGCCTCGCGGGCGATGCCTGCGCGGGAGAAGACGGGCATGGCGCAACCGCCGGTTCGCCGTACAATGAGGATAAGACGCAGCCCCACCGCATCGCTCGCCCCGAGGTCCTGCCATGCCGACAGACAACACGAACCCGCCGCGGGCCGAGGCCTCGACACCCGCCACGCAAACGGTTCTCGCCATTGTCGAAGGATTGGCCCAGGAGATGCACCCGAGGGCAGGCCGACCCCGCCCGACGCTCGATAGCGACCTCGAACGCGACCTCGGGTTGGACAGCCTCGGTCGGGTCGAGCTTCTGCTGCGCGTCGGGCGCGCCCTTCAAATCGACATCCCGGAACAGGCGCTCGCGACTGTCGAAACCGTGCGCGACCTGGTGCGCGCCGCCGGCGCGGGCACCCCGCTCGCGCCGGCGCCCGCGGAGACCATGGAACCCCGCCTTGCGGAGCACGAAGCGGTGCCGCTTCCCCATCACGCACGCACGCTGAACGAAATCCTCCTATGGCACGCATCGCAGCATCCCGCCCGGATTCATATTGTCTGGCTAGATGGGCACCGCGTGCTGGAAATCACCTACAAGGAGTTGCTCGACGGCGCGCGCGGCGTCGCCGCCGGCCTGCTGGCGGACGGCCTGAGGCCGGGGCAGTCGGTTGCCCTCATGCTGCCGACCGGCCCGGATTACTTTTACAGCTTCTTCGGCGTGCTGCTGGCCGGGGGCGTCCCGGTGCCCATCTACCCGCCCGGCCGTCCCTCGCAACTCGAGGACCACCTGCGCCGCCATGCGGGCATTCTCGGCAACGCGCTGGCCGTCGCGCTGATCACTTTCCCTGAAGCAGGCCGCGCCAGTGCGTTCCTTCACGCGAAGGTCGACACGCTCTCCCGCGTCACCACCGTGGCGCAGCTCACAGCGAACCCGCCGCCGACGGCCTGGGCCGAACCTAAGCCCGGCGACACGGCATTGCTGCAATACACTTCCGGCAGCACCGGCAACCCGAAGGGCGTCATCCTCTCGCACGACAATCTGCTGGCCAACATCCGGGCCATGGGGCAAGCGATCCAGGCCGGCCCAGACGACACCTTCGTGAGCTGGCTGCCCTTGTACCACGACATGGGACTGATCGGCGCTTGGCTGGGCAGCCTCTACCATGCCTGCCGGCTCGTCATCATGTCGCCGCTCGCGTTTCTCGCCCGTCCTTCACGCTGGCTGTGGGCCATTCACGATCATCGCGGCACCTTGTCGGCCGCCCCCAATTTCGCGTATGAACTGTGCTGCAGCAAGGTCGAGGCGCGGGAACTGGCCGGACTCGACCTCGCGTCCTGGCGCAGAGCCTTCAATGGGGCCGAGCCGATCGGCGCCGCGACCCTGCGGGCCTTCACGGAGCGCTATGCGCCCTATGGCTTTCGTGAAAACACGATGGCCCCGGTCTACGGCCTGGCGGAATGCTCCGTAGGCCTTGCCTTTCCTCCGCTCGACCGCACCCCGCTCATCGACCGGGTCGACCGCGAGACCTTCGCGCGCTCCGGGCGCGCCGTTCCGGCCGCGTCGGCGACCGCCCATGTCGCCGAATATGTGGCCTGCGGCCAGCCCTTGCGCGGCCATGAGATCCGCATCGTGGACGAAGAAGGCCGCGAGCGGGAGGAACGCACCGAAGGCCGCCTGCAGTTCAAGGGCCCATCCGCCACGGCCGGATATTTCAGGAATCCGGAGGCCACGCGCGCGCTCTTCGACGGCGATTGGCGCGAGTCCGGGGATCTCGCCTACCGCGCGGACGGAGACATCTACATCACGGGGCGGATCAAGGAAATCATCATTCGCGGTGGGCGCAATCTCTATCCGTATGAGCTCGAACAAGCCGTGGGAAACCTCCCGGGGATCCGCAAGGGGTGCGTGGCCGTGTTCGGCACTCCCGATCCGAAGACCGGGACGGAGCGCCTGGTCGTCCTCGCCGAGACCCGCCAAGCCGCCAGCGCGCGCGAGGCGTTGCGCGAGCGCATCAACGCCTTGAGCCTTGAGCTGATCGGCAGCGCACCCGACGACATCGTCCTGGCGCCCCCTTATACCATCCTGAAGACGTCCAGCGGAAAAATCCGCCGCGCGGCCACCCGCGACATCTACGAGCGGCACCTGGTCGGCAAATCCAGGACACTCGGATGGCAACTCGCCCGCCTGACCTTGTCGGGCGCCCTATCAGGCTTGCGCCGGCGCGGTCAACGCGCCATCGCCGGCGCGTACGGCGCTTATGCCCAGGTTCTTTTCTGGCTCATCGCCCCCCTCGTCTGGCTGGCCGTCGTCGCGACCACGGACCCGCGCCGCGGCTTCCGGCTGGCCCAAGCCGGGGCACGAATCCTGTTGCGGGCGGGCGCCGTTCCGTTCGCTGTCCACGGGCAGGACAGCGTGCCGGAGGGTCCTTGCGTCCTCGTGATCAACCACCAAAGCTATCTCGACGGTGTGATCATGGTGGCGGCGCTGCCGCGTCCCTTCAGCATGGTCGCCAAGCACGAACTGGCCCGCCAGTGGATTGCGGGCCACTTCCTGCGACACATCGGCGCTTCTTTCGTCGATCGCGCCCGGCCGCACCGAGGCGCCCGGGATGTATCCGACATCGGCGAACGGCTGCGCCGGGGCGAATCGCTCGCCTTTTTCCCGGAGGGGACCTTCCGGGCCGATTCCGGCCTGCTGCCCTTCCGCATGGGCGCCTTCGTCGTCGCGGCCGAACACGCCGTCCCGGTCGTGCCGGTCGGCATCCGGGGAACGCGGTGGGTGCTTCCGGACGGGCGCTGGCTGCCCCGCCGCGGACGCGTCGGCGTGTTTTTCGGCGCCCCCCTGTCCCCGGCCGGCGCCAGCTTCGCCGACGCGATCAAATTGCGCGATGCCGCACGGCACGACGTCCTGCGCCTGTCCGGAGAACCCGATCTCGGCCAGGAGGCGACCCTGCCGGGCAAGCCGCCCGCGTAAGACGCGTGCTCAGGGGAGCCCAGGCTGCTGGCGAGGCGATTGCCGCTTCCCGGCCCAAAGCCTGCTAAAATGTCGCCTTGAGCGCGCGGCCCCCGACCCGCCGAACCGAAAGCCTGCGTCCGCTGTCCGCCTTGAAATCCAACGTGAGCACCCCGACTTCAAGCCGTTCAACGGGCCCGTTTTGAACCGCACACCTCAGGAAATACCATCCTTGATCTCGACCAGCAACATCACCATGCAATTCGGCGCCAAGCCGCTTTTCGAGAACGTCTCCGTCAAATTCGGCGAAGGCAACCGCTACGGCCTCATCGGCGCCAATGGGTGCGGCAAGTCGACGTTCATGAAGATCCTGGGGGGCGAGCTTGAACCCACCGCGGGGAACGTCCTCATCGAACCCGGGGTGCGGCTCGGCAAATTGCGCCAGGACCAGTTCGCGTTCGAAGACGTACGGGTTCTGGACGTGGTGATGATGGGGCATGGCGAAATGTGGCGCGTCAGGCAGGACAAGGACGCGATCTACGCCAACCTCGAGGCGAGCGAGGAAGACTATATGCGTGCGGCGGAGCTGGAAGCCCGCTTCGCCGAGCTGGACGGCTACACGGCGGAGGCACGCGCCGGGGAACTGCTGCTCGGCGTGGGGATTGCGGCCGACAAGCACGACGGCCCCATGAGCGCCGTTGCCCCGGGCTGGAAACTGCGCGTGCTGCTCGCCCAGGTCCTCTTTGCCGACCCTGACGTGATGCTGCTCGACGAGCCCACCAACAACCTGGACATCAATACGATCCGATGGCTCGAGAGCGTGCTCAATGGACGCAACAGCACCATGATCATCATCTCCCACGATCGCCATTTCCTGAACAGCGTCTGCACCCATATGGCGGATCTCGACTACGGCGCGCTGCGAATCTACCCTGGCAGCTACGACGAGTATATGGTCGCCGCGACGCAGGCTCGTGAGCGCGTCCTCTCGGCCAACGCCAAGGCCAAGGAGCGCATCGCCGAGCTCGAGGAATTCGTGCGGCGCTTCGCCGCCAACAAGTCGAAGGCGCGTCAGGCGACTTCGCGCGCTCGCCAGATCGAGAAGATCAAGGTGGACGACATCAAGCCCTCGAGCCGCCAGTACCCGTTCATCCGGTTCGAGATGGACGACAAGGAGAAACTGCATCGCTTGGCACTGGAGACGGAGAATCTGGAGAACGGCTACGGCTCGCCGCTGTTCTCCGGGCTGAACCTCGTCATCGAAGCCGGTGAACGGGTCGCCATCATCGGCGAAAACGGCGTGGGGAAAACCACGCTGCTGCGCACGCTCATCGGCGAGATGCCTCCCACGCGGGGCGAAGTTCGCTGGGCGGAACGCGCGCGTCCAGGCTATGTCGCGCAAGATCACGCCGCCGACTTCGAAGCCCAGTTCACGCTATTCGACTGGCTCAAGCAATGGACCCGCGAGGGGGACGATGATCAGGTCGTGCGCGGCACGCTCGGCCGCCTTCTGTTTTCGGGGGACGACGCCAAGAAGAAGGTTCAGGTCCTGTCCGGCGGGGAGCAAGGACGCATGCTGTTCGGCAAGCTCATCCTCATGCGCCCGAACGTGCTGGTGATGGACGAACCGACCAATCACTTGGACATGGAATCCATCGAAGCGCTCAACATGGCGCTCGAGAAATTCAAAGGCACCCTGATCTTCGTCAGCCACGACCGGGAGTTCGTCTCCTCGCTCGCCACCCGCATCATCGAGCTGCGGCCGGGCATGGTGGTCGACTATCCAGGCTCCTATGAGGAGTACCTGGCATCGCAAGGCATCCAGTAGGGTCCCATGATCGCCCTTCGTGAGCTGACGCTCGCACGCGGCGAGCGCGTCTTGCTCGAGTCCGCGAGCCTCACCCTCCATCGGGGCCAGCGGGTCGGGATCGTGGGCGGCAATGGTGCCGGAAAATCGAGCCTGTTCGCGCTGCTGCGCGGCGAATTGCAGGCCGATGCGGGCACGCTGGACCTGCCGCCGCGGCTCGCCATCGCCCACGTCGCCCAGGAGACCCCTGCTGCCCCATGCTCCGGCGTGGATTACGTGCTCGACGGCGACGCCGAGCTGCGCGACCTCGAGCGTCAAATCGCGCGCGCCGGAGGGAACGGCACCGATCTGGCCGAGCTCTATGCGCGCCTCGACGCGATCGATGGCTTCACGGCGCGGGCGCGCGTCGGGCAGCTCTTGAGCGGCCTCGGTTTCTCGCCGGCGCAGGCGGCCCAACCCGTCAGCGCGCTGTCCGGCGGCTGGCGCATGCGTCTCAACCTCGCGCGCGCATTGGCGGCCCGCTGCGACCTTCTGCTCCTCGACGAGCCGACCAACCACCTCGACCTGGAGGCCCTCGTGTGGCTGGAGCAGTGGCTCGCGAGCTACCGGGGAACGCTGCTTTTGATCTCGCACGACCGCGATTTCCTTGATGCCACGGTCACCGCAATCTGCCATTTGCACGACCGGTCGCTGCGGCTCTATACAGGCAACTATGCGGCTTTCGAGCGGGCCCGCGCGGCCGAGCTGTGCGCGAGCCAGGCCGCCTATGAGAGGCAGCAGCGCGAAAGAATGCGGCTGCAGTCATTCATCGACCGTTTCCGGGCGAAAGCCACCAAGGCCCGTCAAGCGCAAAGCCGCATGAAGGCATTGGAGCGCATGGAGCTGGTGAGCGCCGTGCACGCCGACTCAGGGTTCAGTTTCTCGTTCGAAGAGCCTGGGCCCGTCTCGAATCCGTTGCTGACCCTCGAGCAGGTGAGCGCCGGTTTCGAGGGCGCGGCGCCGGTGCTGCGCGACATCAACCTGACGATCGAGCAAGGCATGCGCGTGGGACTGTTGGGCCAAAACGGCGCCGGCAAGTCCACGCTGGTCAAGACCCTGGCGGGCGCCCTTGCCCCCCTTGCGGGGCACCGACAGGAAGCCAAGGGCCTGAAGGTCGGCTATTTCGCGCAACACCAATTCGAGCGCCTGCGCGACGACGAGAGCGCTCTGGCACACCTCATGCGCACCGAACCGAATACTCGGGAGCAGGCGTTGCGCACCTATCTGGGCGGGTTCGGCTTCGCGGGAGAGGCAGCGCTCAAGCCCGTGGGCCTCATGTCCGGCGGTGAAAAATCGAGGCTCCTGCTCGCATTGCTGGTGCGCGAACGCCCCCACCTTTTGCTCCTCGACGAGCCGACGAACCATCTTGACCTCGCCATGCGCCAGGCCTTGAGTGTCGCGCTGCAGGCCTATGCGGGCGCACTCGTCGTGGTGTCCCACGACCGGCATCTGCTGCGCGCGACGGCAGATCATCTGCTCTGGGTGGTGGACGGTCAGGCGACCTGGTTCGATGGTGACTTGGACGACTACCGCGATGCGCTCTCCCGGCGCGCCGAAGATCACCCGGCGGCTCCACCCGGCGAACCAGGGCAGGCAGACCGGAAACTCCAGAAGCGGCAGGAAGCGGAAGAGCGCAACCGCAGGTCTCAGGCGAGGCGCCCGCTGGAATCACGCATTCAACGGCTGGAGACCGAAATGGCGCAACTGAACGGCGAGCAGAGCGCGATCGAGGCACAGCTCGCCGATGAGACGACCTACCGGGAAGAGGCGAAATCCCATCTCCAGGACATCCTGGTTCGTCGCGGGGACGTGCTGGCGCGCTTGGCCGCCCTTGAGGACGAATGGCTTGCGGCCACCGAAGCACTGGATGCGCTCGCCCAGGCCGCGCCTCCCCTGTGAGGATTCCTGCAGGCTTATGCTGGCGGCCGAACCCGACATGCCCGGGAAGGCACGATCAGGTCTCGGAAACAGCCGCTCCGATGCGAGCGGCGGCCATAGCGCCTGCGCCCGTCGCGAAGAAACGCCGGATCGCCCTCAGCGTCCGCGACGGCAAAGCCCATATCCGTCGTCCCAGCCGGTGTGATACTCCGGATCGCTCTTGAATCGCCTGAGATCCTTGCGGTGGCGGCCCGATTGGGCGCTCTCGCAGCCGTCCCGGTAACCCGCCTTGTACGCAGGCGGAAAGCCTTCGAGATTGATCCTTGCGGGCGCATAACGCGGCTGCGGGGGCCGCGGCGCACAAGCACTCAAAATCCCGAGAGCAAGAATCAACGCGACGAACGTTTTCATGGGGCCTCCGTCGGGGAAGGAGAAATAGCCGAGACCACGAACGCGGCGATGCGCTCAAGCGCCTTTTGCGCCGCGACATTGGCCGCCGCGACGCCACCGTACGGGTTGTCGCTGGACGCGGCCACGGTCTCGTCAAACGTCCGGCTCGCGAGCAGGTGCCCCGTGCGCAGATCGACGAGCGTCGCGCGAATGGCGAGACGTACGTCGCTCGGGCGGGTGGTGAAGTCCTGCTCCAATCGCTCGAGCCGTGTATCGAGCCTGAAACTGGCGGCCGCCGCCGTGGGCAGGCGCACCGCACGCACACGGCCGGTCGCGTCGAGCGCCTTGACGAGGAGAGGAGCGATCATCTGGGCCGGGGGAGCGATCCACTCGTTCTTCGCGAAATAATCGAGCTCGTAGGCATGCGCGGTGTAGGCCATATTCGTCGTATCGAAGCCCGCATCCGCCTGGGACTCGCTCACGAGCACCGTCGCGCGCCGCATCTCCTGCGAGGCGGCGGGGAAATGAGCCGAGAGCAGGTAGGTCCTGACGCGATAGGTCGTTGGCGCCTGAAACGGACTGCATGCCGCGAGCAGGACACTCGCCCCCAAGACGGCCCGGAGCGAGCGCCATCGGAGGATCCTTCGCTGAGGGTTTGTTTTCACGATCTATTCTCCTGGGCCCGGGGGACGGCGCGGTGCTCCCAAGAGGAGCGCATTCGGGTTGCGTTGGAGCTCGTCCGACAAGCGGCGCAGTGAATCGCTGAGCTGCTGGATGTTGACCAGTGCGCGCCCCACCTCCGGCAAGGTCTGATTCAGCTCCCGCGCGGCGCCGTGAGTGGCGGTCGCGGCATTGGAAACGCGCACCGCCATCCGATTCACCTGATCCGCCGCCTGTCCAATGCGGCTCA
>JAKAFK010000127.1 GCA_021817985.1 Pseudomonadota bacterium | reverse complement strand
ACGCCGATTGTTTGCGCATTGAGAGGGATTTCGTCGTCTCCATTACTCATTTCCGCGCAAATGAGCCAGAAAGACGCGTTTCCTCGTGATCGTTATCAATAGGTCGAGACGCCCCGCGGCATATCCGCGCAAATCGTGGGCCACGAGCCGAGCGCCCTTGCCGAGAAGCATTACCGCCGCCGCCCCCTCGACCTGCTGCGCATGTGGCACGACAAGATTGAAGCCTGGATGCTGGAACATGCGGGCATCGCGTTTGACGCGGCCGAGCAGGCGCAAGGCCTGCGTATGGTCAAGTAACGGAGGGGCAAAGCATGAGCGCAAGCCATGGAGTACCAGCCGACAGGCTGATGGCCGATGCCTTCGGGCGCCCCCGCGACCCGCGTAGCGAAGAGTATAAGCAAGGCGTGCGCGCCGCCTTGGCGTTCCGCATCGAGCACAAGCCCGTTAGCCGCCCCTACACGTCCCGGGACAACGCAGGCTGATGCGTTTTATTCAGGGCTCGACGAGGGGCATGCTATCTGGCGCAGGATGACCGCCAGCAAAGCGGTGTGACGGCATGACCCGGTATGACGGAAAGGCATTCCGGCCTATTCCCTTACGTTGATAAGCGATAATTAACGGACTACAATACGAGCGTGATTAAGACCTTTCGCCACAAGGGGCTGGAATCCTTCTTTCGCACTGGCAGCAAGGCAGGCATACAGCCGCGCCATGCAGGAAGGCTTCGAGCGATGCTTTCCGCCCTGGACGCTGCAAAAGGCCCGGGCGATATGAACGCGCCGGCCTGGAAGCTGCATCCGCTGGACGGTCACTTGGCCGGGCATTGGTCCGTATGGGTGAACGGCAATTGGCGGCTGACCTTCGGTTTCGAAGGCGCGGACGCCGTACTGGTGGACTATCAGGACTACCACTAGGAGGACACGCTATGAGCAGGATGCACAACCCGGCGCACCCTGGCGAAGTGCTGCGGGAATGGTTGCCGGAAGCCATGACGGTGACGCAAGCGGCAAAGGAATTGCAGGTTTCCAGAGTGACGCTTTCCAAGGTTCTGAACGGCAAGGCCGGGGTGACGGCAGGCATGGCGCTGCGCCTTTCCGCATGGCTTGGCACTTCTCCTGACCTTTGGCTTGGGATGCAAACGCAATGGGACTTGTGGCAGGCAGAGCAGCAGCCAAGGCCGAAAATCAAGCCGCTGGCCAGAATGGCGGCCTGACCGCTTACGCCGCGCCTAGGGCGTGTCATCAATTCAGCCAAACGACCGAGGCGGCCAGATGAATGGCACCCAGGAAATCGTGGGCTTGTCCCGGGGTCAAGTGAAAGCCGGTCGGGTTGCCCTGGGCATCGACCGTCGCATGAATCTTGGTGCTCAATCCGCCACGGGAGCGCCCGATGGCGTGTTCTGCGCCCCCCTTTTCGCGCCTGCGCTATGTTGATGCGCATGCACAATGGTGGAGTCAATCATCGCATATTCGTTGTCCGGGTCGGCGGCCAACGCCTTGAACACGCCCCCACACGCCCGTCTTGCTCCAGCGCGAGTGCCGGGTATGAATGACGCGATAATCTCCAAAGCGCGCCGGCACATCCCGCCAAGGAATCCCTGCGCGGTAGCGGTAGAGCACCGCTTCGACGAACAGCCGGTTGTCCCGAGCCGTTCTACCCACACAGCCTTCTCGACCAGGCAGCAGATCCTTGATCCGTGAGCATGATCGTCCCTCAATCCATAGCGTCTCATGGCATCAGCGTGCTGCGCACGCAACTACATCTACAGCATATGAGACGGGGTTCCGGGGCTGAGGGTTCAAATGGTGACAGGCGCTAATGCGCCCACCGGTCTCGCATTCATCTTGTCGCCTCCCTTCGTGGCGTTATTGCCTAGCACTGAGCCCGCAGTGTTGCAATGCCAACTGGGCATCCGAGAACATGATGCGCAAAAAAGGCGGAGGACGTGGGAGAACGCGAGGTATCCACGACAGTGGTTGCCAACATGGCTACCACCAAAGCTGGGGGCCTTTCGCTGGTAACCCGACTGGGGACGCACTGATGACTCTTTCACGAAACGGGGCATGGGTGCCGGCAGAGTGGCACGTAGGTTGTATCAGCCAAAGATAGTAGGGCATTCGCCCCCGGATTCCCGAGATCTTCCTACACCATGCCTACACGGACACCGGAAATGAAAAAGCCTAGCGGCGATTGCTAGGCTAAGACACTGTTTATATTGGTAGGCCGTGCTGGACTCGAACCAGCGACCAACGGATTAAAAGTCCGCTGCTCTACCAACTGAGCTAACGACCCGAAGGAAAACGAGCATTATACCGTCCGGGGAAAGTGTGTCAACCCGAGCATCGGGTCGAGTCTCCGAACGCGAGGGATCCGCTCACGGTCCCGGTGCCGCGAACGCCATACGACGCAAGCGTCGATCATCGAAAGGAACGCGCCCCGCCCGTCGACGCGGGGCGCTCGTGTCGGCCTGCACGCTCCTCGGCGCGGATGCTATGCGGACCGTGCCTGCGGCACGTCCGATGCGCGAGTGGACGTGTCCTCGCGCATCATCCACCAGTACTGGATCTTCATCATGATCGCGGCACCTGTGCAGATGGACAGGAAAGCGATGATGGAGCCGAGCGACAGCGTGGAGAAGCCCGAGACGCCCTGCCCGATCGTACACCCGAGGGCGGTGACGCCGCCGAAGCCCATGAAGATGCCGCCCACCATGTGGCTGACGAGGTCGGATGGCGACGTGAAGGATTCCACACGGAATTTTCGGGTCACCAGCGCATACAGGAAGGAGCCCAGGATGATCCCCAAAAGCGAGGAGATGCCGAGGGTCAGATGCTCGGAACCGTCCGAAAACAGCATGAGCATCTGCAGCGTATAGGCGGTCGGCGCGACATAGCTCAGGGACTCCATGTGGCCGCTGTTCGTGCCGTAGAAGGCCGGCGCGAGCGTGTTGGGATCTTCCGACGAATAGCCGATGTGGCCAGAGACGTACCAGGCGCCGACCACCATCAGGCCGATCACGATGCCGCCGAGGAGATTATCGAATTGCCAGAAATCCTTCTTCGCCAGCGCAAACAGGGCGATGCCGCCGCCGATGATCGCGGTCATCGCGATCTGCATCGTGTGCGGGGCCATGCCCGTCGCCTTCGCCAACATCGACGGCAGATCCTGGTCGGTCGACAAGGTGGTGGCGAAGGGCTCGATGTAGTGCACGCGCCACACCGCGAAGACGCCCGTGAGCGTCATGTAGGCGGAGATGCCCAGAAACACGAAGACCACCAGGGACTTCAGATTCCCTCCGCCGATGCGGATCATGGTCTTGCTCGCGCAGCCGGACCCGAGGGTCATCCCCATGCCGAAGAAGAGCCCGCCCACGATGTAGGCCAGCCACGTGAAGTTGGGCGCGGTATAGATCGACTGCGACAAATCGATATCGCCCTTGAGCTGCAGCACATTGGCCCCGATGATGGCCACCGCAATGGCAAGCAGCCACATGCGCATGCGCGTCCAATCGCCCATGTTGACGATATCGGAGACCGACCCCATGGTGCAGAAGTTAGTCCGATAGCCAACAGCCCCGAAGACCAGTCCGAAGACCAGTCCCCACCACACGACGAGGTGGGTCAAATGCGCCGGTGTATTCATACGCCGCTCCTTGAAAATAACGTCCTAATTTTAACCGCGCGGCGGTGAATTTCAAAGAGCGATATCGCATTTTTTTCAATTTAATTCGGCACTTAGTAGAAATGTACTAGACCGCGCACGACGGATTTGCGCGGCGCTCGACACGAACATCTCATCCCGGCCTCATGCCGCCTTGTCGCGCCCGAGACTGCCGTGATCTGAAAGTGGGGAAGCCGGGGTTCGGGGAACAATGCAACAGCGAAGTCAGTTAAGCCGTTAGCATCACCAGTGGCGATCCGTGCCTTCCATACGTGCCTCGCTCTCCGAGAAACAGTGGCGGTCGTCCGCATCGCTGGCAATGTCGCTCAGCAGATCGTTCACGGCTTCATCAAGGTCTGCGTCTCTGGCATAAGGTACCTTCAGTTCATACTCGCCGTTCGGTCGCCGCTTGGCATCGTACTCTTCGAGGTAGAGGCGCTCGACGTTCTCGATCGTACGTTTCTTTCCACGCACGAACTTGCTGTTGTTCTCGATTCGCAGAGTCAGCAGGATCGTGGCGACCTTCGGCTGATCAACGTTCGCGCCTTTGGCGACTTGCGCGTTCGATTTCCGCTGCACTGATTTTACGATTGATTCAACTGGCCTACACGTACAGTAGCCAGTACCTGTTCAGAGCCAATAATAATTGACTGTCAGGTTACCGGCAAATTGCTGCCCGATATCGTCAGGCTGGCGAAGGACCGGAAAGGCCGAATAGCACGCTTTGGGCATCTGGCGGGTTTTGAAATGGAGCGGCCCCTCGAAGGTCGGGTCTTGAGCAATGCTGGCGGTCCGGTTGTGGCCGATTGCGGAATTTGGTTTATCGCGTTTCTGCCAAGGCGGGAGAGGCCAGCGAACAGTTGGGTCAGCAGTTTGGTGTGGCTATCGAAACGCCGCGTTCGCCGCAAATAATCATGGCTCGATGCCGATTATTGCTGGCCGGCGAAATGTATTGCTGGCCTGGTCGTATATAATTCTGCCCCCCCCGACCCGATCCCTTGCATTTATTGCTGGCCCGGCCGGTTTCAATTGCAAGGCGCTACAGATAGGCCGTAAGCGACGGCTTCATGGTGAAGAAGCGCCGACCGTTCCGGCGGAACGTGTCGAACCACTACAAAAACCCCCTGCCTGCTGCGCCTGCCACACATGCATTTCGTAGGTCGCGTCACCCAGGTTCGTGAAACCGTACCGCCTTATCTGGCGATAACCGAATTCGTTGACCGGACGCGTAAAAACCTTGAACCGCCCGTCCAGCAGATTGCGGCTGAGTTTCCGCTCCAGGCAACGGCCCAGCAAGTGGAGCACGGCGCCCTTCGAGAAGAACGACGAGCCGAACACCTCGATGATGTACAGCGCGCTGCATTTCGTGAAGCTCGGGGCCACGTGCTCGGTGTGCAAGTCCTTGTTCTTCTTGATGGCACGCGACTCCATGTCTCCCCTGCCCCGTGCGTTGAGCGGCGCAACCACGAAGAAGCACACGCTTCGATAGTTCTGCCCTCCGCTGCTCGCGACCCCCCAGGCCTGGACATATTGGGGATTCGTCCGCAGGA
>JAKAFK010000126.1 GCA_021817985.1 Pseudomonadota bacterium | reverse complement strand
AGCTATAAAATGATCACTATAAGGTTTATTATTACCCTATAAGTGGCATAAAGCCGCTGGCTGCCGATGGTGGTGACATGATCACCCCGCGGCAAATCCGGGCTGCGCGTGCCCTTCTGGACTGGTCCCAGCAGCAGCTGGCCGACAAGGCCATCATCTCCCTCAACGCCCTGGCGCGCCTGGAGCGTGGCATCGTGGACCCGCGCATGAGTACACTCGACGCCGTGGAAAAGGCCCTGGTCAGGGCGGGCGTCGAGTTCATACCGGCAGGTGATAAGGGCGAGGGCGTGAGGCTCTTGGTGCCCGACGAAGGCCCAAAGGGCGCGATCGGCCCCTCTCCGCAGCGTAGGTCGGCGAGGACAAATAAACGCGCTGGCTAGACGCGTGCTTCGCCCTCAACGTACGCACACTCCTTCAATCGCCGGACATTCGGATCGAGCCGAGCTTCACGTGGGCGCCATTATCGTGTCAGTTCTTCCAGCGATCGGGTGGTCGCTTCCATGCACGAGGTGAGCATGGGAGACGAAACCTCCAAACATGGCGCTCTTCAATACTGCGGTGCTCCTTCAACACACAGAACCTGATACACGCTGTGATATTCCGCGGCGGCGGCATCATCGACCTCGTTCCGTCGTCGACTAGAGCGATGCCGACCGGAAGAAGGACCTTGTTCTGGGCCTTTCGTATTCTGTCGGTGATGATGGTCGGATCGAGGTCGAAGCCTATGACCACGGGGGCGGCCGGTTGCTACGTACATCTTGGTACCTGAAAGCAACGAATAAAAACTCCGTGTAATTATTGCGGATCGCCGGCCGGCACGTGGATGCACGCGATGTTCAGCGGCGCCAGAAATTGCAGCGTACAGCCCAAACACCGACTTGATCGTCCTGTGAATCGCGCACCGAGCGCAATGAGACGGCTCCGCAACATCCGACGCAGGCGCGGTAGGGCCTGTCCATGGCTCCGCCATCACATTCGATGCAATCGGGGCTGTACTCACCCTTTCGCCAATCGGCGCCGCAAAGCGTACAGAGTGCGGGTCCCAACGGGTTCATTGGCGATGACAGTCGAAATCGCGCGGTCCCTCTAAAGTCGAACGGGCGGTCCGGAACCGCAGAGCGCTCTGACAGCGGCACACGCTAATTCGTCCCACACGGCAGCTCCGGACTATCTGGAACGCTGCCATGAACGTACACCAAATGTCGGCCAGAGCTGCAGGGTTCAGCCCTTTCCAGCTTATGTGGGCCGATGACGTAAATCGCCGCCACAATGAACATTGCCAAGATCGCGTATACGACGCTCAACAGGACCGACTGGGATTGCATCTCCATGCCTCCTCTATCCTGCACCGATCGCGAGCCGCATATTAGCCTATTTCCCGCGCTTGTCCAAAGGTAGGCAAAGCATTGTGAGCATGAATATCGCTGAATCGGCGCGCGGCAAGGCTTCCGTCCGTTTTTCCGCGAGCTTATTGATTCGATAAATAAACATGACTCGGGTGGGGTATCCGGATTGAGACACCTCACGCCGAGGCGTGTTCTTGATCGTCTGCAAATCATTATGCTGCGGATCAGGGACGATCGACCCGTGTTCGAAATCTCAACAAGAGAATTCCTCAAACCACTCAATGGCTGAAATCGATTGAGTCGAGCACTACGTTGCAGAACCCGTCTTAGCCCCGGTCATCACCCCAGAAAACGCTCCGTTTGATATCTGAAGCGTTGAGCCGACATGCATGCAATAACTGATGACGGTGAACCAGGCCGTTCACCTGCGTACCTCAACGGACTCGAAGATATGGCTCCGATAGACCGCACCCGGTCAACGGACGAAGTCTATAGAATCGAGCACCACGTTGCAGAACCCGTCAAAGCCGCGATCGTCGCCCCAGAAGACGACCCGTTTGATGTTTGAGGCGTCCAGTGTGAAGCTCCGGGCGGGAACGTCCGTGTAGCTGCGGATTTCGCTTTCGCCTGTGGTTGCGACTTGCCGGCCGTAGACATCGTAAGCCGTCGCCTGCCATACGGGATGGGTTACGCCGCTTGGGCCGGCCTTCAGGGCCGACCGGGTGAAGCGCACCTCCGTAACGGGCGAATCCCATTCCATAGTGAACTGGCAAGGATGTCCGCCACTCTGCACGAGAACCGCATCTTCGCGCGTTGAGGGACCCGTCGCGTTGCCGCCGTAAAGCAGGTCGCGGCTTTCAAGGCAGACGGGTTGGTCCGGCGCGGATGTGAGGGTGATGCCGCGTTGCGCGTGCATCATATCGGAAAGTGCGGTGCCGCAGGTGCGCTCGGATGATTGCGCGTAGGACGACGTCCAGGCGAATGCGATCGTTGCTGCGAAGAAGGCAACGGCCATGTTCGAGCGCATAGAGTTTCTCCCCCAGGGTGCTTTGTGAACTTAGTGCGCCGGCCATGCCGTGGCAATCCTGCAGGACGATTGGTCCGGCAATATCCGTTGCTTGGTGTTTAAGTTATAGGGTTTCATGTTCGACGGTACAATGAAGGGTTTCGACCAATGGCCTTGTTGGATCGGCGAGGTCATTGTCAGCTTCGATGCCTATCACGACAGGGCAAAGGTCGGTGCGCATATCGTGCCGAAGGTCGCAGGTCACGATGTTTGATCGACAGGCTTAAAGCTCCGCGAATAATGTTTTGGTCGCCTAGGAAAGAGTCACCTCCGACTAGCCGCGTCTGTATTGTCGTGGCGTCGCGCGCATGATGCGTTTGAAATGCCGAATAAAATGAGATTGATCGACAAAACCGAGTTGGCTTGCAATCTGCACTCCCGTCAACCCACTCCACAGCAGATGGCGGGATCGCTCAATGCGTAAATGTATCTGATACGCGTGAGGCGGTAGTCCGATGTCACGAGTAAATGCGCGCACCAGACGATAGCGGTCAAGTTCCGCTATCTTGGATAGCTCGTCCAGCGTTACAGGCATCGCGAAGTATTCCTGCAGATAGGATTTTGCCCGCGCGACAGCACGCTGTTCGCGCCGAGCTGGTAATGTTGAAGGTGCCTGTTCAGCCTGATTGAGCAGATAACCAAGGATGCGAGTTCGAATCGTCTCTAGCGCAAGTGGTGTTGACACACCACGCTCGATCGCATCGCCAAGCGCCAGCACCGCGGTAGTCAGCCCGGTGTCTTCTGTCACGGCATGCCGCAGATGTGGTGTGGCGTGAAGACCGCATTCTCGGGCTGTGCGTTCGACCTCGTCTAGGGGTATATTCAAGACCGTGAAACTAACTCCTTTCGGCATTGAAAGAGTGCGATGAAACTCCCCCGGTTCCATCACCATCGCGCTCGGACGCGAACTTGAATGCACGCGTCCGCGGTAGGCCCAGCTTTGCCCATAATCGTTACTCGCGCAGACGCTGTAGGTTTCGTGATACGCGGCCCAGAGATGGTATGTCTGCCGGGCAATCAGAATATCCCAACCGGCATGCAATGCCGGGTACCAGCGAACTTTCTCCCTCGGATCGCTCACTGCGGCGTCCTGAACATCGATGGCCGGGAATGCAGATCATGCACGCCGCGGGCATAATCGCCCGGTGTAATGCGCATGATGCGTTTGAAATGGCGGGTGAAATGGGCCTGATCGTAAAAACCGACATAAGTGGCGGCGATCGTTGGCGGCATGCCCTCTGCCAGAAGGGCCCGGCTTCGCTCAATACGGAGTAGAATTTGCCAGGTATGCGGCGGCATGCCCACCGTACGTGTAAATGCGCGAACGAGATGGAAGCGGTTGACTCCGGCGACCTCCGTCAGTTTATCGAGCGTGACGGGTTCGCGATAATGGTCTTCCAGATATGCCCGAGCCTTGGCGACGGCCAGCGGTTCTCGGATATCAGTTGCGAGTGATCGCCTTCTTTCAGCATGAGAGGCAAGATGGCTCACGGCTCTTGCCAGGAATTCCTGCTGGGCAAGCGCAGTCGCTCCCGCTTCCACAGCCGCACAAAGCTGCCATATCGTTGCAAACATATTGGGACTGTCGATCTGAGCTGTCGAGAAATGCACAGCGGCGGGAATGCCGAGTTCCTTGGTCAACTCGGCGAAAATGTTGGGGGAAATCAAAACGACTTTGAAGTCTGCCGGCTTATGAACGACGCAGTTGCGGTGCATTTCACCGGGCTCAAGCAGCATAACGCTGCCGTCCTTCAGAAAATATTCACCGCTGCGGTAACGCCAGTCCGATGCAGCCGCCTTCGCCGCACAGAAACTGTAAGTCTCATGAAACCACCGCCAAGGCCTCGCATCTGCTTTACCTGTTAGAATTTCGACCCCAGCAACATGATCGGACCTGAGCCAGGAAATTGACTCGGCTGCGTGCTCCATCCCACCTCCCGATGCCGAATAGGTAACAACGACTGTTATAATAGCAATTTCGTACAAGCTCGTGTTCGGTTGCGATGCTATAGATTTGACGAAATTTATGCAGCCTTTCCTGCGAGACGGCGAAGGTATCCGGCGCATGCACGCCGAGTGGTAGGGCAAGTCGCAGCCCGGGGGTCCGCATAAATCGAGGGATGGTTACCGATGCGTAATTGTATTTACAGAATTCATTCATGGCAGCTTCTATCGGCAATAATAATCTGCACATCCGTGATGCTTTCTGGTTGCGAAACCGACATGGCAGTGGCACCAACAGCGCCTGTCACGAGCGACATCCGTTCTCCCGCAGATGCTCAAGGCGTTCTCAAGAACGCCACCGGAAAGTTCTGCCCCTCCATCTGGTGCGGTGTGGAGGGGTACCAGATTTCTGGCATCCAACTAAGCAGTGACGGGCGAACCGTGACGATGATTCGCGATGACGGATCGAAAGGTGATGCCATCCCCGTTGCATCGTTGGCGCCTATTGCCGGCAGCATCATGGGTCAGGGGGCGGTGCATTTCACGGGTGCCTTCGCACCCAATCTCGTCACCACTGAGGTCGAGGCGCAGCGCTTGGTCGTGGCGCTCGATATGATCCGAAACGGTCCGGGCGCCCCGCAAGCCACGGTAGCGGCGTCGGCCGTTCCCGCGCCAGATCCTGCCGCGCCGGTCATGCACGTTTCGGAAAATACGCCGGCCAGCTCTCCGGCGGCGGCCCCGCCGCCGGTTGCGTCCAGGCCGGATGTGGTCGGCGCGCCGGTATTGGCAGGAAAACGCGTCGCCATCCGGATGGCGGAGAGCTGTCCGTCCGACCCCGATCCGCTCGGGCTTGTCAGCAACGATTTTTATTCCGATTGCGGGCAGGCCGAACT
>JAKAFK010000125.1 GCA_021817985.1 Pseudomonadota bacterium | reverse complement strand
GTCCATCTCGTTTCATGCCCATGAGATGAACAGGCCCTCCCTGAGTTCCCATTTTGTCGACTTATTTATCGACCGCTGAGTAACTGGGGCTGAGGACCGTTGCGGCCGAGTTGCTGCCGCTGACGTGCCTCACCGAACGACTGCTTCGCACTGGCACCGGTCATTGATCGGTCGGCGGGGCCGGGAGGCTGCAACGGGTCGGCACCGGCCTCGTGCACTGGCTACATGAGCGACGGCAAAGGCCGACTTGCCGTCGCTGGCCGATGCCGATGCTCGGCCAAATCGGTCAATCGGGAACGCCGCATTGACCATCGGCCTGTGCAGCAACGGCGGCCCAAAAAAAGTGGGCACTTCCTATCAATCCGATGCAACGATGCCATTGGTCGACTATACGGTTCGGGAAGGCCCGCTAAGCACTACTCTTGTCGAATAAAAATCTTGACACACATAAATATTCGCGGCTAACATTAAAAACATACTTTTCTTTTTCTTCCTCTACGGACCTTATCAGTACTGTTGTGGCTACTTTCGATTCCTCCGCAGACGTCGCAAGCCGACTAGCTGCGATTGGTCAGACCGGTACGCGCGCTTGGCCTCGCATCGGAGCAATCCTCGACGAGGTTGAGGCCGCGAGATCGTGGGCGGGGTCGGCCTCAAATTTTACGGAATGGATGCGTATCACAGCCCCTGTGCTTGGTCTAAAAGAAGGAAGTTTGTGGCGCTATTTGCGGGCATCGCGGATCTACGAACAGCTTCGTGCGGACCTCGTGACGCGGCAGCATATTCTCCCCGCGTTGGCATCGTTGCCTGCTGAAATCAGCGCGGAGAGTTTGGAACTGTTCGAGAAACTGCGGCGTGCAGCCCCGATAGAGGTAACCGATCCAATTGCGGTTCGGCTCGTGAACGGTGGCGTCACCCGGGAGGAACTGAGAACGCTTTGGCAGGACTATCGTCCGGCTCTGAAGGGGAGAACTGCCCAAGGGCGAGGGGTCGTCGCGCCACGAGTCGACCGGGGTGATCCAGGGGTCGCGCAGTCGTTGATGGAAGCTGAAGTCCTTTTGGCGCTGCGCCGCTCCGGACAGGATTGGACCGGCACGACGGCTCCAGACGTTTATGAAGTTTTCGCGCATGTCCAGCTTCCCGCTCGGTCAGAGAAGCCGAAGGTTCGTATTGTCGATGCCGTCGTTCTGCTGCGCCGGAGGTTGGAAAGTCCGATTGAGTTTCATGCAATCGAAGCACGCGGCGACTTGGGCGTCCGTTCCATCGGCAGATGGCTCGAATATGTGGGGCCATATTTTGACGGCGTCTGGATCGTCGTGTCTGACACTGACGGTAGGCACGCCGCATCGAACGAGTACGAGGGTGTCGGCCTATTGCAGTTCAAGTCGAAGGGGCTGGCGGTTCTACGTGAGGCAGGGAAGATGCCACGGGCAGGACAGTTGGCGGGAGAGCTCGCGAAGGCTCTTCTAGTGAGAGCTCTAAGAGAAAGTTAAAAAAATTTTCATCCAATAATATTAGCCGGCGAATATAATATGTTTACTACTACTTTTACTACTGATGCGCGAGACGTTGAAGATGGCCACGCGCGAGCAATGTCTCAGGTTGCGTCAAGGGGCATCGCATCGCCGCGTCCGAACGACGGAATTCTGCACCTTCGCTTACCCAAACCCGGTGAAGTGAGGGTGCGTAAGGTGATTTCACGCTCGAAGGCACGGCCTTCAGGCCGGTATCCGAGTTGGAAGATGGGGCGGATGATGCACTGGGAGTCACCACATGAGCTCAATGCCTTTCGATTGCTCGACGCCGATCCAGACGTTCTGAAGTTCGCCGAGCAGCCTCTGGTTGTGATCTACGTCCTGGATGGCATGAAGCGCGAGCATTACCCGGACGTCCTCATTTATTGGTCGAACCGTACCAAGGCACTCTGGGAGATCAAGCCTGAAGATAAGGCTCTGGATCCGGAGATGGTCAGGCGGACGGCGCTGATGGCGAGGGGGTTGCCGGCGTTCGGCTTTTCGTACCAGATGGTCACGGCACCGGAATTGACCACCGGGCTTGGCTTGGCCAATGCACTTGTATTGCTGCGCCTTGGTCGCGGCGACATTCCCAACATCGAGCGTGAGCGCATTCGGCGATTCATGGATTCTGTTGGGCATATCACCTGGAAAGCGGTCCAAGGAGGAGTGCTCGGCCCTCGCGGACCCGCATATGTCTGCCGTCTCATTCTCGAAGGCGCACTGCATGTTGACGGAAGCATGCCGCTGACTGGCGACACCATCATTGCTGGTTCAGGCATCGGTCGACACAAATTGCAGGGGAGGAACTGATATGGGCACGGCGGCGTTCCGGCGCAACGGGGCCGTGCACATCGACGGGAAAGAGTTTCTGTTGCTGCGTAAGGTCACCGACGACCTATGGCAGTTGGAAGAGGTCAGGACCAAACGTATCCACGAGAAGACCGACGTGGAACTCAGGACGCTCTACGTCGACGGTACGTTGACATTCGGGTCCGACAGCGATGACAAGATGCTCCTCGATCGGGAAAACTTGACAGCCGGAAAGCCGTTTCTCAATGTGCCGGGCCCGCTGCTGGAAGATGCGAAAGTGCGCCGCGCCTATGCGATCGCGGCCATGAGCGTTCCTGCCACGCAGTCAGCGATCGAACAGGTCGCCAAGCAGGTCTGGGCCAAGATCGGCCAGCCAAAAACGATTCCGCATTGGACAACTGTCTGCCGTTGGCGCAGGAGACTGATCAATGCCAATCGCGACATCTATGCGGTTGTGGCCAGGGATGCCAAGAAGGGCAACCGCATGCGCCGTTTTGACACGGAGGTCGTCAGGATCGTCGAGGACAACATCGATGCTATCTACCTGACACGCGAAAAGAAGACCTGCAAGGAAGTATTGGATAAGTCGATCCTGGACGTAAGGCGCGAGAACCAACTGCGACCGCCTGACATGCAACTGCGCGAGCCGACGTTTCGCCTCGTAGGTTCGATGATCCGCAACTTGCCCGCGTTCGATGTCTGCGTAGCTCGCGAGGGGCGAGAGATTGCCGTGCGCCGGTTTCGCTCTGTCAAGGGCCATCGCACAACGCAGGGGCCTCTGGAGCGCGCCGAAATCGACCACACGGTGATGGATCTCATGGTCATCGACGATGAATCGGGTTTGCCTCTCGGGCGTCCTGTCCTGACCGTGTGCATCGACGACTACACGCGGTGCATCCTCGGAATCAATATCGGCTTCGAGCCTCCGAGCTTCCTCAGCGTTGCCAGGTGCCTGAAGTCCGCATTCATGCCCAAGGTAAACCTCAAGGCGCAATACCCAACGATTGTCAACGAATGGCTTGCGCACGGTGTGATGCGCGAACTCTCCATGGACAACGGTGCGGAATTCCACAGCGCCAGCTTGGAAGCCGCGTGCTACGCGCTTGGAATCGAGATCCACTATTCGCCTCGCAAGACACCATGGTTCAAGGGCAAGGTCGAGCGCTTCCAAGGCACGCTCAATCATGAAGTTGCACATGGAACGCCAGGCACCACCTTTTCGAGCATTTTTGACCGGGAGGATTACGACTCGGTCAAGCAGGCGGTCGTCCGGCTGAGCGCCTTGCAGCACATCGTGCGCAAGTGGGTGGTTGACGTCTATCACCAAAGGGTACACCGTACATTGAAGGTACCGCCCGCTGTGATGTGGAAGAACAGCATCCACCCAGAAGAGATTTTGCTGCCGGCCGATCCGGATTTCCTTGATGGCATTCTTGGCCGTCGCGAACAGCGTGTTCTCACCCACAAAGGCATCGAGTTCGAGGGGCTTCTGTACAACTCTCCCGACCTAACAGCGATGCGCATGCATCTTGGCGACAAGCTCAGCGTCGAGATCAGCATCGACGATGGCGACATCGGCAAGATCGTCGTGTTTTCACCTGACAAGACCCGCATGTTCACGGCGCCTGCTCTCGCGCAGAACTACGCGAAGGGCATGACAGCATGGCAGCACAAGGTGTGCAAGCGCCATGCAGCGCGCGCAATGCAGCGCTACGACACCACCGGATGGCTCCAGGCAAAGGAGGACATCGCGGAGATGATTCGTCAAGAATTCGGGCTGAAGAGGTCTAGGAGCAAGTCCAGGACCCGCCTCGCTCGCTATGCCGATGCTGGGAAGGATGCTGGCGTAGCGGCCGTGCCACAGTCGGCACCTCAGCCAGAGAAGGCTAAGCCCGTCAAGGTGAAGCCTACCGAGTCGCCTGCGGAACTGGATGCGCCGACGCTGTTGCCGACGCAGGGCGAAGTGGTACCGGTGCGTCGATTCCAGCCGGTCATTCGTGAACGCTGCTCGAATTCGGAGCAATCTTGAACCCAATGGCGCTCTAAATGGATAAGGCCCGAACCGTCGTGGAATCCACGCTTATTCCGCATACCGCATTTCAAATCGCAATGCAGCGCATCAAGCAGGCGCTTGCCTATAGTCTGCAGTCGCCTGAGCCCGTGGGCATCGCGCTTGTCGGCGAGTCACGGACCGGCAAGAGCCGGGCTCTGGAAGAGGCCGATGCCCTTCTGACGCGGACGCGAACTTCCGAAGGCGCGGTCGTTCCGATTCTTCGCATGAGGACGCCGGCGCGGCCGACCGTGAAGGGTGTCGCGTCGTTGTTGCTGAAGGCCATGGGCGATCCTAAGTGGGAGAAGGGCTCGGAGACGAGTATGACCGTACGGCTCATCGACCTGATCGCACAATGCCAAACCCAGATGCTCATGCTCGACGAGTTTCAGCATTTTTTTGACAAAGGCACCCACAAGATCTTTCATGAAGTTGCTGACTGGCTCAAGATTTTGATGGATGAAACCAGGGTGGCCGTGGTGGTCAGCGGCCTCGAAGGCTGCCTTCCAGTCTTGCGTCAGAACGAGCAGCTTTCTGGCCGATTTCTCGCGCCGATTTTCATGCGCCGCTTTCATTGGCTCGAGCCTGACGGCATGGCCGAGTTCCTGGGAATCCTCGAGGCGTTCCATATCGCTATGAGCGAGCATTTCGACATGCCTGAACTGCACAGAACCGAGATGGCATTCCGGCTATGGTGCGCATCAGGTGGACTGATTGGTCACCTGGCCAAATTGCTTCGCCAAGCCGTCTGGGATACGTGCGATGCCGGAAAGCGCTCGATCACCCTAGAAGGCTTTCGGGCCGCGCATGCATTTGCTGCCTGGTCCGAGTTCGGCGATGCGGTCACCGTGTCGCCTTTTGATCGTAGTTTCTCGGTCGAACCCAGATC
>JAKAFK010000003.1 GCA_021817985.1 Pseudomonadota bacterium | reverse complement strand
GCACGGCGCTATACGGACAACGTGGAGTTTTCTCCCGAGGATGCGGGCCGCTCCGAGCTGGATTTCCTGTGCCGCGTGCTGGAGGCCGTGATCGATGCGGGCGCGACGACGCTCAATATCCCAGACACGGTGGGCTATAGCCTGCCGGATGCCTTCGGCGCCTTGGTGCGTGATCTGAAAGCGCGCATTCCGAATGCCGACAAGGTCGTGTTCTCCGTTCACTGTCACAACGACCTGGGGCTGGCCGTGGCCAATTCCCTTTCGGCGGTCATCAATGGCGCGCGCCAAGTGGAGTGCACCGTCAACGGGCTGGGCGAGCGCGCCGGCAATGCCGCGCTGGAAGAGATCGTCATGGCGGTTCGCACGCGCCAGGACGTGTTTGGCTGCGAGACGCATATCGATGCGACGCAGATCGTGCCGGCGAGCCGGTTGGTGGCGGGCATCACCGGTTTTGCGGTGCAGCCCAACAAGGCGATCGTGGGCGCCAACGCCTTTGCGCACGAATCAGGGATTCACCAGGACGGCGTGCTGAAAAGCCGGGAGACCTATGAGATCATGCGGGCCGAGGACGTGGGATGGACCGCCAACAAAATGGTCCTGGGCAAGCATTCCGGACGCAATGCATTCCGCACCCGATTGCGCGAGCTCGGCATCGAACTGGAATCCGAAGAGGCGATCAATGCCGCCTTTACGCGGTTCAAGGAAGTGGCCGACAAGAAGCATGAGATCTTCGACGAGGATATTCATGCATTGATCAGCGATGAGGTGGCCTTGCTCGAACCCGAGCACTTCAAGCTCGTCTCGCTCAAGGTGTGTTCGGAGACGGGAGAGATCCCGCGGGCCCGCGTCGTGATTTCGGAGAACGGCGCGGAAAAGCATGCCGAGGCGCCGGGCAGCGGTCCCGTGGACGCCGCGTTCAAGGCCCTGGAGACGATCGTCGGCAGCGGTGCGGAGTTGCAGCTCTACTCCGTGAACAATATCACCTCCGGGACGGACGCCCAGGGCGAAGTGACCGTGCGCCTGGCGAAGGGCGGGCGGATCGTCAACGGCCAAGGCGCCGATACCGACATCGTCGTGGCCTCGGCCAAGGCGTACATTCACGCCTTGAACAAGCTGCACACCAACCTGGAGCGTCTCAACCCGCAACTGTAGCGGTTTCGCGCGCCGAGGCGATCAAGCTTCCTTTGCCGGGACAGTGACCTGCCGGGACGGCGAAATGGTCGAAATCGCATGCTTGAAGATGGTTTGCGTGACGTTGTCCGCGCCCCTCAGCATCACGAGATATTGATCGAAAGACTCGATCTTGCCGACGAGCTTGATCCCGTTCACCAGAAAGACGGAGACGGGAATGTGCTCTTTGCGCAGCGTGTTGAGAAACGGTTCTTGCAGCGATTGGGGCCCTTTGGCCATGGTGTGTTCCCCGCTTGATTCTGAAGTGGCAGGCGTCCGGCCAGTTTAGCAGGGTTAGGCAATCGACTCTAGCCGGAAGCGGATCTTCGGTCGGCCCTCTTGCGCGGACCTAGCTTCGGACTTCGATGCGATCGATCACGTCGCGCACGCCCGAGATGCACCAGGCGTCGAGCTGTGCCCGCTCGCGTTCGGCGCCTCGAAAGACGAGCCCATCCAGGGTCACGGTGCGCTCGCGCGTGAGCGCGCTGACCTGACCGGAGGGGATCAGGTGATCTTTTTCGATCGCGAAACGGACCGCGTCGTTGATCTCATCGTCCGAATCCTGCTCGGGCGGACGCACGCGCAACTCGTTCACGACGTTGCGGCAGCCCGGGCTCCACCAAGCGAGAAGCTCCACCAGCCGGCGATGCGACAGGCTGAGCACTTCGCCTTGAACGGTGACCACCCCGTCCTCGACCAGGACGTGGAGGGTCCCGCAGGCATCGGCTGGGGCCGTTCGGACTTCTTCGTCCCGTCCGTTGGCCCACACATGAACGGCGCAGTTGCGAAGGCTGTTTTCCTTCAGCAGCGCGCCCGCGAAGGCGGTGCGAAGCGCCCCGTCTCCCAGGGGTTCAAGGGGCGCGACCCGCAGGCGGTCATCGATGCGCACCCCCATGATTTCGCGGGCGATCTCCGCCGCGAGGCGCTTGGCGGGCAGCGCATCGACTTCGCCTTCGAGCACCAGGACGCCGTCCCGAAGCGCCAGGGTGATAAGATTGCGGTGGATACCGATGCGAGGTTCCCGCTCGAAGGCGGCACTGACCTCAGCGGGAATCGTCTTTGTCTCGCTCACGTTTCCGTCTCCCTGTCCGTTCCGAGTCTTCCAGCCGCCTACCAGCCGGTCGCAGGCAAGGGCCTGCTGATCTCCCCGTGCGGCGCGTCACCCAGCAGAGTCAGGAATTCACGCGCATCGAGATGGATGAGTTCTTCATGGTCACCGGCTTCGAAATAGATGTCGGAGCGGTTTTCCAGGCTGTCGTCCCAGATGGTGTCGACGCCGTAGGCGGGCCCGAGGGGCGGAATCGCGCCGAGCTGGCAGTCGCTGAAGACGTTGGGAATGGTGTCTTCCGTCGCGAGCCGGACCTTGCGGCTGATCTTCTGGCGAAGCTTCGAAAGTTCGAGATCCCGGGTCGCCGGCAGTACCGCCATCATGTAGCCCGCATCGTCCTCAAGCAACACGGCCTTGGCAAGACTGGCGCCTTCGATATGGGCCGATGCGGCCGCTTCCAGGCTGTTGCTCGCGCGCGGATGGATGAGCACATCGTACGGGATGCTATGCGCATCCAGATACTTCTCGATTGTCTGCGCAATGGCCATGATCGTCTCCTGCGAACGGCTGGGGTGCCTTACCCCAGTATAGGCGACGGCAGGGAGGAGGGCAGGGCGTTCCGCGCCGGGGCGCGGCCGCGCCGCCATTGCTATGAAGCGCCGCCGGATGAACGAAAGGCGGTGGCCAGCTCGGCCCGGAGGGCGTCCTCCCGGCCCCGATACAGGGGCGAGATGTGGAAGGGGATCACCTGTCTTGCGTGCACGCGAGCTGCAATCCAGCCGGCCTGGCGAGCCGTCAGATGGCGCTTCTCCTTCGCACGCGCCGCATCTTCATCGAGGAAGCAGGTCTCGATGAACAGCCGATCGGCGCCTCGCAGGAGCGCGTCCAGGCGCCGTACGTTGTCCTCGTGGAAGGCGATATCGGTCACATAGCCGATTCGCTCGCCCGAAACAATATGGGCCAAGCGGTTCTTGAAGTCGCCCAAGGGCCGCATTTGGCTGCGGATGTGTTCGCCCTCGCGCCACCATGCGCGAAACGGCGCGTCCTCGGGCTCGTCGCGGAGGATCGCCTGCTTGAGTTCGCGAAGCCACGGCCCTACCGGCAAACCCAGCTCGTCCAGCCGATCCTTCCAGATGTTGACGTGCCGCTTCTCCTCCAGCAGGTAGCCGAGGCACGGGGTGCCGTGGTCCAGGATGGCGGCGTGCACGCGAAAGAGGGGGCTGTCGTGGATGATTCCGTCGGGGATGCAAAAATCCTCGTCGTGCCGGCGCCGGAAGGCCTCCCGGCAATGGAACGCCGCGCGCCGTGCCGTGCCGCCCGGGAGGAGTTCCGTGGCGAGGACGGTGAAATCGGTTTCATAGCTTGTTACCAGGTTCCAGGTGTACGCGGCGAGCTTATGCTCGACCTGCGCGACGAACCCTGCGGGGCCGAACAGCGACACGGTGCGATCGCGACCGAGGCCGATCCGCAGGAGCCAGTCGAATCCCATGAAGTGATCCATATGGGCATGGGATACGAAGACATCGGTGATGCGCAGGATCTTGCGCGGAGGAAGCGCAAGAATATTGCCCAAATCGAAGAGCAGGGCACGCCGTTCGAACAGGCAATCGACGAAGAGCGCGGGATCGCCGTAAGGATCGTTGACGAGCGCAGGGCGAAATAGCGGCCGCATGAGGGGGTCCCGAGGGCTAGGGCTCCGCCCGGGGCTCGCGCGTGGCCGCCGCTCCATCGGAATCGTCGGTGCAGCCGGCGGCCGCCGCCTCCCCTTGACCGGAGGCCAGCCGATGCGACCACCGGGTCGTCTCGGGCAGTCGGTAGCGGGTGACGCACGCCATGACATAGCGTACCGCAGTGTCCAGGCTGATCCGGTGGCCGATGGATACGTAGATGGGCTGGGTTCCCGGACGGGTGCGCAGCACGGCGCCGATGGTTTCGTCTCCGTCGAGGAGCGGGGTCCATGCGCCGCGCGTGTCAGGGGGCTCCGCATGGGTCCCGATGAGCCGGGTCTTGGCGACGCCGATGGCCGGAATGTCCGCGGCCAGGCCGACGTGGCAGGCGATGCCGAAGCGGCGTGGGTGGGCCAAGCCCTGGCCGTCGTACAGGAGTAGATCCGGTTTGCGCGCGAGCTTGGCCAGGGCAGCAAGCGCGGCCGGCGCCTCCCGGAAGGAGAGGAGCCCCGGCACGTACGGGAAGGTCACCGGCGTGCAGGCGATCGCGCATTCGACCGGTTGGAGATCGGGAAAGGTGAATACTGCCGCCGCCGCGCGCGCGACGGTATTGGCCTTGAGCAGTCCGATGTCGAGGCCGCATAGATGCCGTACCGTGCCCAGCCGGTCCTCCCGTACGACTTGCTCGCGCAGGCGCTCTTGGATCGCCTGGGCTTCTTGCACGGAGCGGGGCTGGTCGAGGATCCACGGCATGGACGCGTCTTCCTTGAGACGAGGGTATGCTCGTCGTCCGTTCGTATGGACCCATCGAACGGGGTTCAGAGTCCGGCATCCCCGTCGATGGCCTTTCTTTTATCCTATGCCAGTTTCGCTCCGTGCCGACCGCCCATGAGGGTCAGCCGGATCCCCTGAGAGGCCTCAGTGCTGCACGGCGGTGGACGGGAAGGCGTGCTGGACGGCAAGTTTGTAAATATGCATGAGATCCTCTTCGCCCACGTCAATATAGGACTGGATCTCGGAAAGCGCGTACACGAGATCGCTGTGACGGATGAAGCATTTCTCCGGAACTTGCAGATGCGATTCCAGCGCGCGCACGTGGGCGTCCTGTCTTGCCCGCAACAGCTTGTTGAAGATGACCGCCACGCTCAGGATGATGAGGGCGTTCAGCATGACGGGGAAGAACACATAGTTGAACCCTAGCGCGCGCACGGCCGGTCCCCCCATGACGGCGAAGAACGCAGTGGCGCCGCCAGGCGGATGGATGCAGCGCAGATAGTACTGGGCGGTGATCGCGAGCCCCACCGCCAGCGGGGTCGCCAGCAGCGGGTCCGGAACAAGCCGGGCGAGGATCACGCCGACCAGGGCGGACACGCAATGCCCGCCGAGCACGGCCCACGGGCTGGAAAACGCGCTGTGGGGAACCGCATAGAGCAGCACGGCGCTCGCGCCCATCGAGGCGACGATCTGCACTGCGACATGGTCGCCGAGCAGGAAGCGGCTGAGCATCACGGTCAACGCGATGCCCAGGAATCCGCCGAGGCCGGAGATCCATTTTTCGAGATGACTGTGGGTGGGAAGGTGAACGACGGTTGGCGTGAGAAAAAGCTTGAGGGCCCGTTCCATAAATTCTTTCTTGAGTTGTCGAGGGGGCGCTGGGGAAAGCGAGGCGGCGAACCGCGCGGAGGGTGCGGCCCGTGAGGGCCGCGCCCGCTAGCCCGAACTCCAGGCGCGCGGCCGCTTCATGCCTGCGATCTTGCACGCCTGCTTCACATAGCCGTAGGGGAACAGACGGGAGAGCTGGTTGCGATCGGCACCGCTGGTTTCCGTCAGATACTTGATCACGAACCGGGCATCGGGGGCCTTTTGGTGTTCGTCGTAGTACTCCCGCATGAAGCGGATCGCGTCCCAATGCTCAGGCGTGAGCGTGATCCCCTCCTGCTGCGCAAGCTCCGCGGCCACAGCCTCCGTCCATGACTCGGGCTCGATCAGATAGCCCTCTTCGTCGGTATTGAGTTGCAAGGCTTCTGCTTCCATGTTTGTCCTCCTTCATTGAACTGCGCGCCTTAGCGTCTTCCCGCGATACGGCACCGAGCATTTCGCGCTTCAGGCGACGCATCACCAGGCGACGGCAATACACAGGACAAAGTTTAGGGGGATTGCGTCTAGAAGAAAAACGGAATATTTTGGTGTTTTCTATCGGAGAATCCGATAAATGGATACCGAACAAGCCCGTACCTTTCTCAATGTGGTTACCGCCGGCAATTTTCTGGCCGCCGCGCAGCGGCTCCATGTCACGCAATCCACGGTGAGCGCGCGCATCCAGACGCTGGAGAATCAGCTCGGCGCCAAGCTTTTCACGCGGGGCAAGCATGGAGCGGAGTTGACCGCGGCAGGCCGGCGGTTTCTGCGGCATGCCCAGACGCTGGTGCGAACGGTGGAGACCGCACGCCAAGACGTGGGCTTGCCCGAGGGGTATTCCGCCGGGTTGACGCTCTCCGGACGCATCGCGCTTTGGGAAGGCTTTCTGCCGCGTTGGGTGGCCTGGATGCGGACGAGCGCGCCGACCATTTCGCTGCGGCTGGAAATCGGCTTTGAGGCGGACATCATGCAGGGGCTGATCCACAACACCATCGACGTCGGCGTCATGTATACGCCCGAGGCGCGTCCCGGGCTGGCCGTCGAGCGCTTGTTCGATGAAACCTTGGTGCTTGTGTCGACCGCTCCGGATCGCCCATGGCCGGATCCCGGGTATGTTCATGTGGATTGGGGGCCGGAGTTCTTCCATCAGTTCTCGGTCTACTTCCCCGACCATCCGCCGCCGGCGCTCTATGCCAACATTGGGTGGCTGGGCCTGCAGCACCTGACCGAGAGCGGAGGCTCTGGCTACTTTCCGTTGCGCATGGCACGGGAGGCGTTGCAGGCAGGCCGCCTGCACCGCGTCAAAGACGCGCCCGCATTCCGGCTTCCCGCTTATGTGGTGTTTCCCCTGACGCGTGCGGACACGTTTCTTGCGCAAGCGGTCGAAGGTCTGCGGCAGCTCGCCCGCGCCGAGACCGGCGAGGCGGGCGCGGACGGACCGGCCTGATCGAACGCACGTGCAAGGCGGCGGGACCGCACGATACCATATGCATATTCAGAGATGTGGGTCTTATTGTAGAATGAGCGCCATCGCCGCGGACGCAACGCTCGAAAAAGGGGGTGCGCGGGGCAACGCCCGACGGCGGTCCGAAACGAAAGCATCGTTTGGACTGTGCGGGTTCCTGTGTCTCCGAGACGCGATCCTTGGACTGGCATGGGCCCGGCGCATCGCACGCCGTCGGTTTGAGAAAGGCACGTGAGGGAGGGGGAGATGACGAAAGATTGGGGCGTCGGTTCGCGAGGCCGAGCCATGCGGGCACTGGGCTGGGCGGGCCTGGGGGTTTGGTTGTGTATGACCCCGCTGCCTATGGCGATGGCGGCCAATGCGGGAGGACTCGCGGTCAACGCCGAGGAAGCGAGCATCAACGCGGTCGATCCGCATATCGCGGCGCTCGAGGCCCGGGTCAAAGCCATCCGGAAAAACAAGAACGCGCTTCAGAGCAGCATTGCGGCGGGACGCAAGGCAACTTTCTTTTGCGCCAATTGCCACGGTGTCGATGGCAATAGTCCCTTTCGCGAGGTGCCTACCCTGGCAGGGCAGAATGCTTTCTATTTGCTGACGCAGATCCAGAAATTCGCCGATGGGCGCCGGCAGAGCAGCGCGTTCATGCAAGGCCTCGTGAAAGTGCTCAGTGATACCGACAAGATCAACATCAGCCTGTACTTCGCCAGCCAGGCGGTGCGTCCCGCCGTGGTGGCACATACCGCGCAGTGGCAGACGGGAGCCTCTCTGTTCAGCCAGCGCTGCGTGCAATGCCATCGGACAACCGCGATGGGAGATGAGCGCATTCCACGCCTGGCGGGGCAGCATCCGGAATACCTGGTGCTGTCCTTGTCGCGCTATCGGGCGCACAACGGTCAGCGCATGGATCCTTTGATGCAGGCCGTGACGTCCTCGCTGACCAATGCCCAAATCCAGGACATTGCCCTTTACCTCTCCAGCAAGAACTGAGCAAGAACCGTCGTGCGCGAATGATCGGGGTTTGGTTTTCGAAGCGTGCCCGTTGCTGCGCGCGGCGATGGGACATCGGGGAGGCACGCCGCCAAGCAGGCGGCGACGCCGTCTTTAGCGCAGGGTTTCGGTGCGTTCTAAAGCCCGGGCGCACAGGGGCATGAGATGGATGCGTCGAGCGCGTTGCTTCGTCGACTGCCGTGCCTCCGCCGAAAGCCGACGTCTGGCGTCCAGCGGAGGCATGCGCGCAGGATCAACCCCGCACGGGTTCGTCGTTGGCGACCAGGGAAATGTGCGTGACGTCTTCGTCACGCAGCACCTGCACTTGGGCAACCCGTTGTTTCTCGCGCGCGGCAGATACCATCATCTGGCCTATGATGCGCTCGATTTTCGCCACTTCCCCATTCTGGGCGCCACTTTGTCGGTCGATCAGCGCCAGTAGGACGATTTTGTCCTTTTCGGGCATGTGTTGCAATCCGTTGAGCAGACTGCCGAAATCTATGGCTTCTTCCATCGTTGATGTACGCGGGAGACCCGGCTGAAAGCGGCCAGGATGGATAGCACGGCTTGCGAGACAAGCCCAAATTCCCGCTCTCCTTTTCTCCAAGAGCTATCTTTCAGGTTCCATCGGGGGCCGTCTTTGAGCGACACCCTATCCCCAACATCCCGGCGTCTTGACCGTCATCCCACTCGCTCGGCATGCGCCGAGATCGGGCGAACACAAGCAGGTCGCGCCGCCATGAGGATCCCTGCCTTCCTTTAACGAACGGCCCCGGATCGGCCTGATGCGCACATGGAGCCATTCATAACGTACTATAGGACATGCGCCTGGGCTGTCAACCGGGCACCGGGATACTCGGATGGCGCCGAATCCCGGCATTTTCCTTAGCCCGCGCCGACTTGGCGGGGACGGCATCGCTTGGGTTAAGGCAGTTCGGCCTCGGGAATGTCTTCCATGGCGTCCACGACGAGCGAGTGGAGTTCGACATCAAACCATTCCCAGAAAAGCTGCACGGTTCGTTCGGATGGCCACAGCGATTCCTCATCCGACCACGAGGAGAGTTCCATTTCGAAAATCTCGTCGTAGATCTCGTCGATGGCTGCCAGCGCCTCTTCCAGCTCGGAAAACAACGGGAGCAGTACCGATGTGCAGTCGCCCCGCAATTGCTCCAGCGTGATGTCCAGCTCGGACCCGGGCAGCGCCTTGAGCCAATCCAGGAAGGCCTGTTTGGGTTTTATTAGAGCCATGCCGCGGTCTATTTGGTACATGTCAGTGTTTCCCTTCGCCCACGCGTTGATCGGCACATCTGCGTGCCCGATTGCGTCTCATCGGTTGGATGGGAGTCAAGGGGCGCGCCGCCAAGTGGCGGCCGGTATCACGCCATTCTAGCGTATTGCGAAAACTGTTGTTGTTCCCTATAGTATCTCCTATGAAATTCATCCCTTCTCACCAGAAGCGGTGGCCGCGATAGATCTCTGCTCGATCAGGTCCTGCGCGCGAAGCCCGCAAAGCTTCCGCCGGATCGATTCTGCACTGCGTCGAGCCCCGCTGTCCGTTGCAAGTGCACTTCCAGCTGTGGCCGTCTCGCCCGGCAAATATCTCGGGTGGGCTCGGCCATCCGTTTGACGGTTGAAACTGCAACTCTTGTAGACGCCCCAGGGGGCGGGCTCCGGGCGCTTCCCCCGCGCGGTCGCGCCGTGCAGGAAAATGCAATATTCCATGGCTATACTCCCGGACGGTGTCTGGGGGCAAGACGGGCGCCGGGGGGTGACCTGTTCGCTCTCCGGGCAGTGCACCGGTGGGACACAGGATTGAGTTTCTAACCAGGCAGCGAGGGGTCGATGAGCCAGACGATGCAAAGCCAATACAAGCGCGTGGTCCTCGAGCACAATCATGAAACCGCTCAGATCTATGTGCATGCCAGCCGCAAGAGGGAGCCCTATGCGGATTGGTGGAAGGGGCGGGCGGGGGTCGTGCGTTTCCATATTTCGGAGCGCGACCGGGCCATGGATTATGCCATGGCGATTGCGCCGATCGTCCATACGCAAGCCGGCAGTTTCTATGGCATCGAGGAAGTGTGCACGGGAGAGCGGCTGGCGCCTCCGCTCGCCTGATCCCACGGCGCGCGGGCGCCCTGTTATACGCTGGGCTCGATGCCGGGAACGAACAAGAGATTCGGGCCGCTGCGGGCGAAGCCGGCATCCTGAGCCGCGGCGTCGAGTTCCAGGGTGAAAAGATCGTCGGCCGTGGGATCGAGCGTCGGGGCGTGGTCCAGATTCAAGATCTTCAAGTAGCTCCCGCATTCGTCGCAAGCTTCCGCCCGGACGGCCGAGTGCGCGCCGCCGGCGCGGAAATAGTGTAGCCATCCTCGCGAGCCGCAGCTTGTGCAGCGATCGACCGCCATGGACCATTCCGTCGCGCACAGCGAGCAATGGAGATAGCGGTCCAGTGTGCCGCCGTGTCGGCGCAGCACGGTGGCCACGGGCGGAGAGCCGCACACCGGGCACAAGGATGGGACCTCGGTGGGGCCGAAGGCCGCGCGGGCGGCGGCCTCTGCCGCCATGGCGACCCAGTGAACCTGCAGCGCGGCGGCGAGAAGGACGCGCGCCTCCGAATCAACGCCACCGTAATAGCCACACAGTACGCCGCGGGCGAAGGACTCGATCTGCGCGCCGGGGGTGTCGAGCAGACGTTCGATGGCCGTTCGCGTTTTCCCTGTCGTGGCATGCGAGACCCGCGATCCAATGACGGCGAGTGCTTCGTGCCAACCGTTCTCTTGTCGCCCGCTGTGGGCACACAGCGGGGGGACGGCATGGGCATTGCGCAGACGCAATAATCGCTCGTCAGGCAGGCGCGGGCTCGGATGGTCCGTCATGCTGTGCTGCTGCGCGCTGGCAATCTGCTCGGCGAATGCCAGATAGGCCCAGTCCGGGCGGTGGGTCAGGAGAACCTCGAAACGCATCGCGCGCCGCCGGAAGACTTGGGCCTTGTCAGGCAGCACGATGTGCCACGTGTCGTTGGGTGGAATACTCATCAGCTAAGGGCGGGAAATCCCGATGTTTCCGGTCCCGACACGGCCCTCCGTTCCGGGGGGCCGGCCGTCGCCGCGTTGAACCAATCGGCAATGCCGGTACGCAATGCCTCGTGCGGCGGCGGCCCGAATGTTGAATCCGCCCGACACGCGGGGCCACGCGCGATGTGACCGTCGCGTCCGGCCACTGGCACCTCTCAAGTGCTCGGCTTCCAGGGGGCGCTTGTTCTTGCCCCTCGCACGAGATTCTGACGCATGAAGGCAGCATGCGCCCCAAGCTGCGTGCATGGGGGCAGCGCAGCCTGGCGCGCACCTGACCGCATACCGTGAGGGCGGGCTAAGGCGCGGGAGGATCGCTACGGCATGCGGCCCCGAGTTCTTCGAGCGTATTGAAGTTCGTGAACGCCGCCGACTGGTCATCGAAACACGTCTCGGCGACCCGAAGCTGCCGATGCCACTCGTGGATCGCGCGTCCGCCAGCCGCCATATACGCCGCTAAGGATCCAAGCACTTCCTTTCGGTATAGCGCAAAAACCGGATGTGTTTGGCTGCCGACCTTCGCAACCGCCGCATCGGCGGCCTCCAGAGCCAGCAGTAGCCGCTCGACCAGATCCCGGGGCAGCAGCGGGGCGTCGCAGGGAACCGAGACGACAAGCGGATGCCTGGCTTGCGAGAGCGCGCGCTGCACGCCCTCGAGCGGTCCTCGGAACCCAGGGGTGGGGTCGGGGAGCACCGGGCGGCCTAGGAGGGCATAGCGGTCGATGTTCCGGTTGGCACTGATCAGGAGCTCATCGACTTGCGGGGCCAATCGCTCCACTACCGATTCGATGAGCGGGCGGCCGCGAAACGGCTGAAGTCCCTTGTCGCAGCCGCCCATTCGCCGGGCGCGCCCGCCGGAGAGAATGATGCCGGTCACTCGTCCACGCTGCGCGCCGCGGCGATAAGGGGCGCTCATGGACGGGGATTGGCGGGAAACCTGACCACGACCCGGGTGCCGCCGTGTGACGCGCTTCGGTCCAGCAAGATGGTCGCCCCATGCGCCACGACGATTTCCTTCACGATGGCCAGCCCCAGCCCGCTCCCGTCCTGTTCTTCCCCCAGGATTCGGTGAAAGCGCTGAAAGACATGCTCGCGTTCGCTGGGCGGAATGCCTGGCCCGTTGTCGTCGATGGCGACGGCGGGGCTTGGCGAATCCGTGACGCAGACCGTGACTTTGCCGCGCGGCGGCGTGTAGCGTATGGCGTTGTCCAGCAAATTGGCGAGCATCTCCCGCAAAAGAAGGCGATCGCCTGCGATCATGGCGGACCCCGCGCACGGTTCGAAGCCGAGGTCGATGTCCTTGGCCATCGCTTCCGGCACCCATTCGGAGGTGACCGTCCGGCAGAGCTCGCCGAGTTCCAGCCGGTTGAGGGGCCTCGCGCGCAGGGATTCCGGTTCGGCGCGCGCCAGAGCGAGCAGCTGATTGGCAAGTCGCGTGGCGCGCTGAGCGCTGATCGACAGCTGCGTGAGCGCATGCTGGACATCTTCGATGCGGGACTGGCGCAAGGCCACGTCGGTTTGCGTCTTCAGGCCGGCCAGGGGCGTGCGCAGCTGATGCGCAGCGTCGGCGATGAAGCGCTGCTGCGCGGTCAAGGCGCTGTCGAGGCGCTCCAGGAGGCCATTGATGGACCGCAGCAGCGGGCGTACTTCCTCTGGCGCGCCGGCCTCATCGACCGGGCTCAGGTCTCGGTGCGAGCGGTTGGCGATGGCCTGCTGCACGCGATTGAGCGACAACAGGCCGCGGCCTACGCCGTACCACACGGAAATGCCGGCAAGCATGATCAACAGCAGCTGCGGAAGCACGACACCGGTGACGATTTCCCGCATGACCCGGTCGCGCCGGACAAGGGTCTGGGCGACTTGGACGATGACACCCTGCCCGGGGACCGGTTGCCGCAGCGGAAGATAGATGGCCGCGATGCGCACGCGCTGCCCATGCAGGGTGGCATTGCGCAGCAGCGGCTTCTTGAGCTGCCAGTGCTCGAGGGAAGGCAAGGCGATGGACGGGTCGCCGGAGAAGATCAGGCCTGTTGTCGAGGCTGCCTGATAGAAAGTCCGATCGTGGCGATCCGCGAGCAGCATCCCGAGCGCGGCGCTTGGCGCATGGACTCGGATGCGGCCTGCCTCGACGCGCACTTGGGCGCCCAACGCGCGCGCCGATTCGAACAGGGCTTGATCATAGCCGGCATTCGCATAGCCCCTCGCGATATAGTAAGTGGCGACGGCGCCGATGAGCCAGATCACGCCCAGCGGGATCAGCAGCCACTGCAGGAGCCGGCCACGCAGGGTCGTGCCGTTAGGGGCCACTCGGCTTTTCCAGCAGATACCCCAGCCCGCGGATGGTCCGGAAATGGATCCCGCTTTTCTCCAGCTTTTTCCGCAACCGGTGCACGTAGACTTCGATGGCGTTGATTCCGACCTCTTCGCCCCAATCGCACAAGTGCTCCACGAGCTGCTCTTTGCTCACCACGCGGCCGGCGCGCAGCATCAGCGCCTCGAGAACGCCGAGTTCACGGGCCGAGAGGTCGACGGGGGCATCGTTGGCGAGGACGCGGCGGCCGACGCTGTCATAGCGCAAGGTGCCGACGATGATGGTGGTGCTCGTGCCGCATTGCCCGCGCCGAATCAGGGCCCGGATGCGGGCTTCCAGTTCCGGCAGGTCAAACGGCTTGGTCATGTAGTCATCGGCGCCGAGATCGAGCCCGGTCACCCGGTCGTCCAGGGAGTCGCGCGCGGTCAGGATCAGCACCGGCACCGGCGAACTGCGTTCGCGCAAGCGGCGCAAGACGTCAAAGCCGTCCAGCTTCGGCAATCCGAGATCCAGGATGACCACGTCGTGAACGGCACTCGAGAGCACCTGATCGGCCTCGACGCCGGTCCGGACCCAGTCCACGGCATACGCCGACTGGCGTAGCGCCCGGGTCAATCCATCGGCCAATACCGCATCGTCCTCAACGATCAAAATTCTCATGATGATCTGCGCGCGACACCTCATTCGTTGGGTTTCGGCGACCCGAAAGCGCCTGCGGGGTGAACGGCCCCGCTCAAGCCCATGCAGCCCGGCCGGTGCGTCCTCAAGCCTGGCACCGGCGACGGTTCCCATCATGCTATCAAAATGCGAGGGCCGACTCCACCGCATCGCGCCAAGGGCGTTCGGGCGCGCCGAGCCATGGCGCGCGGCCACGCATTGCCCCGGCCTATGCTATGGTGTGGATAGGCGGGGGTCAGTGATCGGACGCCTTTGCTTTGTAAGAAGTTCCTAAAGATTTTTGCCTAGTGTCCGATTCTTGTTCATAATTCGTCCTCAAGAAACGAGGCCGCGCAGGCACGCGGCAGATGGGTGCACAAGCAGGCGGAGGACAATCATGCGCATGTATTGGTCGGCTTTTCGTGATTCTCCGGTGCGCCAGCGGTCGCGTCGCCCGGCGCGTACCGTGGGATTCCTGGCCGTCGGCGCGATTCTTGCCGTCGTGGCGGCCGTTGCGGCTCTGGGGTGGCTGCGCCCCGCGATCGGCGATGGGGGACAGTCGGCCGCACGGCCGCCGGCTTCCCCCGTGCCGCCCTCCCGTGCGGCCCAGGCCGTCACCGTGCCGGTGGCGCCCCCTTCGCTCACTCCCGTGCCCGAGACATGGTCTGGCACTCCGGCGGCGCCTATCCCGGCACCGACGGCCCCCGCAGCGGCGGGGCTCTCCCCTGCGGCCCGGCCGACACTGGCCACGGCGTCCGGCGCCGCCATTGGCAAGCCTCAACCGCCCCAGGCAAGGATGCCGTCCCAGCCGCTGGCGGCGGTGCCCGAGGCGATTTTTCCGCCGCCCAAAGGGAAATCGCTGTTCGACCCCTGGCTGCTTCACCTGCGCTCCGCCGAGGCCATCGTGGTGAATGAGCGGCAAGGGGAAATGATATACGGCAAGAATGTGGATGTGCCTCGTCCCATCGCATCCATCAGCAAGCTGATGATGGCCATGGTGGTCTTGGACGCCCATTTGCCCATGAATCAGCTCATTACCGTGACGAGTCAGGATGTGGATCGGCTGCGCTGGTCGGCTTCCCGACTGAACGTCGGCACGACGCTCACCCGGCGGGCACTGCTGCGCCTCGCGCTCATGGCCTCGGAAAATCGCGCGGCCTATGCGCTCGCCAGAACCTACCCGGGAGGGGAGCAGGCGTGCGTGGCCGCCATGAACCGAAAGGCGCGGGCGTTGGGGATGATGCAGACCACATTCCTCGACCCGACCGGCCTGCACAGCCAGAACCAGTCGACCCCGGAAGACTTGGCGCTGATGGTCCAGGCGGCGTACCGTTACCCCCTCATCCGCCAATTCACGACGACGGCCCAGTACACCGAAGATGTGCACGGAGATCGGCGCCCTGTCCTATTCCGCAACACCGATTTGTTTGTGCGGACGAGAAACCGCTTTTGGCACATCGGCCTCAGCAAGACCGGGTTCATCAACGAGGCAGGGCAGTGCCTGGTCATGCGGGCGAAGATCGCCCATACGCCTTATATCATTGTCTTGCTCGACTCGTGGGGGCCGTTTGCACGATTCAGCGATGCCGATGCCGTCAGGAGCTGGATCGAGAGCGCGCACGCCGCCCAACTGGCCCGCAGGCATCGGCGGGCCAATGATGCCTAGGCCCGCCGGTTCTCGATGCGCGTGATCACGCATGGAGAATCCGCCTAGCGAGCGCGTTGCATTCCAGGATCTTCAGCCGCATGGCGGCGAGGCGTTCGGCCGGGCGGTGCTGGGGGGCTTGGCGCTACCCCATAAGGCGCTGCCTGCGAAATTCTTTTACGACCAGCGCGGCTCTGCCTTGTTCGAGCAGATCTGCCAACTGCCCGAGTACTATCCGACGCGGACCGAGATGGGCATTCTGGCGCGATGCCTGCCGGAAATGATTCCGCTGCTCGGCGAGCGCTGCGTCCTGATCGAGTATGGCAGCGGCAACAGCGAGAAGACGCGCTTGCTGCTCCAATCCGTGCGCCCGCTGGCTTATCTGCCTGTCGACATCTCCCACGAACAGTTGCGCGACGCCTGTGCAAGCCTGCATCGCGATTATCCGTGGCTCACGATCGAGGCGCTGTGTGCCGATTATACCGGCGCCTTCGAACTGCCGGGCTGGGCGTTGGACGTCGAGCTTCGCCGCTCGATTTTCTTTCCCGGTTCGACGATCGGCAACTTCACCCCCGAGGAAGCGGTGCCTTTCCTGGAACGCGCGGCGCGCCTCGTCGGGCGCGGCGGCGTGATGCTCGTGGGCGTCGATCTCAAGAAGGATGCCCGCATCCTGAATCTGGCCTATGACGATCCCGCCGGGGTCACGGCGGCCTTCAACCTGAATGTGCTTGAACGGATCAACCGGGAATTGGAGGGGGACTTCGACTGCCGGACGTTCCGCCATCGGGCCTTCTATAATGAGGCGCTTGGGCGCGTCGAGATGCATCTGGTCAGCACCCGGGCGCAAGTGGTGCACGTCATGGGGGTGTCGTTCCGCTTCGAGGAAGGGGAAAGCATCCATACCGAAAACTCCTACAAATACACGGCGACGGAGTTTCAAGCCCTGGCGGATCGGGCCGGCTTTGACTCGCAGGCTGTCTGGACCGATGAGGCCCGCCGCTTCAGCGTGCATTGCTTAGTCAGCCGCTAAGGGGCGGCCGTGCTCGCGATGCCGCAGGCCCTGGCAGGCCAATGCCCAGGATCAGGGAGATAGGGCCCGCATTCGCCCGGTGCCAGGGACCCCATGCACCTTCGCTGCGGGGTCGGCAACGCGTACGCGCTCGCGCCGTATCGCGGGATCTTTGCAGCGCATCGCACGGTGACCCGGATCGCTCATCCCTTGGCTTGCCCGGTGGCGGACAAGCCGGTACCATCCCGAATCACTGAATCGAGGCCAGACCGGCGATGACCGTTTCCAGCGGCGCGGCGCCTTGCCTTTCCTTTGCCGCTTGAACGCCGCAGGTACGAATCGCTGACGATGAACGTGTCCCTCTTGGTCCACCTTTTCCTGCAGGTCGCGCTCCCCATCCTCATCCTGGTGGCGGCGGGCGCGCTCTGGCCGAGATATCACCGGGAGCTTAGCCCCGACGTCTTGCGCATGCAGCTCAGCCGGCTCGCCCTTTATCTTTTCGCGCCGGCGCTTACGTTCTCGGCAGTGGCGGGCCAGCACCTCACGGCAGCGGTCTGGAGCATTCCGCTGCTGATGATCGCGGGAACGCTCCCGGTTGGACTCATTCTTTACGTCGTTCTGTACCGAACCCGGGTAGGCGCGCATCTTTCGAATCCCACTCGAGCGGCCCTCATGGTCGCGGGTATGTTCGGGAACACGTTCTTCATCGGCTTTCCGGTGCTGACGTTTCTCTATGGGCCCGAGGGATCGCGCTACACCATCTTCGCCGATTCTGTCGGCTCTACCCCGCTGGTCTGGAGCCTGGGCGTGTGGATTGCCGCCCATCTCGGCTCGGAAGGACGCGGCCGCCATGGCCCGGAGCATTTCGCGCGCACCTTCTTTCGCCTTCCCCCGGTGTGGGCCTTCTGGGTTGCGTTGCTGGTCAACTGGACGGGATGGGACGTGTCGGCGCTGATTCATGCGACCCACCTCATCGGACAGGCTACCGTGCCGGTCATGATGTTCGTGCTGGGCCTGTCGATTCCCTGGCGAGCGCTAAAACCCAGCAAGCCTATCCTGGCTGCCGCCGCCCTGAAGCTTCTCGTGCTCCCCGCGTTGGTCATGGGGCTCGCGTGGCTCTTCTTTCGCCCGCTTGGAGAAGCGCAGCAAGCCGTCATTCTGGAGGGCGCGATGCCGACCATGCTGATGGCGCTGGTCCTAAGCGATCAGTTTGGGCTGGACACCGAGGTCGTGGCTTTGACCATCGGCTGGAGTACCCTGCTTTTCTGGGTGACGTTGCCGGTATGGCTGGTTTGGACCTAGCCGCGCCCTGCATGGCGTGCCGGCCGGCGCATTCGCGAGCATGCTAGACTTTCCCCTCAAGCCCGCCGGATGCGGACGGGCGATTTGCTCAAAACACCGGGGGAAACCCGATTCAGCCGCCGGACGGCCGAGACGAAAGGAGAAGGAGCCATCGTGCCGCTGCGGCCCATGCGCCTTTCCGATTACGACCGCGTGATGCGGCTGCTTCGGGACACCCCGGGTGTCTGTCTGCGCGAGGCGGACAGCCGCGCCGCCATAGCGCGCTACTTGGACAGAAACCCGGGATTGAGTCTCGTGGCCGAGATCGCCGGGGAGATTGTGGGTTGCGTCCTGGCTGGGCACGATGGGCGACGGGGTTTTCTTTACCACCTCGCCGTTGCGCCAGCATATCGCAGGAGGGGCCTGGGCCGCGCGCTCGTGGCCGCTTGCGTAAGCGCGCTCCGCAGTCAAGGCATTCGCAAGATGCACATCGACGTGCTCGCCGGCAATGCCGACGGCATGGCTTTTTGGGAACGACTCGGGTGGCAAAGCCGGGATGATCTGTGTCGGTTCTCCTTCACGGCGACGTGCGAGGAGAACGCCTGACGGGTCGTCGAGGACGGGCCGAATCGACGAGAGGGTCCGCCGTCGACGGGTTTCGGGTGACGAAGGGGAGAAAGGCTGCACGCGTGGAGGATTCCGTCTGCCCTGAGAAGGGCTTGTCGATCATCGTTGCGCCGGCATCCTACAAAGGATCGCTCACAGCGCTTCAAGCGGCTCGCGCGATGGAAGAGGGCATCAGGCGCGCCCAGCCCGGCTGGCCCGTACGCCTTTTTCCGCTGGCCGACGGGGGCGAGGGCACGCTGGATCTGATCTTGCAGGCCCGCAAGGGCGAACGGCAGATGACGGTGGTCCATGGTGCGGACTCTCGCCCCCGATCGGCGGCGTGGGGGCGGCTTGAGGATGACGCAGGGCCCATTGCGGTGATCGAGGTGGCGCAGGTGATCGGGCTTGCCTGCGCGGGGACGTCGAAGGTGCGCGAACGGTCCAGCATTGGGGTGGGGGAAATGCTCTCCGCCTGCTTGGATCGTGGTATCCGACGCATCTGGGTGGGGCTTGGGGGCAGCAGTACGAACGATGGAGGGGCCGGTCTCCTCTCGGCCTTGGGGGTGAAGCTCCTGGGTCCGGATGGCGCTGCCGTGGCGCCGACCCCCGATGGATTGGGGCGGCTTGCCCGCATCGATGCATCGGGGCTGGATGCGCGGCTTCGCGACACCGAAATCCTTGTTCTTTCGGATGTGGGCAATCCGCTGTGCGGCCCTCAGGGCGCGAGCGCCGTCTATGGCCCGCAGAAGGGCTTGGCAAGCGGTGAGGTGGCTTTGGTCGATGGCTGGCTCTCACGCTTTGCGGAGCACTGCGGCGAATGGCGGGGATCGCCGCTTCACGAACGCCCCGGCAGCGGGGCGGCCGGGGGGTTGGGGTACGCCTTCTTGCTGTTGGGCGCGGTTCTTCGTTCCGGAGCCGACGCGATGCTCGACCTGCTCCATTTCGAGACGGCACTGCAGGGGGCGGGCTGGGTCCTGACCGGCGAAGGCCGTTCGGATGTCCAAACGCTCTCGGGCAAAGCGCCGCTCGCGGTGGCGAAGCGCGCGCGGCGCGTCGGCGTGCCTGTGACCTTGGTAGCCGGAAGCATCGACCGGCGCGCCTTAGGTACCCTCGCGCCGTGGTTTGACGGCGCTTTCGCGACGACCTTTGCGCCCGGTGAAGAGCATCCCCTGGAGGACGCGGCGGCTCGCCTGTCGGCGAGCGTGGAGCAACTGGCGCGCCTGCGCGCCGCCGTTTGCCGCAAAGGCTAACGTCTGTCGGCGCGGCTGCGCGGCGGGCGCACCGCGCATCACTGCGTGAAGAAGGCCTTGACCTTGTCCATCCAGGATTTTGCCCGCGGGTTGTGAAGGTCCCTGTTGGCCAGGGTGATGGACTCGAACTCCTGAAGGATTTCCCTTTGCCGTTCGGTCAGATGGATTGGCGTTTCCACGACCACATGGCATAGCAGGTCGCCGCGGGTATGGCTGCGGACGCCCTTGATGCCCTTGTCGCGCAGACGGAAGACCTTGCCTGTCTGGGTTTCCGCCGGAATCTTGAGGAGTGCGGAACCGTCCAGAGTCGGGATCTCGATCTCCCCGCCCAGCGCGGCCGTGGCGAAACTGATCGGCATCTCGCAATGGAGGTCGTCGTGCTCGCGCGTGAAGACCGCGTGCGCCTTGAGGTGGATTTGCACATAGAGATCGCCCGGGGGGCCGCCGTTGACCCCGGCCTCGCCTTCGCCGCTCAGGCGAATGCGGTCGCCTTCGTCCACCCCGGCGGGAATCTTGACCGACAGCGTCTTGTGTTTCTTGACTCGGCCGGCGCCCCGGCAGTCGGGACAGGGGGTCTGGATCACCTTGCCGTGGCCTTGGCACTGTGGACAGGTCTGCTGAATGGAAAAGAAGCCCTGCTGCATGCGCACTTGGCCATGGCCGCCGCAGGTCGGACAGGTGACGGGCTCGGTTCCCGGCTTGGCGCCGCTGCCGTGGCAAGTCTCACACGGATCCAGGGTGGGAATCCGGATTTTGGTCTCGGCGCCGTGGGCGGCCTCCTCCAGGGCGATCTCGAGGTTGTAGCGCAGATCCGCGCCGCGGTATACATTCGAGCGGCGCCCGCCGCCGAACATCTCCCCGAAGATGTCGCCGAAGGCGTCGGCGAAGCCGCCAAACCCGGCGGAGCCGCCGCCGAATCCCTGGCCGTTCGGATCCACGCCGGCATGCCCGAACTGGTCGTACGCGGAACGTTTCGAGCTGTCGGAGAGTACCTCGTAGGCTTCCTTGGCTTCCTTGAACCGCTCCTCCGCCTTCGGGTCGTCCTGATTGCGATCCGGATGATGTTTCATGGCCAGCTTGCGGTAGGCCTTCTTTATTTCTTCATCGGAGGCGCTGCGGTTGACCCCCAGGGTTTCATAGTAGTCGCGCTTTGACATGTCCTAGACACAGTAGGCAAGACGTGGCCGGGCAACCCGGTCAACGGAACACAAAATGCGACAAGGCGGCGGGACGCTGGTGTCCTGCCGCCTGTCGCCGACCCTTTGACTTCTACTTCTTGTCGTCCTTGACTTCTTCGAATTCCGCGTCGACCACTTCCTCTTCGGCCTTTTGGCCGGAAGCGCCCTGCTCGGAGGCCCCCTGTGCGCCCGCATACATGTGCTCGGCCAGCTTGTGCGAGGCCTCGCTCAACGCCTGCATCTTCGCCTCGAGGGTCGCCTTGTCGTTGCCCTTGATGGCTTCCTCCGCGTCCTTGAGGGCGGATTCGATCTTCGACTTGTCCGCCTCGCCGATCTTGGCGCCGTGCTCGGCCAGCGACTTCTTCACCGAATGGATGAGCGCGTCCAGCTGGTTGCGCGCATTGACGAGTTCAAGCGTCTTGCGGTCCTCTTCGGCGTGTGTCTCGCCATCGCGCACCATGCGTTGGATCTCATCCTCGGAGAGCCCCGAGCTTGCCTTGATGGTGATCTTGTTTTCCTTGCCGGTCGCCTTGTCCTTGGCCGAGACATGCAAGATCCCGTTCGCGTCGATATCGAAGGTCACCTCGATTTGCGGCATGCCGCGCGGCGCCGGCGGGATATCCGTGAGGTTGAACTGGCCCAGGCTCTTGTTGCCGGAGGCCATTTCGCGCTCGCCCTGCAGCACGTGGATGGTCACCGCCGACTGGTTGTCGTCAGCCGTCGAGAACACTTGCGAGGCCTTGGTGGGGATCGTGGTGTTCTTCTGGATGAGCTTGGTCATCACCCCGCCCAGCGTTTCGATGCCCAGGGACAGCGGCGTGACGTCGAGCAGCAGGACGTCCTTCACTTCCCCTTGCAGGACGCCGCCCTGGATCGCCGCCCCGATCGCCACTGCCTCGTCCGGGTTCACGTCCCGCCGCGGTTCGCGGCCAAAGAACTCCTTGACCTTGTCTTGCACCTTGGGCATGCGGGATTGGCCGCCGACCAGGATCACATCGTCGATCTCCGAGATCTTGACGCCGGCATCCTTGATGGCGATCTTGCACGGCGCGATCGTACGCTCGATCAGATCCTCCACCAGGCTTTCGAACTTCGCCCGGGTGATTTTGACGGCCAGATGCTTGGGTCCGGTCGCATCGGCGGTGATGTACGGCAGGTTGACTTCCGTCTGCTGGCTGCTGGAGAGCTCGATCTTGGCCTTTTCCGCGCCTTCCTTCAGGCGCTGCAGGGCAAGCACGTCGCTGCGCAGGTCGATGCCGCTCTCGCGCTTGAACTCGTCGGCCAGATAGTCGATGACGCGCTGGTCGAAGTCTTCCCCCCCGAGAAAGGTGTCGCCATTCGTCGAGAGGACTTCGAACTGGTGTTCGCCTTCCACCTCCGCGATCTCGATGATCGAGATGTCGAAGGTGCCGCCGCCCAGGTCGTAGACCGCGATCTTGCGGTCGCCCGCCTTCTTGTCGAGGCCAAAGGCAAGGGCCGCCGCGGTCGGTTCGTTGATGATGCGCTTGACCTCAAGCCCGGCGATGCGTCCCGCATCCTTGGTGGCTTGGCGTTGCGAATCGTTGAAGTAGGCGGGCACCGTGATCACGGCTTCCGTGACTTCCTCGCCGAGATAGTCTTCGGCCGTCTTCTTCATCTTGCGCAGCACCTGGGCGGATATCTCCGGCGGGGCGATCTTCTTGCCGCGCACTTCCACCCAGGCATCGCCGTTGTCCGCCTTGACGATCCGGTACGGCATCAGGCCGACGTCCTTCTTCACAGTGTCTTCTTCGAAGCGGCGGCCGATCAGGCGCTTGACCGCAAACAAGGTGTTGCGCGGGTTGGTGACCGCCTGGCGCTTGGCGGGCGCGCCTACCAGCACCTCGCCCTCTTCGGTGTAAGCCACGATCGAGGGCGTCGTGCGCGCGCCTTCCGAATTCTCGATCACCTTCGGCTTGCCGCTTTCTATGATGGCCACGCACGAGTTCGTGGTGCCCAGGTCAATGCCAATGATTTTTCCCATCATCACGTCCCTTCTTGACGAAATTTAAGTCTAAAGTTGAAAGCTGATGCCCCCAAGATTGGGCGCCCAGCCCCTGTTTTCAAGCGTCCGGCGCCTTGGCGACGGTGACGAGCGCCGGCCGCAGCATGCGATCATTAAGGCGATAGCCCTTCTGCATGACGCCGACGACCGTATTGGGCGCGGCTTCCGCGGGCACCATGCTCATCGCCTGGTGGTAATGGGGATCGAATTTCTCGCCCACCGGATTGACCTCGGCCACATTGAACTTGTCGAATACTGCCGTGAGCTGCTTGAGGGTGAGCTCCACGCCGTTGCGCAGGTTCTCGGCGGAGGCGTCCTTGGCGTGCAAGGCAGCCTCCAGGCTGTCCCGGACGGCGAGGAGTTCCGAGGCGAACCCCTCGATGGCGAATTTGTGCGCGCTCGCGACTTCCGCTTGCGAGCGCTTGCGGATGTTCTCGGTCTCCGCCTTGGCGCGCAGCCACGCGTCGTAGTGCTCCTTCGCCTGGAGCTCGGCTTGTTTGAGGAGCTCTTCGAGGCTCGGCATGGTTTCCACGGCCTCCGCGGGCTCGGGCTCCCGGCTGGCGGCGGAGGGTTCGGATTGAGAGGTTGCGGGGGTTGGCTTGTCGTCTTGCATCGATGGTCTCCGTAGCGTCTCTGGGGTCTCCGTGTGGCTTATCCGTTGCATATAGAGGCGGAGCGCGGCATTTCAAGAGGAAACCGTAAAATCATTGTGGTTTTTTTCGGTAGGCGGCGGCCGGAGGCGAATCATGGGCGATCAGATACGGCACATCGATCTTACGAACCAGTTGCCTGCACGCGTGCCAGGGGCAGTCTTGCATGCCCTCCAGGCGCTGGCGCGCGGCGAGGCCGTCGAGTTCCTGACCGCGGTGGATCCGGCGCATGCCATGGCGGTGGCGAATCTCCAATGGCGCGACATGCTGGCTTGGGAAACGCGGACGGCGGGGCGCGGGCGGTGGCGCACGGTCGTGCGTCGCCGTGAGGACGTGGCCCCGAGCGATGCCGTCGATGTCCTCATGCGGGATCACAAGCGCCTGGATGCGCTCTTTGCGCATGCGCTCCAAAGCGTCAACGAGGGCCGCATGAGGCAGACGGCTGCGGACCTTCAGGGGTTCGCAGAAGGTCTACGACGTCACATCCATGTGGAGAACGACGTTTTGCACCCTCTGTTCTCGAGACCCCAGGGCTCCCCGGAGGCGGAATCGGCCGTCGCCATGCTGCGCGAGCACGAAGAGATTCTCGCGCAGACGGCTCTTCTGGAAGACTTCTTCGCGTCCGGGTTGCCGCGCGCGCAGGAGGTGGCGGCGTTTTTCGCCATCCTCTCCGGCTTGCTGGCGAAGCACGAGCACCGGGAGGAAATCGGGCTCTTCCCCTATTGGCGTGCGGCCATCAGCCACGCCCCGACGGCGGTTGGCGCGCACCTGCTCGCCACGGCGCGGGAGGCGGTGGAGGGCCGCGCCTCGGCGAAAGAGGGGGATGCTGACGAGGATCGCTAGCGGACGACCACGGGCTCGTACTCAAGGCGCACGCCGAATTTCGCCAGGACATCCGCGCGCACGGCTTCCGCCAAGGCGATGATGTCGGCGCCCTCGGCACCGCCAAGGTTGACGAGCACCAGGGCGTGCCGGTCGTGGACGGCGGCCCGCCCCACGCTTCGTCCTTTCCAGCCGCAGGATTCGATCATCCAGGCCGCCGCGAGCTTGTAGCTGCCATCGTCTTGCGGATAGCTTACGAGACCTGGAAATGCTTGGCCGAGATCATCCCGGGTCGCCGCGTCCACGATGGGATTCTTGAAGAAGCTCCCGGCGTTGCCGACCGCCGCGGGGTCGGGGAGTTTGGTCTTGCGGATGGCGCACACCGCCTCGAAGATCTGGTGTGCATCGGGGTGGGCAAGGCCTGCCTGCGAGAAGTGGCGATCGAGGTCCGCGTATCCGAGCAGTGGACACCAGGGTTTGGGCAGGCGGAACCGGACGTGCGTGATCACGCATCTGCCGGCCCATTCCCGCTTGAACACGCTGTCCCGATAACCGAAGCGGCATGCCGCGGCATCGAACTCGATGGTCTGCCCGCTGGAAAGGTCGGTGGCGATGACCGACTCGATGCGCTGGGCGACGTCCAGTCCATAGGCGCCGATATTCTGTACCGGTGCGGCGCCCACGGTCCCGGGAATCAGGGCGAGGTTCTCGAGGCCCGGATGCCCCTGGGCGAGGCTCCAGCGCACGAATTCGTGCCAGCGCACGCCCGCTCCCGCTTCGAGGAGAGCGGCCTGGGGGGTGGATTCCAGCACGCGCATGCCCTCAATTTCGACCTTCACGACCAGGAAGGCAGGGTCGCGTGCGAGCAGCAGATTGCTGCCGCCTCCCAGGATCAATTTGGGCGCGGGCCCCAACACCGGATGACGGGCGATCGCCGCCACGTCGCGCGCCTCTCGCACGCGCACCAATCGTGCGGCGGTCGCGGCGAGGGCAAACGTATTCATGTCTTGCAGGCAGACCCCCGTTTCGACGACCAAGCGCTCGCCTCCCCGCGCATGGGGCGGTGGGGGGGTGCCCGAGCCCAGGGTCATGGGGTCTCGCCGCGCGCCGGCGGCGTGTCGCGCTCCGCGGGCTCCCAGCCACGGATGTTCTCGCGCACGATATCCGCCAAGGCCGCAATCCATTCCGTGCGTTCGTTGAGCGCGGGGATATAGCGGAATTGGGTCCCCCCCGTGTTGAGAAAGGTGGCCTTGCCTTCGATCGCGATCTCTTCGAGGGTCTCCAGGCAGTCGGCGACGAATCCGGGGCAGACGACGTCCACGTGCCTGACGCCCTGTCTCGCAAGCCGCGCGAGCATGCCCGTGGTGGAGGGCTCGAGCCAGCGGGCGCTGCCGAATCGCGACTGGAAGGAGAGGTCATAAGCGTCTGCCGGGAGCTCGAGGGCGGCCCCGAGGAGCCGTGCGCTCTCGCAGCACTGGCTGTGGTAGGGATCCCCCTTGTCGACCGCCGCCCGCGGGATGCCGTGGAAGCTCATGAGCAGGCGATCCGGGCGCCCATGGTCGCGCCAGTACTCGCGCACGCTGGCCGCGAGCGCCTGAATATAGCCCGCATGATCAAAAAAATCCTTGATGGTGCGCACGGCGGGCATGTTGCGCATGCGCGCCCACACGCGGAAGGCCTCGTCGAACACGGTCGCGGTGGCGCTTGCCGCGTATTGGGGGTAGAGGGGCGCCAGGAGAATCTTTTCGCAGCCCTCCTGCGCGAGTGTCGCCAAACCTGAGGCAATCGAGGGGTGGCCGTAGCGCATGGCGCTGTGAACGCGTATCGCGTCGGAGGGGCTGGCCAGCGCACGGGCGAGAAGCGGTGTCAGCCGGTCGGCGTGGACTTTGAGCGGCGAGCCTTCGGCGGTCCAGATCGTCGCATACTTGCGGGCTGACCTGGCCGGACGCCTGGTGAGGATGACGCCGTGCAGGATGGGCCACCAAAGGGCGGGCGAGAGCTCGACCACGCGCCGGTCGCTCAAGAACTCCTTGAGGAAGCGCTTGAGCGCCGCGCGTGTCGGGGCATCGGGCGTGCCCAGATTGACGAGCAGGACGCCGATGCGTTCTGGTGCGCGTCCGGTCTCGGGCGGGCAGGCAGCCATGGGGCGGTCCTTTCTCGCAAGAGGGAACAAAGGGGAACCGGCGCCCTAGTGGTAGGACAGGGCGCTGCTCAGGAGCCGGGAAGTGATGTCGACGATCGGGATCACGCGCTCATAGGCCATCCGCGTCGGCCCCACCACCCCCAGCGTGCCCACTACCTGTCCGTCGACCTCGTAAGGGGCCGTCACGATACTGCATTCATCGAGGGGTAGAATGCCCGATTCGCCGCCGATGAAGATCCGTACCCCATCCGCGCGGCGGCCGCGGTCGAGCAGTTCCAGGAGGGCGGTCTTCTGGTCGAAGATCTGGAAGAGCCTGCGCAGGTTGGCCATATTCGATGACAGATCATCGATATGGAGCAGATTCGATTCTCCCGACAGCACGTAACCTTCATCCTGCTGCGCCAGCGCATCGCGCCCCGCCTCCAGGGCCGCGCTCATCAGCGCGGCCATGTCCTCGCGCAGCGCCTTGAGTTCGGCCCAGATCTTCTGGCGCACCTCGTCGAAGGTTTGGCCGCCACAGTTCTGATTGAAGAAATTCGCCGCCCGCATGAGTTCCGCCGGCGAGTAGGTCCGCTCGGTGACGATGATGCGATTTTGGACTTCGCCGTCGGTGTTGACGATGATGAGCAGGATTCTTTTGTCCGAGAGCTTGAGGAATTCGATCTGGCGGAAAGCCGCGTTATGCCGCTTTGGCGTCATGACCACCCCTGCGAACCGGGTCAATTGCGACAGCAATTGCGAGGCTGCCGCCACCAGCCGTTTCGGATCGTCCGGCAAGAGCTGGTTCTCCAGTTGGTGGATCTCCAGCGCGTGGAGCGGCTTGATGGTGATCAGGCTGTCGACGAAGAAACGATAGCCGCGCGCGGTGGGCACGCGCCCTGCCGAGGTGTGGGGGCTCGCAATGTAGCCGCATTCCTCGAGGTCGGCCATGACATTGCGAATGCTCGCCGGGCTGAGATCGAGCCCCGAATATTTGGACAGCGTGCGCGAGCCGACCGGTTGCCCTTCGGTAATGTAGTGCTCGACCAATGTCTTAAGCAGGATTTGTGCGCGTTCGCTCAACATGATGCTTCATTCTACACAAAAAAATCGTCCGGCTGGATGGCGTGTCAAAGTCACGGCTCAAAGCTATAATCGACGACATGGCCGAAAAGTTCAAGACAATTGCATTGATTGGCAAATACCAGAGCCCGGACATTGCCGCCCCCTTGGGCACGCTGGCAAGATTTCTCACCGAACGCGGGATACAGGTCCTCCTCGCCAGGCAAACCGCCGAGCGCGTCGGCACGCTCGGACTGCCCTCCGAGAATTTGCCGGAACTGGCCGCTCGCGCCGATCTGGCCATCGTCATGGGCGGTGATGGAACCATGCTCAACATCGCGCGCACGCTGGTGGAACACGACGTGCCGCTCCTTGGCATCAATCAAGGAAGATTGGGTTTCCTGACCGATGTTTCAATCGACACCATGGACGAGACCATCGGACGGGTGCTCGCCGGGGACTACATCACCGAAGAGCGCATCCTCTTGCGGTCGAGCGTCTGGCGCGCGGGGGAGAAGGTGTTCGACGGGTGTTCGTTCAACGATGTCGTGGTGGGCAAGGGCACCATCGGACGACTGATCGAGGTGATCATCTACATCGATGGGGACTTCGTCTACAGTCAGCGGCTCGACGGGATCGTGGTGGCGACGCCGACCGGCTCCACCGCCTATGCCCTCTCGGCGGGCGGACCTATCCTGCATCCGTCGGTCGAGGCGGTGGCGCTGGTGCCCATCTGCCCCCACACCTTGAGCGCTCGGCCCATCGTGCTCAACAGCCATGCGTCGATCGAGGTGCTGGTCACCCATGCCGATGACGCGCGGGTCCACTTCGACGGCCAGCGCCACTTCGATCTGATCCAGGGCGACCGGGTGCGCGTGGGCCGCGCCGAGCGCACCATCCGGCTGTTGCATCCTGTGGACCACAGCTACTATGCCATGCTGCGGCAAAAGCTCCACTGGGGCGAGAAACTCTAGAGGAGAGTGCGCGTGGGGCGATACGGGAAGGTTGCAGGGCGGGGGGGGATGCCATGCTGATTCGCCTGAGCATCCGCAATTTCGTCATCGTGGAATCGCTCGATCTGGACTTCGCAGGCGGTTTTACGGTCCTCACCGGCGAAACGGGGGCGGGAAAATCCATCCTCATCGATGCCGTCGCCTGCATTCTCGGCGAGCGGGCGGACAGCAGCCTGATCCGGGCCGGGAGCGACCGCGCGGAACTGGCCGCCGAGTTTGCCGTGGAGCGCCTGACCGCCTTCGACGCGTGGCTGCAGGAGGGCGACTTCGCCGGCGATGACGGGCTTTGTCTTCTGCGGCGTGTGATGGAGGCCAACGGCCGCTCGCGTGGCTTCATCAACGGGCGTGCGGCCACTTTGCAGCAATTGCGCGAGGCCGGCGAGTTTCTGGTCGACATCCATGGGCAGCATGCCCATCAGTCCTTGCTCCGGAGCGATGCGCAGCGCGCGCTGGTGGACAGCTTTGCGGGGGCCGGCCCGCTGGGCCATGACGTGGCGGCGCACTATCGGCGCTGGGTTGAGGCGGCACGAAGGCAGCGCGAATGGGAGGAAGACGCGCACGCGCTGGTGAAGGAGCGCGACGAATTGACCTGGCAGGTCAACGAGCTGGAAGGCCTCGGCCTGGGCGAGGCCGAATGGGATCTCCTGCGCGCCGAGCACGCCCGCCTGTCCCATGCGACGCGTCTCCTCGAGGGGGCGCGCTCCGGCGTGGACGACTTGTCGGAAGGCGAGGGGGCGTGCATTGAGAGCCTGTCGGCCCTGATCTCGCGTCTGCGCGCCCTGCTGGAATATGACGAGTCCCTCGGCGAGGCGCTTGAACTCCTGGAGCCCGCGCAGATTCAGCTGCAGGAAGCGCTGCACGTGCTGCGGCGTTATGTCGAGCGGCTGGATCTCGATCCGCAGCGGCTGCAGCAATGCGAGGCGCGTCTTGACGAAATCCACAGCGCCGCACGGAAATACCGAACGACCCCCGAAGGATTGGCCGGATTGCTCGCCGATGCGAGGACGCGCCTGGCCGAGTTGGGCTCTCTGGAAGAGGCCGACTGGTCGGCCCAGGCGGCCGCGGCGCAGGCGGAGTATCTGGCCGCGGCTCGGCGCCTGTCGGACCTCAGGCGCAAGGCCGCGGACACGCTGTCCGAGGAAACGACGCGCCTGATGCAGGAACTGGCCATGGAGGGGGGGCGCTTCGAGATCGCCCTCTCGTCCCTGGCCGAGGGCACGGCGCATGGGCTCGACCAGGTCGAGTTTCGGGTCAGTCCCCATCCGGGCTTGCCCGCGCGGCCCGTGGCCAAGACCGCCTCAGGCGGGGAGCTCTCCCGCATCAGCCTAGCCCTTGATGTGGTGACGAGCCAAGTCTCTCCCATTCCCACCCTGATCTTCGACGAAGTCGACGTCGGCATCGGCGGGCGCGTGGCCGAAATCGTGGGGCAGATGCTAAAGCGCCTCGGTCGCACGCGCCAGGTGCTGTGCATCACCCATCTGCCGCAGGTAGCCTCCCTCGGCGAACAACACTGGCAGGTGGTCAAGGTCGCCGCAGACGGGACGGTGGCGAGCGAGATCCGTGTTCTGAACGATGCGGCGCGCGTCGATGAGATCGCGCGGATGCTCGGTGGTGTCGACATTACCGATACGACACGCCGTCATGCGCGGGAGATGCTGGACCACTGACCGGCAACCCGCGTGGACCCGCCTTCCGGGGCGGGGTGTGCTATGCGCTGCGGCCTTTGCGGTTCGGGCACTGCGGGTTGGTGCAGTCCGCATAAAGATAAAGTGAGTGCTCGCGGATCTCAAAGCCCCGCTGCTGCGCGATTTCACGCTGCCGCCGCTCGATTTCGTCATCCAGGAACTCTTCCACGCGGCCGCATTGCAGGCACACCAAGTGGTCGTGATGGCCGCCCTGGTTGAGCTCATAGACCGCCTTGTCCCCTTCGAAGTGATGGCGCGTGAGGAGCCCCGCCTGCTCGAACTGCGTGAGCACCCGATAGACGGTGGCCAGCCCCACATCCTCGCCCTCGGCGAGCAGGTTCTTGTAGACGTCTTCCGCCGTGAGGTGGCGCTCCTCGCTGTGCTCGAAAAGATTGAGAATCTTCAGGCGCGGCAATGTGACCTTCAGGCCCATGCTTTTGAGATTGGTGGAATCGCTCATGTCCGATCGGTAGTCGTAAGGGTCGTAAGAAAAGTTGGTACGCTAACTTATCACAGATGACCCTCGCTTGTCTTTTCGACGCGGCTCATCCGCCGACCCGTCTGGGCTTAGCGGGGTCGCCGGCGAGAGTGCCGGCGCGCGGCCGGTGCGGCTTTGTCGTCGCCTGAAAGGGGAAATGCCCGGATGCCTGCTCAGATTTCGATTTTAGAGAAGAGGTAGGAGCCCAGGACGAGGAATGCCACGATCGCGCCGATCAGGACGGTGACATCGGGTGCGATCCCGAAGAGGCCGTGTCCGAGCAGAAAAATGCGAAGTGCGTCCACGCCGTAGGAGAGCGGATCGAAGCGTGCGACGATGAGGAGCCCCTCAGGGATATGCTCAAGCGGGAAGAGCGCGCCGGAGAGGAAGAAAAGCGGCATCACGAGAAAGTTCATGATGAGTTGAAAGCCCTGCATGTCGCGCAGAAGCGAGGCGACGACCATGCCCAGCGCGCTGAAGAGGAGCGCGATGAGGAGCATCAGCACGAGCGCCGGGATGATGCCGGTCAGGGATACCGGTCGGAAACCCACGACGATGGTGAGCGCGAGCACGATCGTGCCCTGAAGCGCGGCGACCGTGGCACCGCCCAGCGTGCGGCCGAACATGATGGAAAGGCGCGAGACCGGTGCGACCAGCGTTTCCTTGAGGAAGCCGAACTGCCGGTCCCAGATCACCTGCATGCCGTTGAAGATGGACGTGAAGATGATGGACATGCCGATGATGCCCGGTGCGATGAACGCGAGATAGTCGCCCTGTCCGGCCTTCTGGAAGACCGGTCCGAGCCCGTAGCCGAGCGCGACGAGGAAAAGAAGCGGCTGGCCGAGGGATCCCACGATGCGGGACTTGGAGCGGAAGAACCGCTTCACCTCCCGCAGCCACATCACATAGACGCCATTCAGATCCATGATCGGCTCAGCGGCGACGGCCGCCCCATATCTGACGCGCCTGGCGCATGCGGTCCGTCGAGCTTCCGGCCTCTTCGCGGATTGCGCTGCCGGTCAGCGCAAGAAACGCCCCCTCGAGGGAGTCGGTCTTCGTCGTTGCCTTGAGCGCATCTCCCGAGCCCTCGGCGATGATGCGCCCGTGGTCGATGATGGCGATGCGCTGGGCGATGCTGTCTGCCTCCTCCATGTAATGGGTGGTGAAGAAGACCGTGATGCCTTCCTCGCGGTTAAGCGTTTGGACATGGCCCCAGAGGTGGTTGCGCGTCTGCGGGTCAAGCCCCAGGGTCGGCTCGTCGAGGAAGATGATCTGCGGGTGGTGCAGCAGCCCGCGGGCGATCTCGAGTCGCCGCTTCATGCCGCCCGAGAAATTGCGGACGAAGTCGTTCTTCCGCTCCATGAGATCGACCAGCGTGAGGAGTTCTCGTATGCGCGTACGGCGCGTCTCTTTGGGCACGCCGTACAGGATGCCGTGAAACTCGAGGTTCTCGATGGCGGTGAGGTCGTCGTCCAGTGACGGGTCCTGGAACACGATGCCGAAGGCATGCCGCACGGCGTCCGGATCCACGGTCGGATCGTGTCCGGCGACGCGTATTGTGCCGGCCGTTGGGCGAAGCAGGGTGGTGAGCATCTTGATGGTCGTCGACTTTCCCGCGCCGTTCGGTCCCAGGAAGGCGAACACGCTGCCTTGGGCGACGGAAAACGTCAGGTCGTCGACGGCCGGGGGGTTGCCGCCGAAGCGCTTGGTCAAATGCTCGACCTCGATGATCGCGTCCATGCGGCCGATTATACTATCGATCGGCGCCTCCCCGCTTCCCCCGGGACTTGGGCTCGAAGCCTGCGCCTGCTGCCGCCGGATGGGGTCCGTTGTGGGTCGGGCAAGGCCATGTCGTGCCGAATGTCGGGGATGCGGGCGCACCGGGCGGCGCACGCGCCACGGTGGGGCTGGATGAACGGTGGGCCGATAGAAGCGCCCGCCAAGCTGGCGATGAGCAACCGCCCCTTCGGCGCGGCGGGCAACGTGTGACCTTCAGGTTTCTGCGCGGGGCGTCAGTGGCTCGACGGCGGGAGCCATGAGCCCAAGTCTTCGGCGGTTCGAAGCCTTCCTGAGCAGGATGGATGTCTCGCATCCGGACAGGTGGAGACGAAGCGGAACCAGTCTCCACGATAGTCGCAACCGACCCAGTCCCAATCTTCCGTATACATGGCGTAAATTTCGCCTTCCTCGGCAAACGCAAGAACGTCTTCGATCGGGACGCGTGCCTCAAAGCGGAAGCCCCCCTCCGGGTGCCTCGGATCCAGGGCATTGACCCAGACCTGCTGCTTTGGCTTCAGGAGAAGCCGCAAGCTCCATAGCACGCCGTTTTTTCTGAGGCGTAGGTCGACCATTTGTTTTCCTTCTGTGCCAATAAGATCCCTTTATTTAACTCCAGTGTAGCGCATTTTGATTCTGAACGGATTGCTCCGATCGCGGCGAGCGCGTAAACGCTGGAGGCCCGCCGTGCGCAGCATCCAAAATTTGCCCTTGTAAGCGAAGCCTTCAAACAGGTATGATATATCGTATTGAGATATATCGGAGAGCGGCGATGTTTTCGAGCAAGTGCAGATGCGTGCAGCAAGAGGGGGTCTTCGGCGTCCGCGGAACGGAGGCTGGCGCTGAGGACGAAACGGGCGAAGGACGGTGTGCTCGAGGGGGGCGCGGCGGGCGTGGCCGAAGGATGTTCGAGGGGGGCGTGCTGCGCTACGTCGTGTTGAAGCTGATCGCCGAACAACCCCGCCATGGCTACGAGATCATCAAGGCCATCGAGGGGAAATCCGGCGGCGGCTACGTCCCGAGCCCCGGGATGATCTATCCGATGCTGTCCTGGCTTCAGGACGTTGGCCATGTCTGCGTGTCATCGGAGGGCAATCGGAAGCTCTACGCCATCACGCCTCAGGGCGACGCATTTTTGCATGAGAATCGCGCATTCGCCGATGCCGTCGAAGCCCGCATGTCGTCGAAGCCAGGATGTGAGGGCGTGGCCCGGCAAGGCATGCAGGCGATCAAGGAGGCATTGGGCGCGCGCATGCGCGGCGAGACGCTCTCGGAGGCACAGATCAGGCAGATCCAAGCCATATTGAGCCGGGCGGCCCGGGAAATCAGGGAGATCTGAACCGTCGTTGGCAGAAATTGCATATGCTGAAATAGGGGAGTCAACCATGTCGTCATCGGCTGGAAGCATCAGACGCCCGAACTCGGGCGGCGCGCGTGGCGCGCATCGGGAAAGACATCTTGCAGCGCTTCGGGCGGGTCTTGCGGCCAGCGCGCCGGGTTCGCTTGCTCAGGGAGAACGTGAAGATCTGCTGAAGATGCGCGAAGAAGAGAAGATGGCGCGGGATATCTACCTGCGGCTGTTCGAACGCTGGGGGTTGCGTCCGTTCGAGAACATCAGCGGCTCGGAGCAAGGGCATATGGATGCGATCCTCGCGCTCCTGGACCATCATGGCGTGCCGGATCCGGTACAAGGACTGGGCGTCGGGCAGTTCCGCTCCCCGGAGATCCAGGCGCTCCATGACCGCCTCGTCCAGGAAGGGATGCACACGCAAGGAACTGCCATTCGGGCGGGCCTTTTGATCGAAGAACTGGACATCGCGGATTTGCGCGTAGCCGCCGGGCGCACTCGCAGGCTGGAAATCCTTGCCGTTTACGCCGATCTCGAGCGCGGATCGCGCAACCATTTGCGCGCCTTCCATCGATGGATGCGCCGCTTGGGAATCCCGTACGCCCCGACGCATTTGACGGAAAGGGAGTTTTATTCGATAGCGACCTCGGCGCAAGAGCGCTGCCATTGATGTCGCCCCCGGCGGGCACGGGCGGTGCCTTTCGGCGGTCGCCGTTGGGGAAAGGAGACGGGGATGATGGCCGGAAACGAAGGGCGCGTGAGAAGCGTCGGCCGGCGCGTGCGCACGGCCGCCCTTGGGGCGATGCTGTTCGTGGGCATGGGCCAGGCCTGGGCCGCGGACGGCGTGTCGGTCCTGCTCGGGCATGGCGACCATACGGACCTCGCACGCCTGAGCCTCATGTGGGACTGGCATCGGCAGTGGTTCCAGTCGCACCCGTGGCACCTGGTCGGGTACTGGAACGTCTCGGTCGGTGCGTGGCGTCCGCACGATGCGGCCAATAAGAATCCGACCATCTGGGATGTCGGGGTGACACCGGTATTCCGTCTGGAGGAGCGCACGGTTGCGGGGTGGATGCCGTACTTTGAAGGCGCTGTGGGTATTCATCTCCTTTCTCATACTTGGCTGAGCGAGACCCGGCGCCTGGGCAGCGCCTTCGAGTTCGGCGACCACGTGGGCTTCGGCGTGCGTTTTGGTCCTCGGGACGCATACGATCTCGCCTATATCTACCAGCACGTGTCCAATGCGGAGATCAAGGAACCGAACTGCGGGGCCAATTTTAACGAGATACGCTTCGCCTACCATTTCCATTGATCCCGTGCGGTCGGTGACCGGCGTTCGGGGGAGGCCGAAGCGAGGGGCACGCGCTTGATGGCGCAGGGGAAAGGAGACGACTTCCATGAAGCAGACCATGCTAGATCGCATCGCCGAGAATGCGCGGGTGCAGTTCATCGGCAGTGTGCCCTCGCGCCATTGGCATCGTGGACCTCGGAAACCAATTTGTCGTGAGCTTCATGGAGGCCCCCATGCAGCCGGCCAATGAAGCCATGGAGGCCTGGGTCAAAGGCCTTCGCGACAGGGTTCACCCCGGACCCGCCTGAGTCCGGCGTACCGCAGGCGCCCGCGCGAGCAGGCCTGGGGCAGTGCATTCATCCCGGCCGCGTCTTTCCGGGCACCCGTCAGGCCCAGGCGCTCCCGCCCGGCTTCTCGCCGCACCCAAGCAGCGCAAACGAAAGCACTATATAATACGCCCCTGTGCCGACGTCCGAAGGCCCTGCCTTCCCATGCCGGCGGGGTTCCGCCGCCCGCGCTCAAGCGATGGGCGCGGCGATCGAGGATAATTCGGTTCTTTGACGGGCATGCGCAAATACAACAGATTAGGTGTCGCCATTGTTCTCCTGGCGCTCAGTTCCTGTTCTCTTCCAGGATTCAAGCCGTACAAGATCGAGGTGCAGCAGGGCAACGTCGTGACGCAGCACATGGCGTCTGCGCTGAAACTGGGGATGACCCAGGCGGACGTGCGCTACGCGCTGGGAACACCCTTGCTCACCGACATCTTCCATCGCGACCGCTGGGACTACATCTATATCGACGAGAAGGGGGGCAAGCTGGTCGCCCGCCGGCGGCTCACCCTCTTCTTCAAGGATGGCCGCCTCGTGCGCGTTGCCGGCGATGTCGTGCCCAGCGGGCAGGTCGGGGGCGCTTCTTGAACCATGTCAGGGGATGACGCGGTGGAACGCACGCTCAATATCGCGATTGCCGGCAGCGGGGGGCGCATGGGGCGCGCCCTGCTCGAGACCCTCGCCCAGGCGCCCGGCCTGCGCCTGCATGCCGCGCTCGAACGCACCGGAAGCGCGTTTGTCGGCAAGGATGCCGGCGAGCTGATCGGCGCGCCGTGCGGGATCCTCATCAGCGACGATCTGGAGGCCGTGAAGGGCGCCGATGTGCTGATCGACTTCACGCGTCCGGCCGCAAGCCTTGCGCACCTGGACCTGTGCCGCCGGCATGGGGTCAAGATGGTGCTGGGAACCACCGGCTTCGGGGACGATGAGAAGGCGCGCATCGTGCAGGCGGCGGATGAACTGGCGATCGTCTTTGCACCCAACATGAGCATCGGCGTCAATCTCGCCCTCAAGCTCCTGGACATGGCCGCGCGCGTGCTCGACGGGTATGACGTCGAAATCATCGAGGCGCACCATCGGCACAAGGTGGATGCCCCCTCGGGGACGGCGCTCAAGATGGGCGAAGTCGTGGCGGGCGCGCTGGGGCGGGATCTCTCGCAGTGCGCGGTGTATGCCCGTGATGGGATCGTCGGGGAACGGCCGCCGAAAGCCATCGGGTTTGCCACCGTGCGCGGCGGCGACATCGTCGGCGAACACACGGTGCTGTTTGCCGGCATCGGCGAGCGCGTCGAGATCACGCACAAGGCCACCAGCCGGACGACCTTCGCGAGCGGTGCGCTGCGTGCGGCGCGCTTCCTCGCGGGGCGCGCGAAAGGCCTGTACGACATGCAGGACGTCTTGGGCTTGCGTTGAACCTGGCCGTGCCTTCGGGTATAATGGCGCGATTTGTCGGGCGGCAGGAAGGCGTTCTTCCTCCGTTTCTTTAGCATACTTCGCCGATCGGCGCTTTCCGTCGCGGATGCCGGGGAGGCGTTCCGTAGAGGACGCTTGGTCGACGCGGTTGGCGTCCCGCACGGAACCAAACGGCTCAAGGCTGCGTTTGGGCCTGAGCAGGGGCGCATCGGCGGGTCTTCGGGAGTTTTGTTCGGTGCCCCATCAAAAGCCTGCGGTCCTCGTGCTCGCGGACGGCACAGTGTTTCGGGGTGTTTCCATTGGCGCTGACGGGATCACGGTTGGCGAAGTCGTCTTCAACACGGCTCTGAGCGGGTACCAGGAAATACTGACCGACCCATCGTACTGCCGGCAGATCGTCACCCTGACCTATCCGCACATCGGCAACGTGGGAGTCAATCCCGAAGATGCCGAGTCGCACAAGGTGTTCGCCGCCGGTCTCGTGATCCGCGATTTGCCCCTGCGCTCCTCGAGTTTTCGCAAGACGGGCGAGTTGTCCGAGTATCTCAAGTCGCAAGGCACGGTGGCGATCGCCGACGTCGACACGCGTGCGCTGACTCGGCGCCTGCGGGAGAAGGGCGCGCAGGCCGGTGCGATCATGGCCGGTGACGCGGTGAGTGAGGGCGAGGCGTTGGCGGCGGCGCGGGCATTCCCGGGCTTGGCCGGCATGGACCTTGCCCAGGTCGTCAGCTGCCAGGCCCCGTACCGATGGGACGAAGGGGAGTGGGGGCTGGGACGGGGGTTCGAGCGTCCGGCCGATACGCCGTTCCACGTCGTGGCATTCGATTACGGCATCAAACGCAACATCCTGCGCATGATTGTCAGCCGGGGCTGCCGGCTCACCGTGCTGCCCGCCAAGACCGAGGCCCGCGATTGCCTGGCCCTCAAGCCCGATGGCATCTTTTTGTCCAACGGGCCGGGCGACCCCGAACCCTGCGATTATGCGATCCGCGCGATCACCGAGCTGTTGGGCACCGGCATCCCCATCTTCGGCATCTGCCTGGGCCATCAGCTGTTGGCGCTCGCGAGCGGCGCGAAGACGGTCAAGATGAAATTTGGCCACCACGGCGCGAACCACCCGGTGCTGGACCTGGACCGCAAGCGCGTCGTCATCACGAGCCAGAACCACGGCTTCGCGGTGGACGTTGCGACGCTGCCGGCCAGTCTGCGCCCCACGCATGTCTCGCTCTTCGATGGCACCTCGCAAGGCCTCGAGCGGACGGACGTTCCGGCCTTTTCCTTCCAAGGGCACCCGGAAGCCAGTCCGGGGCCCCATGACGTAGCCTATTTATTCGACCGCTTCATTGCGCTCATGCGCGCCCGCAAGGACGCGGCCTGAGCCCATGGACCAGGTGAGGGCCAGCCACGCGGGACGCTGATTCCAGCGACGACTCCATCATGCCAAAACGTACCGACATCCAAAGCATTCTCATCATCGGCGCCGGACCCATCGTGATCGGGCAGGCGTGCGAATTCGACTATTCGGGTGCGCAAGCCTGCAAGGCGCTTCGGGAGGAGGGCTATCGGGTCATCCTGGTCAATTCCAACCCGGCGACCATCATGACCGATCCGGAAATGGCGGACGTCACCTACGTGGAGCCGATCACCTGGCCGATGCTGAAGAAGGTGATCGAGCGGGAGCGGCCGGATGCGCTATTGCCGACCATGGGCGGCCAGACGGCGCTCAATTGCGCGCTTGATCTTGCCAAGAACGGCGTCCTCGAGGCCTACGGCGTCGAGTTGATCGGGGCTTCCCGCGAGGCCATCGACAAGGCGGAGGACCGGGAGAAGTTCAAGCATGCGATGCAGGCCATCGGCCTTGCCACCCCCCGTTCCGCCATCGCCCATAGCCTTGAGGAGGCCCTGCAGGTGCAGGCGATGGTGGGATTCCCCGCCATCGTTCGGCCGTCCTTCACGCTGGGCGGGTCGGGGGGCGGCATTGCATACAATCGCGAGGAATTCCTGACCATCTGCGAGGGCGGGCTCGATGCCTCGCCGACGCATGAGCTCTTGATCGAGGAGTCGGTCATCGGCTGGAAAGAGTTCGAGATGGAGGTGGTGCGCGATTCTGCGGACAACTGCATCATTGTCTGCTCGATCGAGAACGTCGACCCGATGGGGGTTCATACCGGCGACTCGATCACCGTGGCACCGGCGCAAACCCTGACCGACAAGGAATACCAGCTGTTGCGGGACGCCTCGATCGCCGTGTTGCGCGAGATCGGCGTGGACACCGGAGGCTCGAATGTCCAGTTCGCCATCAATCCGGCCAACGGCAAGATGGTGGTCATCGAGATGAATCCGCGGGTCTCGCGCTCCTCCGCGCTGGCCTCGAAGGCCACCGGCTTCCCGATCGCCAAGATCGCCGCGAAGCTCGCCGTGGGCTATACCCTCGATGAACTGAAGAACGACATTACCGGGGGCCTCACGCCGGCCTCGTTCGAGCCCAGCATCGACTATGTCGTCACCAAGATTCCCCGCTTCGCCTTCGAGAAGTTTCCGCAGGCGAACGCCCGCTTGACGACCCAGATGAAATCGGTGGGCGAAGTCATGGCGATGGGGCGAACCTTTCAGGAATCCCTGCAGAAAGCGCTGCGCGGACTCGAAACCGGCGCAGACGGGCTGGATGAACGCACCGCAGACCGAAATGCCATCGCCCATGAGCTCGGCAACCCGGGGCCTGAGCGGATCTGGTACCTGGCCGATGCCTTCCGCGCCGGGTTCACCTTTGACGAGATCCATGCGCTCTCGCAAGTCGACCCTTGGTTCCTGGCGCAGATCGAGGATCTCGTTCGCCATGAGGAAGCGCTCAAGGGCACCCTTCTTGAGTCGTTGACGGCCCAAGCGTTGCGGGCCCTGAAGCGCAAGGGCTTTTCCGACCGCCGCCTGGCACGGCTGCTGGGAACCGATCAGCACGGCGTGCGCGCCCGCCGCTGGGCGCTGGGTGTACGTCCTGCCTTCAAACGGGTCGACACCTGCGCGGCGGAGTTCGCCACCACGACGGCCTACCTCTATTCCACATATGAGGACGAATGCGAGGCCCAGCCGACCGGCAACCGGAAGATCATGGTGTTGGGCGGCGGACCGAACCGCATCGGACAGGGCATCGAATTCGACTATTGCTGCGTGCATGCGGCGTTGGCCATGCGTGCCGACGGCTTCGAAGCGATCATGGTCAACTGCAACCCGGAGACCGTGTCCACGGACTATGACACGTCCGATCGCCTCTATTTCGAGCCGCTGACGCTAGAGGATGTGCTGGAGATCGTGGCCGTTGAAAAACCCTTCGGGGTCATCGTGCAGTATGGCGGCCAAACGCCCCTGAAGCTCGCGCGAGACCTCGAGGCCAACGGCGTGCCCATCATCGGGACCACGCCCGACATGATTGATTGCGCGGAAGACCGCGAGCGCTTCCAGAAGATGCTGGTGGCCAACGGGCTGCTGCAACCGCCCAACCGCACCGCCCGCACCCCGGAAGATGCGCTTCGCTTGGCCGAGGAGATCGGCTATCCCTTGGTCGTCAGGCCGAGCTATGTGCTGGGCGGGCGCGCCATGGAGATCGTGCACCAGCGTGCGGACCTCGAGCGTTACATGCGGGAGGCGGTCAAGGTCTCGAACGACTCGCCCGTCCTGCTCGATCGCTTCCTGAACGATGCCCTGGAGGTGGATGTCGACGCCGTCTGTGACGGACAAAGCGTCCTGATCGGGGGGATCATGGAGCACATCGAGCAGGCCGGGGTGCATTCCGGCGACTCCGCCTGTTCGTTGCCCCCCTTCAGCCTTTCGGCTGCCCTGCAGGCCGAACTCAAGCGGCAGACCGTCCTGATGGCGAAGGCCCTGCAGGTCGTCGGACTCATGAATGTGCAGTTCGCCATTCAGGAGGATCGCGTGTATGTGCTGGAAGTGAACCCGCGCGCCTCGCGAACCGTGCCCTTCGTATCCAAGGCGACCGGCGTGCCGCTCGCCAAGGTCGCCGCGCGCTGCATGGTGGGCAAGTCCTTGGTCGAACAGGGCCGGGCAGAGGAGGTCCATCCGCCGTACTTTTCGGTCAAGGAGGCGGTGTTCCCGTTCATCAAGTTCCCAGGCGTCGATACGATACTTGGGCCGGAGATGAAATCGACGGGCGAAGTGATGGGCGTGGGGGACACGTTTGCCGAGGCCTTCCTCAAGTCGCAGCTGGCGGCGGGCGCGCGCCTGCCGACCGGAGGCAACGCCTTCATCAGCGTGCGCGGTGCCGACAAGGCGCGTTCCGTGGATATCGCTCAAAGCCTCACGCAACTGGGCTTTAGCCTGTATGCGACGCGCGGGACGGCAGCCCAGTTCGCTCAAGCGGGAATCGCCGTCACGCCGGTGAACAAGGTGGCCGAAGGCCGCCCCCACATCGTGGATATGATCAAGAACGGGGAGATCAGCCTGATCATCAATACGGTCGAGGACAAGCAGGCCGTGCAGGATTCCTATGCGATCAGGCATGCCGCGCTTCATCACAAGATCACCTATTTCACGACCCTGGCCGGCGCCCGCGCCGCCTGCGTCGGCATGCAGCACATGCAGGAGTTGCAGGCCTACTCGCTGCAGGATCTGCACAAGCGACTCAATCCACGCTGAGCGACATTCTATCAACCCATTCCGCAGGGCCGCGGCGGGAGGCTGACGCGCCATGGAGTGGCGCAACGGAGAAAAATCATGAGCAAGATTCCCTTAACCGTGAACGGCGCAGAAAAGCTTCGCGCCGAGCTGCATCGCCTCAAGACGGTCGAACGGCCGGCGGTCATTGCCGCCATCGCGGAGGCACGCTCCCACGGCGATCTTTCGGAAAACGCCGAATATGATGCCGCCAAGGAGCGGCAGAGCTTCATCGAAGGGCGCATTGCCGAAGTCGAGGGGAAGCTCGGCAACGCCCAGATCATTGATCCTCAGCTGCTGGATGCGGATGGGCGCTGCGTCTTCGGCGCGACCGTCGAGATCGAAGATCTAGATTCGGGAGAGACCTCCACGTATCAGATCGTGGGCGACGACGAGGCCGACATCAAGGAAGGGAAGATTTCCATCAGTTCGCCCATCGCGCGCGCCCTGATCGGCAAGTGTGCGGGCGAAGTGGCAGAAGTGAAGGCGCCCGGGGGCGTGCGCGAGTATGAAGTGCTGGATGTGCGCTACGTCTAGCGCAAGGGCCGCTTGCGGGCGATGGGCTTCGTTTCGCCGGGCAGCTTGAGCTTGGGTTCCTTGGCCGGGCGATAGATGACCAGCGTTCTCCCGATATGCTGCACGGGGGCCGCCGACAGCCGTTCGCAGGCGGCCTCAAGCCAGCGGGTGCGCATCTCGTGCGTCGCCGCGGCGATGCGGATCTTGATGAGCTCATGGCTCTCAAGTGCGCGATCCGCCTCATGGAGCACGGCATCGGTCAGGCCGGCTTCGCCGACCAGGACGAGCGGATGCAGGCGGTGTGCCGCCGCGCGCAGATAGCGGCGCTGGGCGCTGGAAAGCGATATCACTTCGAGACCCCGAAAATTGCCTATTTTATCCGATGAAACGCAGTAAGACCAGCAAAGCCTGGATGCGGGAGCATGTCAGCGACCCCTACGTGCAGCGCGCCAGGCGCGAGGGCTACCGCTCGCGGGCCGCGTACAAGCTGGAGGAAATCGATGCGCGCGACCGGCTCCTGCGGCCGGGGATGTCGGTGGTCGACCTCGGGGCGGCGCCGGGGGGCTGGTCGCAGCTCGTGGCGCAGCGTCTCGCCGGACGCGGGCGGGCGGTGGCCCTGGACTGCCTCGAGATGACGCCGATTCCCGGCGTGGACTTCATTTGCGGCGATTTCCGCGCCCCCGAGGTGCTCCAGGCGCTGGAGCGGACCCTGGCAGGGGCGCGCGTCGATCTCGTGCTCTCCGACATGGCGCCGAACCTGAGCGGGATCGCAGCCTCCGACCAGGCCAGACACCTGCACCTTGCGGAGCTCGCGCTGGACTTCGCGTGCGCTAATCTGAGAATAGGGGGCCATTTCCTGATCAAGGCCTTCCAGGGGGAAGGTTTTCCGGATTTTCTGGCGGCCCTGCGGCGAAGCTTTCGACAAGTGGTCAGCAGAAAGCCCAAGTCATCGCGCGAGCGCTCGAGCGAGATCTATCTGTTGGGAAAAGGGTTTCTGGGCGGGCAGGCCGCGTTCGGGACCGCCGGGGGCGAGACGGGTACCCCTGAAGAGGATGCCGGCGCGGCGCCGGTCTCCTGAATCGGAGCGCGAGGCCTTGTATTTTCCCGTCAAGGCCTAACATTAAGGGGAAAATGTGTTTAGAATGGTTTCCGCGGTGCCCCACGCACCCTCGGTTAAGGAGTCGACTTGAACAACCTGATCAAGAACATTGCCGTTTGGTTGGTGATCGCCCTGGTCCTGATGACTGTATTCAACCAGTTCAGCGGCCGCCATGTCGATCTCAACCAGATGGATTATTCGCAGTTCATCCAGGAAGTCCATCAGGGTGACATCGACCGCGTCACGATCCAGGGCCACGTGCTCAAGGGCACGAAGAAGGATGGCAAGGCGTTCTCCAGTTATGCCCCCGACGATCCCTGGATGGTGAGCGATCTTCTCAAGTATGGGGTGACGATCCAGGCCAAGCCGCAGCAAGAGCCGTCCTTCCTGATGAGCGTCTTCGTGAACTGGTTCCCCATGCTGCTCATCATCGGGCTGTGGATCTTCTTCATGCGCCAGATGCAAGGCGGCGGGCGTGGCGGTGCCTTCTCCTTCGGCAAGAGCCGCGCGCGGATGCTCGACGAGAGCACCAACCAGATCACCTTCCAGGATGTCGCCGGGTGCGACGAGGCGAAGGAGGAGGTGGGCGAACTGGTGGAGTTCCTGCGCGACCCCAGCAAATTTCAGAAGCTGGGCGGGCGGATTCCGCGCGGCGTCTTGATGGTCGGCAGCCCGGGCACCGGGAAGACGTTGTTGGCCAAAGCGATTGCCGGCGAGGCGAAGGTTCCCTTCTTCAGCATTTCCGGTTCCGACTTCGTCGAAATGTTCGTCGGCGTGGGCGCGGCGCGCGTTCGCGACATGTTCGAACAAGCCAAGAAGAATGCGCCGTGCATCATCTTCATCGACGAAATCGACGCGGTGGGCCGCCAACGCGGCGCGGGACTAGGGGGCGGCAACGACGAGCGCGAGCAGACGCTGAACCAGCTGCTCGTCGAGATGGATGGTTTCGAGGCAACCTCGGGCGTCATCGTGATCGCCGCGACCAACCGCCCGGACGTGCTCGACCCGGCGCTCTTGCGGCCCGGTCGTTTCGACCGCCAGGTGGTGGTGCCGCTGCCGGACATCCGCGGGCGCGAGCAGATCCTGCTCGTGCATATGCGCAAGGTGCCGATCGCGCCGGACGTGCGCGCCGACATCCTGGCGCGCGGGACCCCGGGCTTCTCGGGGGCCGATCTCGCCAACCTTGTGAACGAGGCCGCACTGATTGCCGCGCGCGTGAACAAGCGCCTGGTCGGCATGGACGACTTCGAGCGGGCGAAGGACAAAATCATCATGGGCGCGGAGCGCCGCTCCATCGTCATGCCCGAGGAGGAGCGCCGCAACACGGCTTATCATGAAGCGGGCCACGCGGTGGTGGCGAAGCTTCTGCCCAAGACCGATCCGGTGCACAAGGTGACGATCATCCCGCGCGGACGCGCACTGGGGGTGACCATGCAGCTGCCGCTGGAAGACCGCTACAGCATGGACAGCGAGCAGATTCTGCAAACCATCGCCGTGCTGTTCGGCGGCCGGATCGCCGAGGAGGTGTTCATGAACCACATGACCACCGGTGCGGCGAACGACTTCGAGCGTGCGACTGAAATGGCCCGGCGCATGGTCACTCAATGGGGCATGAGTTCCGCGCTGGGACCCATGGTCTACGGAGAGAATGAAGGGGAGGTCTTTCTCGGGCGCACGATCACGACCCACAAGAACGTGAGCGAAGCCACCATGCAGAAGGTCGACGGCGAGATCCGGCGCATCATCGACGAGCAGTATGGACTGGCGCGTCGGCTGATCGAGGAGCATCGCGCCCAGGTCGAGACGATGGCCAAGGCCTTGCTCGAGTGGGAAACCATCGATGCCGAGCAGATCGACGACATCATGGAAGGGCGGCCTCCGCGTCCGCCGAGACCGACGCAGGGGCCGGCGAACTTCCCGCCGCAGGACCGCGCGGCTGCCGCGCCGCCCGCCGCCACCACCAATCCCGTCCAAGAAGCCTGACGCCGTCAAGGATGCGGCTCGCGAGGCGCCCGACGCCTCGCGAGCCGTGTTGCTTCTTCCACCTGCCCCGGGGCTTCGTGGATGCTGCCTTTCCTCCAATGTGGTGCCTTTCGACTTTCGCTCGACGTTCCCCGCATCATGGGGATCGTCAACGTGACGCCTGATTCCTTTTCCGACGGAGGGGAAGCGTTCGACCCGGCGCGGGCCATCGAGCGCGCATGGCGCCTCAAGGAGGATGGGGCGGACATCCTCGACCTGGGGGGAGAGTCCACGCGCCCAGGGGCGCCGCCCGTGGGGGCCGAGGAGGAACTGGCCCGAATCATGCCCGTCATCGAAGGTCTCAAGGGGATCGGCATCCCGCTGTCCATCGATACCTACAAGCCTGTGGTGATGCGGGAGGCGGTGCGTGCGGGAGTGGGCTTCATTAATGACATCAACGCCCTTCAGGCGGAAGGCGCGGTGGCGGCGGCGGCGGCGCTGCCTGCGGCGGTATGCCTGATGCATATGCAGGGCGAGCCGCGCACCATGCAGCGTGCGCCGAGCTATCATGACGTAGTGGGCGAGGTGCATGCGTTTCTTGCGCGGCGGGTTGCGGCGGCCCGGCAGGCGGGCATCGCCCGCGAACGGTTGACGGTCGATCCGGGGTTCGGCTTCGGCAAGGGCCTTGAACACAACCTCGTGCTCTTGCGTCATCTTGGGCGGTTCTCGGACCTCGGCGTGCCGATCCTGGTCGGGCTGTCCAGGAAATCGATGATTGGGCAACTGACCGGACGTCCGGTGGGCGAACGGGTGTCCGGCTCTGTCGCGGCTGCCGTGCTCGCGGTCGTGGAGGGCGCGCGCATCGTGCGGGTGCATGATGTGCGGGCCACGCGCGATGCGTTGGCGGTCGTGGCCGCTTTTCAGGAGACGGTTTGATGACTAAGAGATACTTCGGGACGGACGGTGTGCGTGGCCGGGTGGGGCAGGAGCCGATTACGCCCGAGCTCGTCATGCGCTTAGGCTATGCCGCAGGGACGGTGCTGGCGCAGGCAGGCGCGGGAGAGCCCCATGATCGTCCCGGCGTCATCATCGGCAAGGATACCCGGATTTCCGGCTACATGCTCGAATCGGCGTTGCAGGCAGGGCTGTCGGCGGCCGGCGTGGATGTCTACCTCGTGGGACCGATGCCGACGCCGGCGGTGGCGTATCTGACGAGGGCCCTGAGGCTGCAGGCCGGTGCGGTGATCAGCGCCTCGCACAATCCGTTCGAGGATAACGGCATCAAGCTCTTCTCGAGCATGGGCACCAAGCTCCCGGACAAGGTGGAGCGCGCCATGGAGGCGGCCATGGGGGGGCCGCTCCAATGCCAGCCATCGGCGCGGCTCGGCAAGGCGCGGCGCATCGACGATGCCGCCGGGCGCTACATCGAGTTCTGCAAGAGCGCGTTTCCCAATGAGATGGACCTGCGCGGGCAGAAGATCGTGGTCGATTGCGCGCATGGCGCAACCTACCACATCGCGCCGCACGTCTTTCATGAACTGGGGGCCGAAGTGGTGCCCATCGGCGTGCAGCCCAGCGGGCTCAACATCAACGAGGACTGCGGCTCGACCCATGCGGAAACGCTGCGGGCGGCCGTTCGCGAGCATGGCGCCGATATCGGTGTGGCCTTTGACGGGGATGGCGACCGGGTGCTGATGGTCGATGCCGAGGGACGCCTTTACGACGGGGACCAGCTCCTTTATGTCATCGCCCGCCACCGGCTGAAGTCAGGAACGCTGCGCGGGGGCGTGGTGGGTACGCTGATGACCAATCTTGGCGTGGAACATGCCTTCGAGAAACTGAAGGTCCCTTTCGCGCGCGCCAACGTGGGCGATCGCTACGTCCTCGAGATGATGAAGGCCCAGGGCTGGCAGCTCGGGGGTGAGGGTTCCGGGCATCTCATCTGCCTGGACAAGCACAGTACCGGTGACGGGATCATCTCGGCGCTGCAGGTCATGCACGCATTGCGCGCCGCCAAGGCCACGCTCGCGGAGGCGACACGGGATCTCACGCTCTATCCGCAGGTCCTCGTCAACGTACGGGTGCCCAAGGAGTTCGATGCGCGGGCCAATATCGCCGTCCAGGCCGCGCTGGTCGAAGCCGAGTGCGAGCTCAACGGGACGGGACGTCTGCTGCTGCGCTCGTCCGGTACCGAGCCCGTGGTGCGCGTGATGGTCGAGGGACGGTCATTGGAGAAGGTACAGCACTGGGCCAACTCCATCGCCGAGACGGTGCGGGCTGCAGCCGGCGCATGAGACGCCCATGCCGCGCGGTCAGCCGAACTTCCCGGTGATATAGTCTTCGGTGGCCTTCTTCTTCGGCGTGGTGAACACGACGTCCGTATCGCCGAACTCGATGAGTTCGCCTAAATACATGTAGGCGGTGTAGTCCGAGACCCGGGCGGCTTGTTGCATGTTATGGGTGACGATGACGATGGTGTAGTCCGTCTTGAGCTCGTGGATGAGCTCCTCGATATGGGCGGTCGAAATCGGGTCGAGCGCGGAGGCGGGCTCGTCCAGCAGCACCACTTCCGGCCGCACGGCGATGGCGCGCGCGATGCACAGGCGCTGCTGCTGCCCCCCTGACAAACTCGTGCCGCTTTGCTTGAGCTTGTCCTTCACCTCTCCCCACAATGCGGCCTTGCGAAGCGCCCACTCCACACGGTCGGCCATGTCGCGTCGACTGAGGCTTTCATAGAGCTTGACCCCGAATGCGATGTTGTCGTAGATCGACATCGGAAATGGCGTCGGCTTCTGGAACACCATGCCCACGCGCGCGCGCAGCTTATAGAGGTCCTGCCCGGGATCGAGAATATTCTCGTGGTCCAGGATGACTTCGCCTTCCGCGCGGTGTTTGGGGTAGAGTTCGTACATGCGGTTGAAGATGCGCAGCAGCGTCGACTTGCCGCAGCCGGAGGGGCCAATGAAGGCGGTGACGCGCCGCTCGGGAATGTCGAGGTTGATATTCTTGAGGGCGTGAAAATTGCCGTAATAGAAATTCAGGTCGCGCACCGTGATCTTGGCGACCGGCGGTTGCGAGATCGGGCTGAGTTGTTCTTTGCTGGTCTGGATGCTCATAGCGGATGGGATTTCTGACGGAATAGGACGCGGGCAAGGATGTTGAGGCCCAGGACGCCAATCGTGGTGAGCAACGCCCCGCCCCAGGCCAGGACATGCCAGTCGTCATAGGGACTCAGGGCGAAATTGAAGATGACCATGGGCAGGTTGGCCATGGGCTTGTTCATGTCCAGGCTCCAGAACTGATTGTTGAGCGCCGTGAACAGGAGGGGCGCCGTCTCGCCGGTAATGCGCGCGACCGCGAGCAGCATGCCGGTGAGAATGCCGGCGCGCGCCGATTTCAGGGTCACCAGGGTAATGATCTTCCAGTGGGGGGCGCCGAGCGCGGCCGCCGCCTCACGCAGGGTGTGGGGGACCAGGCGCAGCATGTTCTCGGTGGTGCGCACGACGACCGGGATGACCAAGAGGGCCAGGGCGAAGACGCCGGCCCAGCCAGAGAAGTGGCGGGTATGCACCACATAGATTTCATAGACGAACAGGCCAAGAATGATCGACGGCGCGCTCAACAGCACGTCGTTGATGAAGCGGGTGGCGGGTGCCAGCCAGCCGCGTTGCCCGAATTCCGCCAGGTAGACGCCGGCAAGGATGCCGACGGGCGTACCCAGGGCCGTCGCGAAAACGGTGAGATAGAGACTGCCCACGATCGCGTTGGACAGGCCGCCGGGCATGCCGGGCGGCGGCGTGACCATCGTGAAGAGCGAAGGCTTCATGGCCACGGCCCCTTTCAGCACGAGGGTCCAAAGTATCCAGCCCAACCAGAACAGGCCGAAGCCCATCGCGAGCATGGAAATGGCCAGGTTGACGCCGTTCACGAGGCGCCTACGGGTGTAAAGTGACCACATCATAGCCTCTATTAGGACAGTTGGCCTTCCTTCCTGGTCAACTGGATGAGCAGGAGCTTGGCCAAGGAAAGCACGATGAAGGTGATGACGAACAAGATGAGGCCGAGTTCGATCAGGGAACCCGCATAGCGCTTGCCATAGGCCTCGGTGAATTCGTTCGCGATCGAGGAGGCAATGCTTGTCCCCGGCATGAGGAGCGATGCGCTGAAGTCATGGGCATTGCCGATGACGAAGGTGACGGCCATCGTCTCGCCCAGCGCGCGTCCGAGGCCCAGCATGATGCCGCCGACGACCCCCGCCTTGGTGTAGGGGAGAACGACATGCCATACCACCTCCCAGGTCGTGGCGCCGAGCCCGTAGGCCGACTCCTTGAGCATGGCGGGGACGACCTCGAAGACGTCGCGCATGACCGATGCGATGAAGGGGATGACCATGATCGAGAGGATGAGGCCGGCGGCCAGCATCCCGATGCCCATGGGGGGGCCGTTGAAGATGGGGCCGACCACGGGCCAACCGCCCATTTTGTCGCTGATCCAGGGTTCAACCTTGTCGGCGAATGCGGGAGCGAAGACGAACAGGCCCCACATGCCATAGATGATGCTGGGGATTCCCGCCAGCAGTTCGACGGCGATCCCGAGCGGCTGCTTGAGCCAGCGCGGCGAGAGTTCCGTCAGAAACAAGGCAATGCCGAAGCTGACCGGTATGCCGATCAGCATGGCGATCGCGGAGGTGACCAGCGTGCCATACACGGCGACGGCCGCGCCGAAGTTGTTGGTGACCGGATTCCAATGCGAGCTGACCAGGAAATGCAGGCCGAAGGCTTTGATGGCGGGCAGGCTGCCCACGATCAGCGACCCGATGATGCCGAGCAGCACGGCCAGGACCGAAAAGGCAAAGAATCGGGTGGCACCCCGGAAACCGCGGTCAAGCAGGCGTTGTCGGCTGAGATGGACGTCGGTGAAAGTTTTGGACATCGTGGCCTGGTTGGGGAAGTCTGATGGCAGCAAAAAAAAGGCCCCCTATTATAGTCGCAATGGGACAATATTTGTTACCGGGTGTGCCGGCGGCGTCGATGCGCTGCCTTGCGGCCCCACGCCCAACAGGCGTTTCGGCACGAACTGCCTGCTATTCTAAAGGACGAAGATGACCGAAATGTGACAACTGTGACAATTCGATGTCAAGCCGCTTCGCGTGCCGGCGACCGAGGGGATCCGCACCCTCAAATGAGTCGAAAACAGTCACCGGCGGATGCCGGCGCGGGCTCGCCCGCCTTGCCGCATGAAGCGTTCCGGCGCTGCTCAAGGCGCAGGCGCCCGGCGCCGCGGCGGGCACCTTCGCGCGCGTATCCCGTTCGATTGGGCGCCGCTCTTGGCCACCGGGCAGCCGATCGCCGGACAGTGAGGGACATGCTGGCCTGGACGCCAAACGGCGGATCATCCGCATCAGATCCAGGCTGTGCTCCAAATGGTGCATGATGAAAAGGCGTGAACTGTTTGAGGGGGCTTAGATGGACACCACACGCAGGCGCAGGCACCGTTCCATCAGACTTACTCATTCCTGCCTAAACAGGAACAAAGCTGACTTCCTGCTTCGCCGAGGCTGGTTTCACTCGGGTCTTGCGACCCGAGCCAGAGCCATCCTCTCCACAGGCTGGGACCGTGGAACTCACGGCCATGGTCTTGAGGTTCACCGCCGCATTCACATCACGGTCGTGGATCACACCACAGGCCGGGCACGTCCATTCGCGCACCGACAGCGGCAGATCGCCCAGCTTGTGCCCGCACGTCGAGCACGTCTTGCTGCTCGCAAAGAAGCGATCAGCGACCACGACCCGCCCGCCGCGCATCGCCGCCTTGTACTCCAGTTGCCGCCTGCACTCGAAGAAGCCCATGTCGGCGATGGAGCGGGCCAGGTGGCGGTTCTTCACCATGCCGCGCACGTTCAGGTCCTCGATGCCGATGGTGTGGAACCGGCGCGTGAGGTCTGTGGTGAGCTTGTGCAGGGCGTCCGAGCGGACTGCGGCGATACGGGCGTGCAGCTTCGCCAGTTTGGCCTTGGCCTTGCGGCGGTTGGCCGATCCCTTAACCTTGCGCGACAGACTCCGCGAGAGCCTGCGCAAGCGGTCCAGCAGCGCCTTGTGGGGTTTCGGCCCAGGGATCGTTTCTCCCGTCGAGAGCGTCGCCAGCGCCGACACCCCCAGATCGACACCGGCCTCGCCTTGGTTTTTGGCTTTGGGCAGATGCGAGCTATCGGGTGTGTCCACGGCGATGCTGACGAACCAGCGGTCGGCCACACGGGAGAGCGTGGCCGACATGATCTTGGCCTGGAAGCGCAACGTCTCGCGCATGCGCACCCAGCCAAGGTTGGGGATGCGAATGCGCGAACCGTCGATGTCGAACTGGTCGTTGGTGAGCGTGAAGCGGTCGTGCACGCCTTTCTTGCGAAAGGCGGGATAGCGGGCGCGGCCCGCGAAGAAATTCTGGAACGCCTGTCCCAACTGGATGATCGCCATCTGCGGCGCGTTCTTTGTCACTTCCAGCATCCACGGGAACCGCTCGCGCTTGATCGCGTTCAACTGCCGCCGCAGCGCGGCCTGCGAGGGCTTGGGCAAAGCGTTGTCGGCCTTCCACGCCCCGTACTGGCGCTTCCACTCGGCCAATGCCCAGTTGTAAGCGAACCGCGCCGTGCCCGCCGCACGAGCAAGGTATGTCGCCTGGACATTGTTCGGGTCGAGCGCGATGCGATGGGCGATCAGCATGCGGCATTCTCCACGGCGGCCCGCACGCCCTCGAGCAGCTTCCGGTTCTTGCGCGAGCGGCTGCCGTACAGCCGGGCGCTGAACACGGTGATGATCTCCAGCACGTCCTTGGCGAGGTCTTCCTCGAAGGTCGTGTCCTCGCCTTGGTTGAGAATCACCACCTCGACGTTCTTGGCCTCGCAGATGGCGAACACCAGTTCCGCGCCGAAACGCAGCAGCCGGTCCCTGTGCGTGATGACCAGCCGCCCGCTCTCGCCGTCGATGACGGCATCGAGCAGTCGCGTGAGTCCCTTCTTGTGGTAATTCATGCCAGAGCCGAGATCGGCGATGACCTCGAACGTCCAGCCCTGACGGGCGCAGTAGCGTTCGAGCACCTGCTTCTGCCGTTCCAGGTCGTCCTTCTGGTCGTGGCTGGACACGCGAGCGTAGGCGATGGTGCGACGCGACGCTTCCTCCGCGTGGAATTGGTCGGGACGCAGCCGCGCAAGGTCGTAACGCTGCCGCCCGCCCGGCGTGCGCTCGTCGGGAATGAGTTTGCCTTCGCGCTCCCATCGCCGCAGTGTTTGCGCTGCAACGCCCAGGAACTCGGCGGCTTCATGGATGCTGACCCTCCTGCGTGGCATGTTCAGGATATACATCATTGCGCAAGAACGCGCAATTATTCATGTAACTGTTCAAACCCTGAGGCCAGCTTGGCGAAGCGATGCCTTCGGGGGCGGGTGCGGAGGCTGATTCGGTGGTTCTTGCCGGCGATGGGGCTCCTTTGGTGCGGTTCGGCAATTGCCCAGAACCTGAATCCGGCGATTCAGCGCGGCCTGCTCATGCGCGATCAGCAGCAAGAAGAGCTGCGACTGCGCGAACAGCAGGCTCAGCAGCTCGCCAATCCGCAGTTGTCGCCGGACCAACGGCGGCGGCTGGAGAGCCTTCAGCTCAATCAGCGGCTGCGGCAACAAGAGCTGCAACAACGGCAGATTCGTCAATTCCAGCAATTGCGCCAAGCCGGGATCCCGCAACCCGACGCGATTCGGCGTCAAAGGCTGGAGACTCAGCGGCAGCAGTTCCGCATTGAACAGCAGCGGCAGCTACAGGAATTCCGACTCGAGCAGCAGCAGTTAGAACACCCGTACCTGAAATGACGCCGCCCTCGTCATGCGCCCAGGGCGGGGATGCTTCCGCCTCGACCGGCCGCTCCCATCTGGCGCGCCCCAAACAGACGGTCTCGCGACCGGGTTGCGCCAACCCGTGCGCCAAGCGCCCTGGCTGATCGCTCCTGGGGCATACGGTGGCGTCAGGATCCGGATTGTGGTAAAGACGCCCATTCGGACTCGCATGGCGCCCCCCCCGGCATGTCGAGATCCCGCGCGATAAAATCATCCGTTCGATAAAGCGAAAACCGTCTTGACCGCCGCCGCAGACCACCATCCGTCACGCTCGCACGCGCTTGATATCCTTCGACTGGCGTGGCCCATTTATGTCGCCCAGATCGCGGTCCTTGCGAATGCCGTCATCGATACCGCGATGGCAGGGCATCTGTCCACGGTTGACCTCGCTGCGGTGGGCATCGGGGCGTCTATCCAGGCCACCGTATTCATGTCTTTGCTCGGTGTCTTGCTGGCGTTGCCCCCACTCGTCGGACAGCTTTACGGGGCGGGTCGCCGCGAGGCGATCGGCCGGGAGATCCACCAAAGCCTGTGGATATCGCTCGCGTTGGCGCTCATTTCGATCCTCGCGCTGACGCATCCTGGACCCTTCATCGCGGTATCACGGTTGCAGCCCGGGGTGGAGGACAAAGTGCGCAGCTACCTGGCAGCGTCGGCGTGGGGCGTGCCGGGCACGCTCGCATTCCGGCTTTTTTTTGGCTTTTCGACCGGGATCGGCCGTCCGTGGCCGGTGACGACGTTCAACCTTCTGGCCCTCGCCCTGAAGGTTCCCTTGAACTATCTGTTCATGTATGGCCTCTACGGTGCCCCTGCCATGGGGGCGCCCGGGTGCGCCGTCGCAACCGCCATCGACGCGAATCTGGTGGCCGTTCTGGCCTGGGGTTGGTGCCTGGGTCGACACGACTATGCGCAATTCAATCTTCATGCCCGGTTCCCCTGGCCTGACTGGAAGGCCATCCTGTCCTTCATGAGGCTCGGCGTGCCCATCGGATTGACCTTTTTCGCCGACGTGACGGCGTTCACGTTCATGGCGCTTTTCATCGCCCGGCTCGGCCCGGTTTATTCGGCCGCCCACCAAATCGCGGCAAACATTGCGGTCTTCGCCTACATGATCCCGCTGGCGCTCGGCAACGCCGCCGCGGTGCTTGTGGGGCAGGCGATCGGGGCGGACCGGCCTGCCAGCGCCCGGCACCTGAGCTGGACGGGCATTCGCCTGGGGCTGGCCATTGCGCTGGGTCTTAGCCTGCTCTTGTGGACCAATTCGCAACGCATTGCGGCACTCTATACCTCACAGCCGGCGGTGCGGGCCGTGGCGGCCCATCTGATCGTGCTGGTCGGTTTTTACCATCTGGCGGACGCACTGCAGGCGACTGCAGTCAACGCCCTGAGGGGCTACAAGAAATCCGGCGTCCCGATGCTGATCTACACGAGTGCGCTCTGGTCCCTGGGCATCGGGGGCGGCGTGGTCCTGGGCTTGACCAATCGGCTGGGGCCCGCCCGCGGCGCCGCTGGATTCTGGATTGCGGCAGTGGTGAGCCTGGGGTTGGTGGGGCTGCTCGTCTCGCTTTATCTGGATCAGGTGAGCAGAGCGCCGCAGCCTGGAACGAATCAGATCATTTCGCGACTTGATTAGCCGGGTGACCCGGCCGGGGGGCCCGGCTGAATCGGCTTTTCCGGCAGATCCCCGGTCGGTTGCGGCTGGGTCGGTGCCGGCAGTCGTGGCGGCAAAAGCGGCGCGATTGGAATGTTCCATGCGTTTTCGTGTTTGCCCGGGCGCCGCAACGGCACTCACTGGTGCTATAATCGGGACTTCCTTGTCGCATTGAGCGAGCGAGGAGCGGTGCCGCCAACGTGATGAGCGGCCTTGGGATTGACCCCGAGGGGCATCGCCGGTAGTATCTGCTCTCTTTTTTTTGGGGGTGGGCGATGCGAAAAAAGCTCGTGGTCGGCAATTGGAAGATGCATGGCAATTTGGCGCAGAATCAGGCGCTTCTGGATGCCTTGGCGGCCGCTTTGAATGACCGCACGGGCGCGGACTTCGGCGTGTGTGTGCCCTTTCCCTACCTCTTCCAGGCGCAGGCCGCGCTGTCCGGCACGCACCTTTCGTGGGGGGCGCAGGATGTGAGCGAGCATGTCCAGGGGGCCTATACCGGCGAGGTCTCGGCGGCGATGCTGAACGATTTTGGCTCGCGCTATGCGATTGTCGGGCATTCCGAGCGCCGTGCCCTGTACGGCGAAGACGATGCATGGGTCGCCAAGAAGTTTGTCGCCGCGGCTCGCGCCGGTTTGACCCCCATCCTGTGCGTCGGCGAATCCTTGGGCGAGCGGGAGGGCGGCGTGACCGAGACCGTGGTGGCACGCCAGCTGGACGCCGTCATCGAGGCGGCCGGCCTGGATCTTTTCTCTCGGGCAGTGGTGGCCTACGAGCCTGTCTGGGCAATCGGCACGGGCAAGACTGCGACGCCGGAACAGGCGCAGGCCGTGCATGCCTTCATCCGGGGACGGGTTGCGCAGGCGAGCCGCGAACTGGGCGAACGCCTGACGATCCAATACGGGGGTAGCGTAAAGGCGGCGAATGCGGCACAATTATTTGCTATGCCCGATATCGACGGCGGATTGATTGGCGGGGCTTCCCTGGTCGTGGAAGACTTCGTGGCCATCTGCATGGCTGCGGAGCAGCGCGCCGCCTGAAGGGATCGGGCGCCGAGGGTGAGGCCCTGAGGCGTCCGCGCTCGGGTGTTCGTCAACGCAATGATGGGTTGAAATGGAAATTCTTGTCTGGATTGTACATGTGCTGGCTGCCCTGGCCATTATCGGCCTGGTGCTGCTGCAGCACGGGAAGGGTGCCGACATGGGGGCCGCCTTCGGCAGCGGCGCCTCGGGCAGCCTGTTTGGCGCGACCGGATCCGCCAACTTCCTGAGCCGCACCACCGCGATCCTGGCCGCCGTGTTCTTCATGACCAGCCTGGGGCTGACCTATTTATCGGCGCAAACAGCCAAGCCCGGGGGCGTGATGACGTCGCAGAACACGATCATGCCGAAGAGCTTGCCTGCTCCGAACGGCCCCGCCATGCCGTCGCCGGCGAGCCCGGCCAATGCCGCACCCAAGCCCAAGGACATTCCGAAGTAATTTCGGTCTGCAGGATCGACGGAAGACGCGTTTTTGCTGGGCCGCCGCTCGCGACACCGAGTGCGAGACGGTCGGGCTCGCCGCGCCAAGTGGGAGGTCAACCGCGCGCGTCCACGGGGGCCTGCCCACCGCTGCATCCGCGGCGGGCGTGTGTGTCAGGCGCGCTTGACAGTGGTTTCGCTGCAAAACTAAACTGGGGCGTTTTGCGATCGCATTGGACGCGTGTGCAGGAGCCAATTGGACATGCTTGCGGGTTATTTTCCCATCTTGTTGTTCATCCTTGTCGGCTTGGCGTTCGGTCTGGTGCCCGTGCTCATGGGCCGCTTGCTGGCGCCCCACCGTCCGGATAGCGAGAAACTCTCTCCTTACGAGTGCGGCTTCGAGGCCTTCGAAGACGCCCGCATGAAATTCGATGTCCGCTACTACCTGGTGGCGATCCTTTTCATCCTGTTCGATCTCGAGATCGCGTTCCTGTTTCCCTGGGCGGTAGTGCTCGACAAGCTCGGCTGGACCGGCTTCGTCGCCATGATGGTCTTTCTGGGCATCCTGCTGGTGGGCTTCGTGTACGAATGGACGAAGGGAGCCTTGGAATGGGAATAGAAGGCGTTCTCGACAAGGGGTTCGTGACCACCACCGCGGACAAGCTCATCAACTGGACCCGCACGGGCTCGCTCTGGCCGATGACCTTCGGGCTCGCCTGCTGTGCGGTGGAGATGATGCAAGCGGGGGCCTCGCGCTACGACCTGGATCGTTTCGGGGTGGTCTTCCGGCCGAGTCCCAGGCAGTCCGACGTGATGATCGTGGCCGGCACCCTGACCAACAAGATGGCGCCCGCCTTGCGCAAGGTGTACGACCAGATGGCCGAGCCGCGCTGGGTGATTTCCATGGGGTCGTGTGCCAACGGCGGGGGCTATTACCACTACTCGTACTCGGTCGTGCGCGGGTGCGATCGCATCGTGCCGGTAGACATCTATGTTCCCGGCTGTCCGCCGACGGCGGAAGCGTTGCTCTACGGCATCTTGCAGCTGCAGAACAAGATCAGGCGGACCAACACAATTGCGCGCTAAGGGGTAGGCGGAAGGCGCGGGGCGATTTTTGGCTCCGGCGAACGAATCAATTCTTGCAAAGGAGCGGAGCCACGCTGCGCGTCCGGGTCACCAGACCCTGAGACGCGGCGCCGGCACCGGGATGTGAATGGCGTCCTCACTGGACAGACTGGCTGCGGCGATCGCCGAGACCCTGGAGGGAAAGGTTGTCTCTCTCACTGAAAGGCTTGAGGAACTCACACTGGTGGTGGGCGCGAGCGCCTGGCTGGAGGTCGCGCAGACCCTGAGGGACGATTCGCGCCTTCGCTTCGAGCAGCTGATTGACCTGGCGGGCATCGACTACGCCCAGCACGGCGACGGCAGATGGCAGGGACCGCGCTTTGCCGCGGTCTATCACCTGCTGTCGGTGACGCACAACTGGCGGCTGCGGGTGCGGGTGTTCGCCGCCGATGACGCATGGCCGGTGGTGCCCTCGGTGCTTCCTCTCTGGCCTGCCGCCAACTGGTACGAACGGGAGGCGTTCGACCTGTATGGGATCCTGTTCGAAAACCACCCCGATCTGCGCCGCCTTCTGACCGATTATGGCTTCGTGGGACATCCTTTCCGCAAGGACTTCCCGCTTTCAGGCCACGTCGAGATGCGCTATGACCCCGATGAGCGGCGGGTCGTCTATCAGCCGGTCAGCATCGAACCCCGTGAGCTCGTGCCGCGCATCGTCCGCGAGGAGAACTACGGTGGCTGAAATCCGCAACTACACCATGAACTTCGGGCCGCAGCATCCGGCGGCCCACGGCGTGCTTCGCCTCGTCCTCGAACTGGATGGGGAGGTGATCGAGCGCGCGGATCCCCATATCGGCCTCCTGCACCGGGCCACCGAGAAGCTCGCCGAGAGCAAGACCTTCCTCCAGACGCTGCCCTATATGGACCGCCTGGACTACGTTTCGATGATGTGCAACGAGCACGCCTACGTCATGGCGGTGGAGAAGCTCCTCGGACTCGAAGTGCCCGTCCGCGCGCAGTACATCCGAGTGTTGTTCGACGAGATCACGCGCCTGCTCAACCATCTGCTCTGGCTCGGCGCGCATGCGCTCGACGTGGGCGCGATGACCGTCTTCCTCTACGCCTTCCGCGAGCGTGAGGATTTGATGGATTGCTACGAAGCGGTATCCGGGGCCCGGCTGCATGCGGCTTACTACCGGCCCGGCGGCGTCTACCGCGATCTGCCGGACAGCATGCCGCAGTATGAGGCGAGCCGTTATCACCATGCCCCGGCCGTCAAGGCGCTCAACGAGAACCGCACCGGCTCGCTGCTCGACTTCATCGAGGACTTCACCCGGCGCTTTCCCGGCTATGTCGACGAGTACGAGACGCTGCTGACCGACAATCGCATCTGGAAGCAGCGCACGGTCAGCATCGGGGTCGTATCGCCCGAGCGGGCCTTGGCGCTGGGCTTCACCGGGCCGATGCTGCGCGGCTCCGGGGTCGAGTGGGATTTGCGCAAGAAGCAGCCTTACGAAGTGTACCGGGACGTCGAGTTCGATATCCCGGTCGGGGTCAACGGCGACTGCTATGACCGCTACCTCGTGCGCATCGAGGAGATGCGCCAGTCCAACCGCATCATCCGGCAGTGCGTCGACTGGCTGCGCACGCATCCGGGGCCGGTGATGGCGGACAACCACAAAGTGGCGCCGCCCTCGCGCGTGGCGATGAAGGAGAGCATGGAAGAGCTGATTCACCATTTCAAGCTCTTCACGGAGGGCATGCACGTCCCCGAGGGGGAGGTCTATGCGGCCGTGGAGCATCCCAAGGGCGAGTTCGGCATCTACCTCGTTTCCGACGGGGCGAACAAGCCCTATCGCATGAAGATCCGCGCGCCGGGCTTCGCGCATCTGGCCGCCATGGATGAGATGGCGCGCGGGCATATGATCGCCGACGTCGTCGCCATCATCGGAACGCAGGACATCGTGTTTGGGGAGATCGACCGCTAAATGCTATCCAGCGAAACACTCGCCGCCATCGACAAGGAAATCGCCAAGTATCCGCCCGAGCAGCGCCGCTCGGCAGTGATGTCGGCACTGCGGCTTGCCCAGGTCGAGAAGGGCTGGCTGTCCGACGAGACCATGGCGTTCGTGGCCCAGTATCTCGACATGCCGCCGATCGCGGTGCGCGAGGTCGCCACCTTCTACAACATGTATGAGCTCGCGCCCGTGGGCAAGTACAAGATCACGGTATGCACCAATCTCTCGTGTACCCTCACGGGCGCCCTGGATATCGTCGAGCATCTGAAGAAGCGCCTCAACATCGAGGTGGGACAAACCACCGCCGACGGCAAATTCACGCTGCGGGCCGCCGAATGCATGGGCGCCTGCGGGGACGCCCCGCTGTGCACCATCAACAATCATCGCATGGAGGGCTTCCTCACGCCGGAGAAACTCGACCGCCTCCTCTCCGAGCTGGAATAGACCCGATATGGCCAACGAAGTCATCTTCAATACCCGGCATCTGGATCGCCCGTGGACCCTCGAGACGTATCGCAGCGCCGGCGGCTATGAGACCTTGCGCCGCCTGGTGACAGAACAGGTGCCGCCCGAGGTGATCATCAACGAGGTCAAGAAGTCGGGCTTGCGGGGGCGCGGCGGAGCCGGTTTTCCGACCGGGCTCAAATGGAGCTTCATGCCGCGCCATCTGCCGGGCGACAAGTATCTCGTGTGCAATTCCGACGAGGGCGAGCCGGGCACCTTCAAGGACCGCGATATCCTGCGCTTCAATCCCCATGTCGTGATCGAGGGGATGGCGATCGCCGCCTACACGATGAACATCCGGACGGGCTACAACTACATCCACGGCGAGATCTTCGAGGTCTATGAACGCTGCGAGGAGGCGGTGGCCGAGGCCTATGCGGGCGGGTTCCTCGGCGATCGCCTATTCGGCACGGATTTTTGTTTCCACCTGCATAATCATCACGGGTATGGCGCCTATATCTGCGGCGAGGAAACGGCGTTGCTCGAGTCCATCGAGGGGAAGAAGGGGCAGCCGCGCTTCAAGCCGCCCTTTCCCGCGAGCTTCGGCCTGTACGGCAAACCCACCAACGTCAACAACACAGAGACTTACGCCTGCATCCCGTACATCGTCCGGCACGGCGGCCAGACGTTTCTCGAACTGGGCAAGCCCAACAACGGCGGCACCAAGATCTTTTCCGTGTCGGGGCACGTCAATCGGCCGGGCAACTACGAGGTGCCGCTCGGCACGCCCTTCCGGGAGCTTCTCGATCTGGCGGGGGGCATGCGCGGCGGGCGCCGCCTCAAGGCGTGCATCCCGGGCGGATCCTCGGTCCCCGTGGTGCCGGGTGAGGTGATGATGGATCTGACCATGGACTACGACGCGATCGCCAAGGCGGGTTCGTCCCTCGGCGCGGGGTCCGTGATCGTCATGGATGAGACGGTGTGCATGGTGCGCGCGCTGGAGCGGTTGTCCTACTTCTATTTCGAGGAATCGTGCGGGCAGTGCACGCCGTGCCGGGAAGGTACCGGATGGCTGTACCGGATCATCCATCGCATCGAGCACGGGCAGGGACGTCCCGAGGACCTGGTTCTCCTCGAGCAGGCGGCGAGCAACATCGGCGGGCGCACGATCTGCGGGCTGGGCGATGCGGCGGCCACGCCGGTCAAGAGCTTCCTCAAGCATTACCGGGCCGAATTCGAGCACCACATCCAGCATGGCACGTGCATGGTGTAAGGCGGGCGGCGCGAGGAACGATCGGGAATTCCTATGATTGAACTTGAGATCGACGGCAAGGACGTAACGGTGGCGGACGGCAGCACCATCATGGATGCCGCACGCGAGGCCGGGATCTATATTCCGCATTTCTGCTACCACAAGAAGCTGTCCATCGCGGCCAACTGCCGGATGTGCCTCGTCCAGGTGGAGAAAGCCGCCAAGCCGCTCCCGGCCTGCGCGACGCCCGTGACCGAGGGGATGCGCGTGTTCACCCATTCGGAGAGCGCCGTTCGAGCCCAAAAAGGGGTCATGGAGTTTCTCCTGATCAATCACCCCCTGGACTGCCCCATCTGCGACCAGGGGGGCGAGTGCCAATTGCAGGACCTCGCGGTGGGCTATGGGGCGAGCAGCTCGCGCTACGGGGAGGCCAAGCGGGTGGTGCTCAACAAGGACCTGGGGCCCCTGGTCGCCACTGACATGACGCGCTGCATTCATTGCACGCGCTGCGTGCGCTTCGGACAAGAGATCGCCGGCATCCAGGAACTGGGGATGATCGGACGCGGCGAGCATGCGGAGATTACCCCGTTCGTCGCGCGCACGGTGGATTCGGAGCTGTCCGGCAACATCATCGACCTGTGCCCGGTGGGCGCGCTCACCAGCAAGCCGTTCCGTTACACCGCGCGCAACTGGGAGCTCTCGTCGAGGCCATCCGTGAGCCCGCACGACGCCCTGGGCTCCAACCTGCGGCTGCAGGTCAAGCAAAACCGCGTCATGCGGGTGCTCCCCCTGGAAAACGAGGCGATCAACGAGTGCTGGCTGTCCGACAAGGATCGCTTCTCCTACGAGGCGCTCAACTCCGAGGAACGGCTGACGCGTCCGATGATCTCCCGCGACGGGCACCTGCGCGAGTGCGAGTGGCAGGAGGCGCTGGAACACGTCGCCGCGGCATTGGCGCGCATCCGCGCCGACCACGGGCCGGACGCGATCGGCGCGCTGGCGGTGCCGTACGCCACGTTGGAAGAGCTCTATCTGTTGCAGAAGCTGATGCGCGGACTGGGCAGCGGCAACGTCGACCACCGCCTTCGGCAGGCCGACTTCAGCCTTGACCTTGCGCGGTCGGGCGCGCCCTGGCTGGGCCAGAGCGTCGCCTCGCTCTCGGCGCTCGACGCCGTCCTGGTCATCGGCAGCACCTTGCGCAAGGATCACCCCTTGATTGCGCAGCGGCTGCGACAGGCGGTGAAGCGGGGCGCCGAATTGCATGTCGTGAATCCGACCGACGATGATCTCCTGGTCCCCATCGCCAACCGGTTCATCGTACGGCCCTCCGCGCTGGCGGATACGATTCTGGAAATCGTGCACGCCGCCTGCGAGCATCAAGGCGTCGAGGTGCCGGCCCGCTGGAAACGGGCGGCCATCGAGGTGCGCGAAGCCGCCCGGGCCACTGCGCGCTCCTTGATCGAAGGTCAGGCGACCAGCGTGCTGCTCGGCAATCTGGCTCAACATCACCCCGCCTATGGGCGCCTTGCCCTGCTGGCGCAGGATCTCGCGCGGGTCACCGGCAGCACCTTCGGCGTGCTGGGGGAAGCGGCCAACAGCGTGGGAGCCTACGTCGCGGGGGCCGTGCCCAACCCCATAGGTGCCGACGCGCTGCATGGCCGCAATGCCGGGGAGATGCTCGCGACCCCCCGACGGGCCTATGTGCTGCTGGGCGTGGAGCCGGAGCTCGACTGCCGCGATCCCGCGGGTGCGCTGGCCGCCATGCACGAAGCCGAGTTCGTGGTGGCGTTCACCGCCTTCAAGACGCGTGCCCCCGAGTATGCCGACGTGATTCTGCCCATCGCGCCCTTCAGCGAAACCGCCGGGAGTTTCATCAGCACCGAGGGACGGCTCCAAAGCTTCCAGGCGGCGGTCACGCCGCAAGGCGAGGCGCGTCCGGCGTGGAAGGTGCTGCGCGTGTTGGGGAACTTGTTGTCGCTCGCCGGCTTCGATTACGAGACGGTCAATGACGTGCGCATGGCCATGGGCACGCTGGTCCCCGCGATGCTCGAGAACCGGGTCGCGTGCGAGGACGACGTGCCCGACATGCCGGCGACCGAACTCGAGCGCATCGGGGAGATCCCTCCCTACTATGCCGATGCGATCGTGCGCCGCGCGCGCGCGTTGCAGGCGACGAAGGGCGCGACCGAGCCGGTGGCCTGGATGACCTCTCGGCTGATGGCGCGGCTGGGCGTCGCGAGTGATGATCGGGTGCGCATCCGCCAGGGGCAGGGTGCGGCCGAGGTGCGGGTGCGTGCGGACGATCGGCTGCCGGACGGCTGCGTGCGGCTGGCCGCCGGGCATCCGGCGACCGCCGGCCTGGACGCCATGTTTGGCGAGGTCACGGTCGAGGCCCTGGGCGTCCGACCGGGCATTTCACCTGTTTCCGCCTGATAGAGAAGACATGATGGCATTTTGGCAAGGGATCCTCGGGATTGCATGGACGCCGGTCTGGGCGCTCGTCAAGATCATCGCGATCATCGCGCCGCTGATGATCGGCGTGGCCTACCTGACGTATGCCGAACGCAAGGTGATCGGCTACATGCAAGTGCGCATCGGACCGAACCGCGTGGGTTTCAAGGGCTTGCTTCAACCCATCGCGGATGGTCTGAAGCTCCTGATGAAGGAAATTGTCGTGCCCTCCGGGGCCTCGAAGGGATTGTTTGTCGTGGCGCCCATGCTCATGATCGCGCCGGCACTTGCGGCCTGGGCGGTGGTTCCCTTCAGCCCGCGCATGGTGCTCGCCAACATCGATGCCGGGCTGCTCTATATCCTCGCGATGACCTCCATGGGCGTGTACGGGGTGATCATCGCCGGGTGGGCGTCCAATTCCAAGTATGCTTTCCTGGGCGCCATGCGCTCGGCCGCACAGATCGTCTCCTATGAGATCGCCATGGGGTTTGCCCTGGTGGGCGTTCTGATGGCCGCGCATAGCCTCAATCTGATCGACATCGTGCAGGCCCAGCGAGGAGGCGTGTTTCACTGGTACTGGCTGCCGCTCGCGCCCCTGTTCGTCGTCTACTTCATCAGCGGCGTGGCGGAGACCAACCGGGCGCCCTTCGACGTGGCGGAGGGGGAATCCGAGATCGTCGCGGGCTTTCACGTGGAATACTCCGGCATGGCCTTCGCCGTGTTTTTCCTGGCTGAGTACGCCAACATGATCCTGGTGGCCATGCTTGCGAGCCTCCTGTTCCTGGGCGGATGGGAGCCGCTGTTTCCCGTCGCCCCCTTCACCTGGATCCCGGGCTTCCTCTGGCTGCTGGGCAAGGTCGCTTTCATGCTGCTCCTGTTCCTGTGGGCGCGCGCGACCTTTCCGCGCTACCGCTACGACCAGATCATGCGGCTGGGCTGGAAAGTGTTCATTCCCGTGACCCTCGTCTGGATCGTGGCCGTCGGGCTGGTCCTGCAGACGCCTTACCGCTACCTGGTCCATTGAGGATACGAAGGCCTGCCATGAACCGCATCAAGAACTTCTTTTCGAGCTTCCTGCTGATCGAGCTGCTGAAGGGCATGGCACTGACGGGGCGCCAGCTGTTCGCGCGCAAGATCACCGTGCTGTATCCGGAGGAACGCACGCCGCAGTCGCCGCGCTTCCGGGGCTTGCACGCGCTGCGCCGCTATCCCAATGGCGAGGAGCGCTGCATCGCCTGCAAGCTGTGCGAGGCCGTGTGCCCGGCCCTGGCGATCACCATCGAGTCGGCCGCGCGCGCCGACGGGACGCGGCGCACGACGCGCTACGACATCGACCTCACCAAATGCATCTTTTGCGGCTTTTGCGAGGAATCGTGCCCGGTGGATTCCATTGTCGAGACGCGCATCTTCGAATACTGCGGCGAGAAACGCGGCGACTTGCTGTATACCAAGCCCATGCTGCTTGAGCTGGGCGAGCGGTACGAAAGCCAGATCGCCAAGGATCGAGCCTGTGATGCCAAATACCGCTAAGATGTGGGCCTTGCAACCGTACGGAACTTTTTGGGCGCCCTAAATGGATTTTGAGACCTTTGTATTCTATAGCTTCGGCGCGATCCTGGTCGCTTCGGGCCTGCGGGTGGTGACTGCCCGAAATCCGGTGCACGCCGCCCTGGCGCTGGTGCTGGCCTTCTTCACCGCGGCCGGCCTGTGGATTCTCCTGGAGGCCGAGTTCCTCGCGATCACGCTGGTGCTCGTCTACGTCGGCGCGGTCATGGTGCTGTTCCTGTTCGTCGTGATGATGCTGGACCTCAATCTCACCAAGCTGCGCGAGGGCTTCTGGAGCTATCTGCCGGTGGCCGTGACGGTCGCCGCCCTCATGGGCTTCGAGATGACCACCGTCCTCTATGGACGCTCGTTCGGATCCCAGGGGGCGACCGAGCCCGCGGGCTACAGCAACACCAAGGCCCTCGGAAGTCTCCTCTATACCCAATACCTCTATCCTTTCGAGGTCGCGGCGGTGATCCTGCTGGTGGCGATCGTGGCGGCGATCGCGCTCACCATGCGCCACCGCAAGGACACCAAATACCAGAATCCGGCGGCCCAGGTCTCGGTGAAGCGGCAAGACCGCGTGCGTATGGTCAAGATGAAGGCTACGCCGCGCGCGGAGACGCTCGAGTCGCAGGAATAAATCCAGGGAGACACCGTTGCTCACTATCTCGCATTATCTGGTCCTGGCGGCCATTTTGTTCTGCATCAGCGTGCTGGGGATATTCCTCAACCGCCGCAACGTGATCATCCTTCTCATGTCGATCGAGCTCATGCTGCTCGCCGTCAATCTGAACTTCATCACTTTCTCCCATTATCTGAACGACATGGCCGGGCAGGTGTTCGTCTTCTTTATCCTCACGGTTGCCGCCGCAGAGGCGGCCATCGGTCTGGCCATCCTGGTGGTGCTTTTCCGCAACCTCAAGACCATCGACGTGGATGACCTCGATCAGTTGCGCGGCTAGACGGGCGTTCTCCATCACGACACCGATTCGGACACTCTTATGACGACCATGCAGATGCTTTACTTGTGGGTGCCGCTCAGCCCGCTGATCGGTGCGGCGGTGGCAGGACTCCTGGGACACTGGATCAGCAGGCGGCTCGCCCACAGCGTGACCATCCTGGGGGTCGCCTTCTCCTTCGTCGCATCGCTGGTCATATTCCTGGATGTCCTGGCCGGCCATACCTACAACGGGACGGTCTACACCTGGCTCGTCGCCGGAGCCACCCCCCTTCACATCGGCTTCCTGATCGACCGTCTGAGCGCGCTCATGATGGTGGTGGTGACGTTCGTCTCGCTGATGGTGCATGTCTACACCATCGGCTACATGCACGACGATCCCGGCTACAAGCGCTTCTTCAGCTACATATCGCTCTTTACCTTCGCCATGCTGATGCTGGTCATGGCGAACAACTTTCTGCAGCTCTTCTTCGGCTGGGAGGGGGTGGGGCTGGTATCGTACCTGCTGATCGGTTTCTGGTACACGCGTCCGAGCGCGATCTACGCCAATCTGAAGGCCTTCCTGGTGAATCGCGTCGGCGATTTGGGCTTCCTCTTGGGTGTGGCGCTCGTCCTTCGTCAGTTCGGCACCCTCGATTACAGCGCCGTGTTCGCGCAGGTCCCCGCGGCGACGCATGTTGCGGTCACGCTGTTTCCCGGGCACCCCTGGATGCTGCTCACGGTGATCAGCCTGCTCCTGTTCGTCGGGGCGATGGGGAAGTCCGCCCAGTTCCCCCTGCACGTGTGGCTGCCGGACTCGATGGAAGGCCCGACGCCCATCTCGGCGCTCATCCACGCCGCCACCATGGTCACGGCCGGGATCTTCATGGTGGCGCGCATGTCGCCCATCTTCGAGTGGTCGGACACCGCCTTGTCGGTGGTCATGGTGATCGGCGGGATTACGGCACTGTTCATGGCCTTCCTGGGGGTGATCCAGAACGACATCAAGCGGGTGGTGGCCTATTCGACCCTCTCGCAGTTGGGCTACATGACGGCGGCCCTGGGCGCATCGGCCTACAGCGCGGCGATCTTCCACCTCATGACCCATGCCTTCTTCAAGGCGCTGCTGTTTTTGGCGGCCGGTTCCGTCATCATGGCCATGCATCACGAGCAGGACATGCGCAAGATGGGGGGCCTCAGGAAGTACATGCCGATCACCTATGGGACCGCCCTGATCGGCTCGCTTGCGCTTGCCGGCATTCCGCCGTTCGCCGGATTCTTCTCCAAGGACGCCATCATCGAGGCCATCGGGCACTCGACGCTCCCCGGGGCGGGCTTCGCGCACTTTGCCGTGCTTTCGGGCGTGTTCGTGACGGCACTGTATACCTTTCGCATGCTGTTCATGACCTTCCACGGGAGTCCGCGCATGGACGAACATACGCGCGCCCATCTCAAGGAATCGCCCTGGGTCGTGTGGGTGCCCCTCGTGGCGCTTGCGGTTCCCGCCTTTGCGTCCGGTTTCCTGTTTGTGCAGCCGATGCTCTACGGCAACTATTTTGGGTCCGCGATCATGGTGCAGGCGCCGCATGCCTGGGCCGCGCAGATGGGCGAGGCCTTCCAGGCGCACGGCGGCACGCTCGGGGCGATTGCCCAGGGTTTCTTTTCGGCCCCGTTGTGGCTGGCGCTCGCCGGCATCGGCACGGCGTGGTTCCTGTACCTCAAGAGGACCGACTTGCCGGCGCGCATCAAGGACCGTTTTTCGCTGATCTATGCGATCCTCGAGCACAAGTATGGCTTCGACGAGTTCAACGACTGGTTTTTTGCCGGGGGGGCGAGGCGGCTTGGCGGCGTGCTCTGGCGCTGGGGCGACGTGCGCGTCATCGACGGGTTTTTCGTCAACGGGGTGGCCCGCATGGTGGCCCTCTCCGCGCGCTTCACCCGGCGGCTTCAGTCCGGGCTGATTTCCCACTACGCCTTTGCCATGATCATCGGCGTCGCCGCGCTCATCTGGTTTGCGAAGGGCTGAGACCAAGACCGGATGAATATTCTACGGGCGCATACAACACAGGAAGGTGATGATGGCTTCGACTCCATGGCTTAGCTTGGTGATCTGGGTTCCGATCCTCTTTGGCGTGCTGGTGCTCGCTACCGGCTCGGACCGCAATGCCCGGCTGGCGCGGTGGGTCGCCCTGGTCGGCGCGGTGGCGGGCTTCCTGGCTTCGATCCCGCTCTACACGCAGTTCAATGTGCAGACCGCAGGGATGCAGTTCACGGAACTGCATCCCTGGATCGAGGCGCTGCACGTCAATTACCATCTGGGCGTGGACGGGATATCGGTGCTCTTCATCCTGCTGACGAGTTTCACCACCGTGGTGGTGGTGGCGGCCGGCTGGAAGGTCATCGAAAAGCGTGTCGCCCAGTACATGGCCGCCTTCCTGATCATGTCGGGCTTGATGAACGGCGTGTTCGCCTCGCTCGATGCCATCTTGTTCTATGTCTTCTGGGAGGCCATGCTGATCCCCATGTTCCTGGTGATCGGCGTATGGGGGGGGCCTAATCGCGTCTACGCGGCGGTCAAATTCTTCCTGTACACCCTGCTGGGGTCGCTGCTCATGCTGGTGGCCTTCATCTACCTCTATCAGCGCTCAGGCGGCAGCTTCGACATCCTGGATTACCAGCAACTGCCGTTAGGCCTGGAGGCGCAAGTCCTGATCTTCCTCGCGTTCTTCATGGCCTTTGCGGTGAAAGTGCCGATGTGGCCGGTCCATACGTGGCTCCCGGACGCGCACGTGGAGGCGCCCACCGGGGGCTCGGTGGTGCTGGCGGCGATCATGCTGAAGCTCGGCGCCTACGGCTTCCTGCGCTTTTGCCTGCCGATCGCGCCCGATGCCAGCCACCTGCTGTCCGGGTTCATGATCACGCTCTCCTTGATCGCGGTGGTTTACATCGGGCTCGTCGCCCTGGTGCAAGGCGACATGAAAAAGCTCATCGCCTATTCCTCCATTTCCCACATGGGGTTCGTCACCTTGGGGATCTTCCTGTTCAACCGCTTCGGGACGGAAGGGGCGCTGGTGCAGATGATTTCTCACGGTTTCGTTTCCGGCGCGCTGTTCCTGTGCGTTGGCGTGCTCTACGATCGCCTGCACTCGCGGCAGATCAATGACTATGGCGGGGTGGTCAACCGCATGCCCTTGTTCGCCACCTTGTTCATGCTGTTCGCCATGGCCAATTCCGGGTTGCCCGCGACGAGCGGGTTCGTGGGCGAATTCATGGTCATCATGGGATCGATGAAGGTGAATTTCTGGTACTCGGCTGCCGCCGCCACGACCTTGATTTTCGGCGCCGCCTATACCTTGTGGATGTATAAGCGCGTGATCTTCGGCAAAATCACCAATCCCCGGGTGGAAGGCTTGAGCGATCTGTCGACGCGCGAGTTCCTGATCCTGGGCAGCTTGGCGGTGGTCGTGCTCGCGATGGGCGTGTACCCCTTGCCCTTTACCGAGGTCATGCATTCCTCGGTGGCGAATCTCTTGTCACACGTGGCGCAAAGCAAGCTCAAGGGGGCTTGAATGCGCCAGTTTGCGTTTCTCATGGCCATCGCGGCACGAAGGGACCTTCATGAGCCTTGTTAGCTGGCACGATCTCGCACCCATGCTCCCGGAAATCTTCGTCCTGTGCATGGGCTCGCTCATTCTCCTCGTCGATGCCTTCATCGCGGATCGCCATCGATTCGTCACCTATGCGGCGACGCAACTGACGCTGCTCGGGGCCGTGCTGCTGACCGCGCAAGGCGCGCACGGGGAAACCGTGACGGGCTTTCACGGCCTGTTTATCGAAGACCCCGTCGCCGATGTGCTCAAGCTCATGCTCTATGTGAGCATCTCGGCCATGCTGGTCTATTCGAAGTCGTACCTGCAGGTGCGCGGCCTGTTCCGGGGAGAGTTCTTCGTGCTGGTGCTGTTCGCGGCCTTAGGGATGATGATCATGATCTCGGCCGGCAATTTCCTGGCGCTGTACCTGGGGCTCGAGTTGCAGGCGCTGTGCCTCTATGCGCTGGTGGCGCTCTCGCGCGACTCGGCGGTGGCCACCGAGGCTGCCCTCAAGTACTTCGTGTTGGGGGCTCTGGCCTCCGGGCTTCTGCTGTACGGCATGTCGATGGTCTATGGCGTGACCGGCCATCTCGATCTGAGCGGGATTGCCGGCGTTCTCGCGCATGGCGTGAAGGACCACACCGTGCTGGTGTTCGGATTGGTGTTCCTGGTCGCGGGGCTCGCCTTCAAACTGGGGGTTGTGCCGTTCCATATGTGGGTGCCCGATGTCTACCAGGGCGCCCCGACCGCGATGACGCTGTTCATCGGCACGGCCCCCAAGATCGCGGCGTTCGGCTTCGTGATCCGGTTGCTGGCGGGCGGACTGCAGCCGCTGGCGCACGACTGGTCCGGCATGCTGGTGATCCTGTCGGTATTGTCCATCGCCATCGGGAACATCACGGCGATCGCGCAATCCAACATCAAACGCATGCTGGCGTATTCGACGATTTCGCACATGGGGTTCGTGCTCTTGGGTTTCCTGAGCGGTAACCTGCAAGGCTACGGCGCCGCCATGTTCTACGTTCTGGTCTACGTGCTCATGAGCCTGGGCGCGTTTGGCATGGTGATGCTGCTGTCAAGGCAGGGTTTCGAGGCGGAACATCTGGATGATTTCAAGGGACTCAATCAGCGCAGCCCGTGGTACGCTTTCCTGATGCTCATCCTCATGTTTTCGATGGCGGGAATTCCGCCGACGGCCGGATTCTATGCGAAGCTCGCGGTGCTCTCCAGCGCCCTCGATGCGGGGTATGTGGGCCTCGTCGTCGCGGCGGTGCTGTTCTCCGTGGTCGGCGCGTTCTATTATTTGCGCATCGTGAAACTCATGTATTTCGATGCGCCCAGCGACCCGTCCGCATGTCGCGCGCACGCGGACGTGGGGGTTCTCATGAGCGCAAACGGGCTGGCCGTGCTGGCGCTGGGCATCTTGCCCCAGCCGCTGATGGCCTTGTGCACTTATTCGATCTGGCATTCATTATAAATGAGCTCTAATACCACCTTGCTGCTGGCCCTGGCGCTTTTCGCCGCCAACCTACCGTTCTTCAATGAACGCGTGTTTTTCGTTCGTCGCCCGCGCTCGGGCCGCAAGGCGCTGGGCTGGCGACTCCTCGAACTGGTGGCCCTGTATTTCGTCGTGGGCGGGGTCGCCCGTCTGCTTGAGGCGCAGCTAGGCGCCGTGGCGAAGCAGCAATGGATCTTCTATGTGGTCACTGCCTGCCTGTTTCTGGTGTTCGCCTACCCGGGCTTCGTCTACCGTTATCTGTGGCGACGACGCGCCGGTGAGTGATGAGCCGACCCCGGGCGAGCCCGATGGAGGGGCCGCGCACGGAACGGATCTGAGCGAGTCGGAGCTCGCCTCGCGGACGGTCTATCATGGACGGCTTCTCCACGTTCGGGAAGATCGGGTGCGCCTTCCCAACGGCCATGAAGCGACCCGCGAATACATCGTGCACCCGGGCGCCGTGGTGTGCCTGCCCGTGTTCGACAACGGCGATGTGCTGCTCGAGCGGCAATACCGCTATCCGCTGCGGCGCGTCTTCTACGAGTTTCCCGCCGGCAAGCTCGAAGCCCATGAGTCGCCCGACGCCTGTGCACGGCGCGAGCTCCTGGAAGAGACCGGTTATTCGGCCGGCCATTGGCGCCGGCTGACCCGCATCCATCCGTGCATCGGATACTCCGACGAGCGGCTGGAGTTCTTTCTGGCGACAGGGCTTTCCTTCGAGGGTGCCCGTCCGGACGAGGACGAGTTCGTCGAGAGCTTCCGAGTGTCGCAAGAAGAGGCCATGGAATGGGTGCGCACGGGCAGGATCTCGGAAACCAAGACCGTCATCGGCCTATTCTGGCTCGAGAAGATTCGCGGCCACGGCTGGTAGGCCCTGTCGCTCACGCGCGGAGTGGGATTCTAGCAGGTTCGTAATAAGTCAGTTGCAATTGGCATAGGTCGGCTATGCTGTATTCAGTATGACAACGAAGCCGCTGAAGCTGAAGGAATGGGCTGTGCTGATGGGGGTCCATTACCAAACGGCATGGAAATGGTGGCACGACGGCAATCTGCCCGTGCCGGCGTTTCAGACGCCGACTGGCGCGGTATTCGTCACGCTGGACGATCAAGCCTCGCCGGCGGGCGGCGCGGCGCTTTATGCCCAGGTGTCGTCTTCCGACCAGAAGAACGACCTTGACGCGCGGCTTGGCGGCTGGCTGCGCATGCGGCATCGCAGCGCCTCGTGGTCGTGCGCACCGCAGCCGAAGTCGGCTCCGGGCTCAATGGTCACAGGCCCAGGCTGATGAAGCTGCTCTCCGACCCGGCGGTCACCGCCATCGTCGTGGAGCACCGCGACCGCCTGATGCGCTTCGGTGCCGAAATTGAAGTGCTCACCTCCTTCTGTGCCCGCCTGCATGGGCGCCGGTCGGCCCGGAACAAGGCCCGGAAGGCAGTCGACGCCATTACCAGCGATGCCTGACGCAAAGACATTCACCTACCAAACGCGCCTTGAGCCAGATCCGGCGGTCGATGCGGCGCTGGCTGCCTACGCGGCGCTGTTCGGGCGCGCGGAGCGTAGCCTCTTCGCCGCAAGGCAAGCCGATGGCCGCGACACCAATACCCTCAAGCGCGATTTTCTCCAGGAGTTTGGCCTCACCGCCCGGCAGTACAACGCCATCAAGATCGGCTTGGACGGGAAGATCGATTCGATCAGGAAGCGCCGCCCGGATCTTATTCTCGAAGCGGAGGCACGCATTGGCCGGGCCAAGAAGACAATCGGCAAGATCGAACAGCGCCTTCAGGACCTGCAAGACCCCTTGGTTGCCTTCAAATCCGGACGCGCGGTCAAGCCGATGAGCGAGTCCGAGCGCCGGCGCGCCATTGCCAAAGCCGCACACAAGCTGCACCAGAAGAAGCGCCGGCTCAAAACAAGGGAAGATCGCCTCGGTAACCTCAAGAACGATCACGAGGCGGGCGCCATCCGCCTGTGCTTCGGTTCGAAGAGGCTCTTTCGCGCCCAGTTCGATCTCGTGGCGAACGGCTATGTCGATGGCGCTCAATGGGATGCCGCGAGCGCCCTCCTTGAAGAGTCAGGGCGCACCCGCCGCCAGGAGGAACTTGCTGCAGCCGGCCGGGATGCCTGGCTTGTGGATTGGCGCGCGGCGCGCTCCTCTCAGTTCCTCGTCCTGGGAAGCAAGGACGAGACGGCGGGGTGCCAGGGCTGCGTGGCCACACGGGCCACGGATGGCTCCCTGACCTTGCGTGTGCGCCTGCCGAGATGCCTCCTGCCCCCGCACGGCAGCCATGTCGAAGTCCCGGGCGTGCGCTTTGCCTATGGGCACGAGAAGATCGTCGAAGCCCTGAATGCGTCGTGCCGGATAGAGGGTCTCACGAAGACGGGGCAGCCCGTCATGAAGCGCACCGGAACCGCGATCAGCTACCGCTTCATGCGCGACGGAAAGGGCTGGCGGGTGTTCGCAAGCCTTGCCGTGGAAACCGCCACGGCGACAACTTCCAAGCTGGCTGGCGCCCTGGGCATCGACATCAATGCGGATCATCTCGCGGTGACCCGGATCGATCGCTTCGGCAACTGGGTCGACAGTGTGCGCTTCGACGTGCCAACCTACGGAAAATCGTCCGAGCAGGTCGAAGCGATGATGGGGGACTCCGTTAAGGAGATTGCGGGGATCGCCCGCACCCATGGTGTGCCGGTCGTGCACGAGAGGCTGGACTTTGGCAAGAAGAAAAGCGATCTCGAAGGGAGCAACCCGCGGCACGCCCGCATGCTCTCCAGCTTTGCCTACGGTAAGGCCCTTGCGATGCTGGATGCGGCCTGCCATCGTGCCGGCGTCGAGGTGCTGGAAGTCAATCCGGCGTATACCTCGGTCATCGGCGCCGTGAATCACGCCCAACCCCTCGGGCTAAGCGTGCACCAGGCCGCCGCGATGGCCATTGCCCGGCGCGGGCTGGGCTTTGCCGAGCGGCTTCGGCAAGCGAACAAGAGCGCAGGAGGCATCTATACCATGCCACTCAGGCGCAAGAAGAAAAGCAAGACGCAAACGAATTCAACACCGGAAGGATCGGAGGCCAAAACCTCCCCCGAGGCGCGTGCGGCGTTATCGCCGTGCCGCGACGGTGGCCACGTCGCCTTTGCGCTACCTGCAAGGAATCGCGCGAAGCCCGTGTGGTCACAATGGTCCTCGATCCGCTCGGTGATGAGAGCGCCGCATGTAGCGCGTTCCCGGTCCGGGATCCCTCACACTCGCATAGGAGTGCGCCGAGGGGAACCGGCGCCTTTGCGGCCTCTGGAAAAACAGTCTCCAGAGTCCCTCGCATCGGGCGCTCACCGGGGCCTGCCGGCGCAACTCCGGCACGCGAGCAGCCAGCACTGTTCGGGCTGCGACTGCGGGGAAGATGTCCCGTGGTGACCCATCAACTGATTATCGCCGATGGATTAGGAACGGTTCGATGGATTTGATCCTATGGCGTCATGCCGAAGCGCAAGACGGCGTTCCCGATATGGAGCGCGCCCTATCCGACAAGGGCCGTGCGCAGGCGGCGGCCATGGCGCGCTGGCTGGCGCCCAGGCTGCCCGTCCCGGTGAGCATCCTTGTCAGCCCCGCGCGTCGTGCGCAGGAGACCGCGCTCGCGCTCAAGCGGCCCATCGAGACCCGGCCTGAGCTGGGCCCGGGCGCCGGACCTGCCGAAATCCTCAAGGCGGCAGGGTGGCCCAAGGCCAAGGGGGCGGTCGTCGTCGTGGGCCATCAGCCCACCCTCGGCGAGGTGGCTTCCCTCGTTCTCGCCGGCGCGGCGGCCCCCTGGGGCGTCAAGAAGGCGGGCGTCTGGTGGCTCACCTATCGCGTCCGGGACAACGAGGCCCAGACCCTGCTCCGACTGGTGCTCGCGCCCGAGTTTCTCTGACCGCCGTCAGACCCCCAGCGTTTCGACCCAAGCCAGCGCCTCCATGTGCGCCTGGTTGACGGCATCGGGTTCGAGGGACAAGGATTCGGCAATCGCGTTGATCTCGTCTTCCTGAGCGCCTTCGCATGCCTCCGCCAGTCCGAGGAAGGGGCCGTACATGCCGGAGCGGGTCAGCAACGCGTCCTGGATCGTCTCCGGCAGCAAAAGCTTCTCGAGCACGCTGTCCATCGGCATCTCAAGCATCGCGTCGAGCAGGGAAAAGACGCCGACGATGAACAAGTTGTCGCGGTCCTGCCGCTCGAAGAACGGCTGGCCCAGAAGTTCCGTCAGGCGCCCGCGGGTGATGGCCGTCTTCATCAGGGCGGGCGGGGTGGCGTCGGAGGTCTCGGCGGTCACCAGCAGGAGCGTCAGCCACCGATAGAGCTGCTGGTAGCCTAAGATGGCCACGGCGTGCCGGATCGACTGGATCTCGCACGACAGGCCGAAACCCACCGAGTTGATGTAGCGCAGCAGCTTGAAGGCAAGCGCCACGTCGCGCTTGAAGGCGGTCTCGATGTCCTTCACGTCGGCATTGTTGCGTACCTGGTTCAGGAGTTGCAGCACATTGGCATGGGCGGGATTCAGGACCTTGGCGGCAAGCGTCTCAGGACGCGCGAAATAGAATCCTTGGAAGTAATCGAATCCGAGGTTCTTGCAGGCCTTGAACTCGCCGTGCGTTTCGACCTTTTCGGCGACCAGCTTGGCTTTGTGCCGGCGCAGCAGGGTGACCATTTCCGCCGTTCGGGCGGGGCCCAGGTCCTGGACGTCGAGCTTGACGAAATCGGCCACGTCCAGCCAGTCGGCCGTATCGGGGCCGGGGACATAGTCGTCGAGGGCCAGCTTGAACCCCTGTGCGCGCAATGCCTTGGCCCGCTCGAAGAGTTCGGGCGTGAACGCCACGCTTTCGAGGATTTCCAGCACGACGCGCTCGGGCGGCAGCAACTCGAGGAAGTCGCTTTGCATCATGGGCTCGGCAATGTTGATGAAGGCCATCTTGTCGCCGAGGAGCCACTCGGTGCCCAGATTGCTGAGGGTGTTGATCATGACTTGTGTGCCGGCGGAGAGGTCGTCGGTGACCTCCGCCGTGGTGGCTGTGGCGTGGTGCCGGAACAGCAGCTCATAGCCGATGATGCGCTGGTTGCGATCCAGGATCGGCTGGCGACCAATGTAGGCATGCTCGTGCATGGCGTTGCATTCCGAATAATCGATGTTGACGAAAGGCGCCGCAGCGGCCTTGCACGAACTCGGCGTCATGGCGACCGCCGACGGACGCAAGGCAGCCCTTATCTCGGCTCCGCGGCCTCTCCCACGCTTCCGGGAGGGGCCCCGTTTTCCGCAAGCTTGTCGTTGTTATTCATCTGCCCCCATCAGGCGAAGGCGGCCTGGGCGCCTGACGAGGCCCCGGCCGCGAGCAATTCCTCCATGTCGAGCACCAGCACGATGGCCCCGTCGCCCGACAGCGTTGCGCCTGCGATCCCCTTCGGCTTGATGTCGAGCAGGGGCTTGATGACGACATCGTCGCGCCCGATGAAGTTGTCGATGGCCAGGACGAACGCAGTATCGCCGCACTGCATGAGCACGCCGTATGCCGCGGGACCCTGCTCGGGCCAGCCGATCAGGCTGGCGAGCGTGCGGATCGGCAGCACCTCTTCGCGCACCACGAGCGTTGCACGGCCCGAAACGCGCTGCACCGTCTGCGGGTCGATCGGGATGATCTCCCTCACCAGCGACAGCGGGATGGCGAAGGGCTGGCGCCCCAGGCCCACGACCAGGACCGGCAGGATCGCCAGGGTCAACGGCAAGGAGATGGTGAAGGTGCTGCCTTCCCCGGGCACCGAGACCACGTCGATGCGGCCGTTGAGGCGAGAGATGTTGGTCTTCACGACATCCATTCCGACGCCCCGTCCGGAGACGTTCGAGATGGTGTCCTTGGTCGAGAACCCCGGCAGGAAGATCAGATTCAAGCTTTGGCGATCGTCGAGCGTATTGGCCGTATCCGCTTCGATGATCCCCTTCTCGACGGCCTTCTGGCGAATGACTTCCGGCCGCATGCCCTTCCCATCGTCCGAAATCTCGATGATGATATGGTCCCCGATCTGCGTCGCGGAAAGGCGGATGACGCTCTTCGAGGGCTTGCCCGCGACCTCGCGCTCCGCCCGATCTTCGATGCCGTGGTCGACGGCGTTGCGCACCAAGTGGACGAGCGGGTCGTTGAGATCCTCGATCATCGTCTTGTCGAGTTCCGTCTCTTCGCCGGAAATGACGAGTTCCACGTCCTTGCCCAGTTGACGGGCGAGATCGCGCGCCAGCCGCGGATATTTCTGAAAGAGCCGCCCGATCGGCTGCATGCGCGTCTTCATCACCGCGTTTTGCAGATCGCCGACCAGAAGGTCAAGCTGGTTGACCGCTTCATCCAACGCTCGCAGCGTTTCGCCGTCGCTCTTGCCCTGCAGGATATCGGCGCGCAAGCACGTCAGGCGGTTCTTGGTCAGACCGATTTCGCCGGAGAGATTAAGGACCTGATCGAGGCGCTCGGTGTCGATCCGGATGGTCGTTTCCTTGGGGGCCGGCTGGTTGTGCACGGCGGGCAGGCGCGCAGGGGAGGCGGCTGCGGGCTCGGATATTTCTGGAGCGGCGGCCGGCTCGGGAGGGGGTGCGGAAGGCTGCGTCGGCTCGTCGCCGAGCAGGGCATGGTAGAGGACGTTCCAGTCGGGTCCGCTGCCTGGGGCGGGTGCCGCCGCCTGCCGGGCGGGGGCTGCGGCTTTTGGCGCGACGGCGGGCGCCTGGCCGGCGATGGCGGCATCGAGGGCGTCCAGCAGATGCTTTTGGGCAGGCCCGGGCATTTGGCGTCCGCTCAAGTCCTGGAACATGTCGCGCACCACCCCGGTGGCCGCCATGATGGTGTCCATGATTTCCGGCGTCAGCTTGAGCTGGCCGTTGCGCAGCTTGTCGAACAGGCTTTCCGTGCGGTGACATAGCGCCACGAGCTCATGCACGTTGAGGAAGCCCGCCCCGCCCTTGATGGTGTGAAAGCCACGGAAAATATCGTGGAGCAGCGCCGTATCGTTGGGGCGTTTCTCGAGCTCGACCAGCTTGTTGTCGACTTCCGACAACAGCTCGTTGGCCTCCAGCAAGAAATCTTGCAGCAGCTCTTCCATCTCGCCAAATTCACTCATTCTCGGCTTCCCTATCAGCTATTAAGCGATGAGCTTGCGCCAGTCGCGAGGCCTAGAATCCCAGGCTCTCGAGCAAGTCGTCCACCTGCGCCTGATTCGTGACTACGTCGGCGCGGCCTTCCGAATTGATGACGGGGCCATTGAGGAGGCCTTGGTCGACTTCGGTCCGTTTCTCCGCCGGCGTGGTCATGAGCAACAGCTGGACCAGGCCCTGCTCCAGCTGCTGGGCCATCTCGATGGTCTTCTTGATCACCTGTCCCGTCAGATCCTGGAAATCCTGCGCCATCATGATCTCGGTGAGCTGCTCGTTGGTGGCGCGGGTCTTCTCCGGAACCCCCGCCAAATAGTCGCGGGTCTTGCCGACCAGCTTCTTGAACTCGTCGACGCTCAAGGCGCGATCGAACAGGCGCTTCCATTCGCTTCCCAGCACGGTCGCCTCGGCGGACAGCTGATCCTGCAAAGGCTTGGCGGCATCGGTCGCGTTGAGGGCGCGTTCGGCGGCCTGCTCGGTGAGCACGGCAATGTAGTTCAAGCGGTCGCGTGCGTCGGGAATATACTGCGCCGCTTCCTGCAGCTTTTCCTCGTAGCCGAGCTCGCGCAGCATGTTGTGCAGCTGGCGGGTCATGTGCCCGAGCCGCTCATAGACCAATTCAGGCGTGTCCGAAGGCGCCGCTTTCGCGGGCGGCGCTTCCTCCGTCGAGGGCGCGTGCGCGGCATCGACGATGCTGTCAAACAGCGCTTCCAGTTCTGTGGAGTCCCCGTTCTCGCTGCTCACATTGATCTCCTTTTCTTATCGTTGCCCAACGCGAGAGACTCCAACGAATCCGGTGGATAGGTTATGAGATGCATCGCGCCGCTGTCCTTCTTGTGCTCCATGAAACGTTCCCATTCGGCGGTGCCGCGGCCGAGGGGGCCGCCGCGCGCGCGCGGGATTGGCCGTCCGCTCAAACCGGGCCCCTTCGACGTGCCTGCGGGTAGGCGCGTCACTTGCCGACCTTCTCGAAGATCTTGTTCAGTTTTTCTTCGAGCGTCGCGGCAGTGAATGGCTTGACGATGTAGCCGCTGGCACCGGCCTGCGCGGCCTCGATGATGTTCTCCTTTTTCGCCTCGGCCGTGATCATGAGCACCGGCAGATGCTTCAGCGCGGCATCGGCCCGGATGGACTTGAGGAGTTCGAGGCCGGTCATGTTCGGCATGTTCCAATCGCTGACCACGAACTCGAAGCCGCCGCCGCGGAGCTTGTGCAAGGCGGCGACACCGTCCTCCGCCTCGTCGGCGTTGTTGAATCCCAGTTCCTTCAGCAGATTGCGCACGATGCGCCGCATCGTCGAGAAATCGTCGACAATCAGAAACTTGATATTCTTATCGGCCATGAACCGCTCCGAACGGATGAGGGGAATCGAGAAAATCAACGCAGCCGCGAAGCCGCGGGCATGCGGTGCAAGGCGGCTTGGCCTGGGTCAGGCGCGGGTTCTGCGTGCTGGGCGCGAGGCGCATCGGTTTTTTCCTAACGGCTAAGCATGGGACGCAAGGTTTCGGACAAGACCACAGGATCGAATTTCGCCACATAAGCATCCACGCCGACCTGCTTGCCCATGGCCTTATTGGCTTCCGACGACAAGGAGGAATGCATGACCACGGGGATGCCGGAAAAGCGCGGGTCGGACTTGATGTTCTTGGTGAGCACGTAACCGTCCATTTCGGGCATCTCGGCGTCGACCAGGATCAGCTTGATGTGATCATGCAGCGGCATCTTGTCAAGCGCCGCGCGGTTGGCGAGCGCCTGCAGCTTGTCCCAGGCATCGCGGCCGTCGTGAGACTGCGTGTACCGGATCCCCAGTTTTTCCAGCACGCCGATGATCTCCTTGCGGGCGACCGCCGAGTCGTCGGCAAAAAAGACGGAGATGTCTTCGTCGCTGTGGATGGGGGGAAGCTCCGGCATGGGGGGCTCGCCGATGGCGTTGGCCAAGATCTGTTCCACGTCCAGGATGGACACGAGCTTCCCATCCTCGAGCTCGGTGATCGCGGTGATCAGGCTTTCGTTGCCCGCCAGCATGGATTCCGGCGGTTTGACGCGCTCCCAGTCCACCCGCACGATGCGGTCGACGCTGTGGACCAGGAAGCCCTGCGTGCGGCGGGAAAATTCCGTGACGATCATCGTGCTTTCGGCATCGTCGGGTTCTGCCTGAAGGTTGAGCAGCTTCGACAGCGCGATGACCGGAATGATGTTGCCGCGCAGGCTGATGACGCCTTCCACGCCATGCGGCATGTTGGGCGTCTTGGTGATGGGCGGCGTCTGACTGACTTCGCGTACCTTGAAGACGTTGATGCCGAACAGCTCCCGCGTCCCCAGGGAGAACAGGAGAATCTCCATCTTGTTCGAGCCGGCGAGCTTGGCTCGCACGTCGATGGAATCGAGGAGGGGCGCTGCGGACAATACGTTGGTCATAGCTCAGTCACCTTAAGAGGGAAGTCTTTGCCGTTCGCAGGAGACACCGCCTTCAATTGAGCAGGCGCGTGAGCGTCTCAGCCAGCTTCTGCGGTTCGAACTTCGGGACGTAGTCGTCTACGCCGACCGACATCCCCAGCTTCTGATTGGCTACGCTGCTCAAGGACGAGTGCATGATCACGGGAATGCCCTGGAAGCGCGCATCGGTCTTGACCTTCTTGGTGAGGACGTAACCGTCCATCTCCGGCATCTCCACGTCGGTCAGGATGACCTGGATCATGTCCGTCACCGGCATCTGCCGCATTTCCGCCTGCGCGGCGAGCTTTTGCAGTTCGTTCCAGGCGGCCAGCCCGTTGATCGCGCTGATGTACTTGACCCCCATGGCGTCGAGCGTGCGCTCGATTTGCTTGCGCGCGACCGACGAGTCGTCGGCAAAAAACACGGTCCGGTCCGTGCGCCCGAGCGGGCGCAGACCCGCGAACAGGTGGCTGTCGTCGTAGTGGGTGGTCTCGGAGAGCACCTTTTCCACGTCCATCATCATGACGAGCCGGCTGTCCGGCAACTCCGTCACGGCGGTGACCAGTCCCCCCATCTGCGCGGTCAGCATGTCCGGCGGCACGCGCATCGCCGACCAGTCCAGGCGCAAAATAGTATCGACCGCCTCAACCAGAAAGCCCTGCGTGCGCCCGTTGTATTCGGTGACGATCATGATGTCGCGGCTTCCTTCGGCCTCGATGCCCGTATATTTGGCCAGGTCGACCACCGGCACCAGCGCGCCGCGAAGGCTGATCATGCCTTCCACCGCCGGGGGCATGTCCGGCGCCCGCGTGATCTCCGGTACCCGCATGACTTCGCGCACCTTGAAGACGTTGATGCCGAACACCTCCTTGCGCCCTGAGCGCGCGTCGACGCCCAGCGTGAAGAGCAGGATCTCGAGCTTGTTCGTGCCGGCGAGCTTGGTGCGGGCATCGATTTTCTTGAGCAGGTCCGACATGTGCTAGGCTCCGGATAGGGAGAGGTGAGAACAGTTCATGCCTTCAGGCTGTGAAAAATAACAACCATCCCGGGTCAGGAAGCGATTGTACGCGAAAATTCCATCTTTGACGGCATGTTCGAGGCCGTGCGCCGTCATCGCGGTGCGGGCCTTCCGTGTCAGCTCTGCCGGCGCTATGGCGGACGGCCGCGGCAGGCCGCGGCCGCGAAGCTGTTCATGCTCGATCATGCGTGATGGTCCTTCCTGAATCCAAGGCTTCGACGGTTCTATCGGCGCATGCCCACAAAACTTGATAGTGCGCGGCCGCACCCCGCGGGCCTGTCGGGACCGCCCGCGCGCGCACGAAGAGCGGGTCGCGCGTGGGACGCGCGACAAGGCCGGAACCGTTGAAAAGCGGCGGTTGCCGGGCGGCCTGGGGAAGCGTTCAGCCATCCCGGATGGTGCGCGTTGCGTGGATACTTTCTTTCGATTTGCTGTGCGCGTTACAATCGGCGCATTCGTGAACTGCAGGAAGTCCGTGCATTGTCGCAAAATTCGCCGCGCTTGAGCGCCCAGGATCTCGAGCAGGCCTTCAGCCTGTTCAACGAAACCTCGTTGCAGCTGGCCGGCGCCTACCAGGATTTGCAGGCGCAGGTCGCGCGGCTGACGCAGGAGTTGGCGGTCGCCAATAGCGAGTTGCGGCGTCAGCTCGAAGAAAAGGATGCCTTGTCCCGGCGGTTGGCGCGCCTGCTCGAGGCTTTGCCGGGCGGAGTGCTCGTGCTTGACCCGGCGGGGCGCGTGGCGGAGGCCAATCCGGTGGCGAAGGCGCTGTTTGGCGAAACGGTCGCCGGCCGTGCATGGGAAGCCGTGATGGCCGACCGTCTGCAAGGGACCGAAACCCCCTCCGAATATGTGCTTGCCGAAGCCGGCGCGGACGGCGCGCGCCGGCTCAACATCGGGGACGCCGCCTGGGACGATGGCGGCACCGTTCTGCTCGTGCAGGACATCACCGAATCGCATCGCCTCTCGGAACAGCTCGAACGCCACCAGCGCCTGTCCTCCATGGGGCAGATGGCGGCCAGCCTGGCCCACCAGTTGCGCACGCCCCTTGCCACGGCCTTGCTGTACACCGCCAATCTGGCGAAGCCCCAGCTTTTCGATGCCGACCGCATCCGGTTTGCCGAGAAGGCTTTGGACAGACTTCGTCATCTGGAGCGGCTGATCCAGGACATGCTGCTGTTCGTCCGAGGCGAGTCGGTGGGCGAAGAGCCGATCTCGATCCCATCCCTCCTGAGCGAGCTCGCGCAGACGATCGAACCTCAGATGAGCCAGCGCTTCGTCACGCTCGATCTGGAGGATCAAAGCGACGGAGCGGCGATCGTGGGGGCTCGCAAGGCGATCGTGGGGGCGTTGCTGAATATTCTGGAGAATGCGCTGCAGGCCTCCGCGCCCGGCGCGTCCGTGCGCCTGCGTGCGCGCGCCGATCCGGTGCACGTGACGCTGAGCATCCTCGATACGGGCTGCGGCATCGCGCCGGAACACCGAGCGCGACTCTTCGAGCCTTTCTTCACGACGCGCGCGGACGGTACGGGTTTGGGCCTTGCGATCGTGCGCGGCGTCATTTCCGCGCATGGAGGCGAGGTGGAGGCGCTCTCGCCCGCCGGGGGCGGGGCCGAATTCGTCATCCGCCTGCCGCGCTTCGAGGCACGGGCGGACTCGCCCAGGAGCTCGCCATGAGTACCCGGCCCATTCTGATCGTGGAGGATGATCGCGACCTGCGCGAAGCCCTATGCGACACGCTGGCCTTGTCGGGGTACGACGTGGCGGCGGCATCGGACGGGGAGCAGGCTCTCGAGATCCTTGCGCGCGTGCGGTTCGGGCTTGTCGTGACGGACGTCCAGATGGCGCCCATGGACGGGTATGCGCTGCTGCGCGAAATCCGGTCCCATCACCCTTACGTGCCGGTGCTCATGATGACCGCCTACGGCATGATCGAGAAGGCAGTGGAGGCCATGCGCGCGGGCGCTTGCGATTATCTGGTCAAGCCCTTCGAGCCGGATCGCCTGCTGGCCGAAGTCGCGCGCTATATGCTGTCTTCCTCCCGGGGGGAGGATGCGGATGTCGTCGCGGAGGATCCCCGCACGCTCGAGTTGCTGGGCATCGCGCGTCGGGTCGCCGCGAGCGAGGCGAGCGTACTGATCACCGGCGAGAGCGGGACGGGCAAGGAAGTGCTGGCACGCTATATTCACCGCTATTCCCCCAGGGCGGGGCGCCCTTTCATCGCGATCAACTGCGCCGCGATTCCCGAGAATCTGCTGGAATCCACCATGTTCGGCTTCGAGAAGGGGGCGTTCACGGGTGCGGCCCAGTCCCACGCGGGGAAGTTCGAGCAGGCGCAAGACGGGACGTTGCTGCTGGACGAGATCTCGGAGATGCCGCTCGCGCTGCAGGCCAAGCTGCTGCGCGTGCTGCAGGAACGGGAAGTCGAGCGCGTGGGCGCGCACAAGCCGATCGCCCTCAATGTGCGCGTTCTCTCGACATCCAACCGGGACATGGCGCAGGAAGTCGCAAAAGGGCGTTTTCGCGAGGATCTGTACTACCGATTGAACGTCTTCCCGCTGCAGATTCCCTCCTTGCGGGAGCGGCCCGGCGATATCCTGCCGCTGGCGCGGCAGGCCCTGTCGCGTTTCGGCACGGTGGCGGGGCGCAGCGGCCTGGCGTTCTCGGCGGACGCGCAGGCCCGATTGACGCGCTATCGCTGGCCCGGTAACATCCGGGAGTTAGAGAATGTCATTCAGCGGGCGACGATACTGGGATCGGGCGAGACGATCGAGGGCGCTCACTTGTACTTGCCGGATGCGGGCGCGCCGGAACCCGCGCGGAGCGGCGGGACGGCGCATCCGGCCGGCGCCGCCATGGACATGAAGTCGCTCGAGCGGGCGCATATTCTCGAAACGCTCGCGGCCGTGGGCGGCTCGCGCAAGCTCGCGGCGCAGCGCCTCGGCATGAGCGAACGCACGTTGCGCTACAAGCTGCAGCAGTACCGGGAAGAGGAAGGCGCGGACGGAGAGCTTCCGGCCACGGAAAGCTAAGGGTTCCTGATGGCACGGGTCTTGCTCCGTATTGGGTGGTAAGGGGGCTCGGGTGCACGGTCAAGCCCCCATAGCCGGGGAAGGGGAACGCGGATGAACACTCAAGGCATCGACCAGTTGTTGGGCCAGTTGCGCGCCGCATCGCAAGTGGCGAGCGGCCAGGACGCCCAGGCGCCGGCGTCCGGCGGCGCCGACTTTGCCGCGCTCCTCAAGGCGTCGATCGATCAGGTGAACGGCGCCCAGGCCGAGGCCGGCAAGCTGGCCCAGGCATTCGAGGCGGGCGGGTCCAACACGAGCTTGCAGGATGTCATGATTTCGCTGCAGAAGGCCAACCTCAGCTTTCAGACCATGGTGCAGGTGCGCGACAAGCTCGTGACCGCCTATCAGGACATCATGAATATCCAGGTCTGACGGCATGGGCGGGCGCGAGCCCGCGCGGACCGGGCGGCATGGCCCGGCGCACTGCGAAGCGAAGAATGATTGTCTAACCGAAGAGCCGAGCTTGGTGGTGGGAGGCGACGCGCGGAAAATGCGCAAGTTTTTGAGTAGCGGCTGGCTCTTGCGCGCCGACGGTTGTGGTTTCCCGACGAGGCGTCCTGCGGTTCCCGCGGCGCGTCGGGTGCCGGGGCGTCCTTGTCTTCCCTTTCCCTGCGGGGCTTATGCGGGCACTCGGCCGAGGTGGTCATGGCAGTAGGGCCGCAGCAGGCGGTGCAGGCGTGGGTGCAGGGGTTCTCGCGCCTGAGCGCCGGACAGAAGCTGGGGATGATGGTGGGCCTTGCGGCCGCCATCGCGCTGGTGACCGGGCTGTGGATGTGGTCGCAGACGCCGACTTACCGCGTGCTCTACAGCAATCTGTCCGATCGCGACGGGGGCGCCATCATCGCCGCCCTGCAGCAGATGAACGTGCCCTATGAATTCGCGGCCGGCGGCCGCGCGATCCTGGTGCCCGCTTCCCAAGTCTACAACGCACGCCTGAAGCTCGCGACGCAAGGCTTGCCCCATGGCGGGAACGTCGGCTTCGATGTGCTCGAGAACGAGAAGCTGGGGACCAGCCAGTTTCTCGAGCACGTCAATTATCAGCGCGCGCTCGAGGGCGAGCTCGCCAACACGATCGAGGCGCTCTCGGCCGTGCAGGCCGCGCGCGTCCATCTTGCGATTCCGCAGCCCTCGGTCTTCGCCCGCGAGGAGCGCAAGCCCACCGCGTCGGTCTTGCTGGAACTCTATCCGGGCCGGGTGCTGGATCCGGGCCAAGTCAGCGGCATCGTGCACCTCGTTTCGAGCAGCGTGCCCGACTTGTCGGCGTCCAACGTGACCGTCGTGGACCAGTCGGGCAACCTGCTGACGCGTTCGGGGGACTCTGTTCAAGACGGGCTGGACGCAGGCGAACTGGGCTATTTGCGCACGGTCGAGAAGAACTACGAGGGCGCCATCGAGTCCATCGTGAGCCCCATCACCGGGGCGGGGAACGTCCGCGCGCAGGTGGCCGCGGATCTCGACTTCTCGCGCGTGGAACAGACGGCCGAGACCTTCAAGCCGAATTCGGCGACCCAGAATCAGACGATGCGAAGCCAGCAGACCAGTGAGACCGTCGGCGCCAATGGGCAGTCGGCGACCGGCATCCCGGGCGCCTTGTCCAATCAGCCGCCCGGTGCGGCCAGCGCCCCGCTCAATGCGCCAGCCCCGGGCACGGCGCCGGGCGCCGTCCCCGGGGGCGTCGCAGGGCCGTCCGCGCCCAGCAATCTGAGCAAGGAGTCCACGGTCAACTACGAGGTCGACAAGACGGTCTCCCATGTGATCGATCCCGTCGGCGCGGTCAAGCGGCTCTCGGTGGCCGTGGTGGTCAATGATGCGCGGGTCGTTGCGCAGGACGGCAAGGTGTCGTACAAGCCGCTGCCGAGACAGGAGATCGCGCAGATCACCAACCTCGTCAAGGAGGCGATCGGCTACAACGCCCAGCGCGGCGATACCGTGAACGTGGTGAATGCCTCGTTCAGCGCGGCCACGCCAGAGTTGCCTTCGGCGACCCCCTTCTGGAAGGATCCCGCCAACCAGGCGCTGGTCGAAAGCATCCTGAAGGACTTGCTGGTCGCCGGCGTCGTCCTGTATCTCGCGTTTGGCGTTTTCCGCCCGCTGATGACCGAGCTTGCGCGGCGCAATGCGGTGGCCCTGGAGGCCGAGGCCGATGCGGGCCTGCCAGGGCACCATGTCGGAGAGAAGGCCAGGGCGGTTATCGGCTATGAGGAGAGCCTCCATGCGGCGAAGGAGATCGCTCGCCAGGATCCCAAGATGGTGGCCCAGGTCGTCAAGGATTGGGTTGAAGCCGAATGAGCCAGGACGGCATTCAAAAGAGCGCGATCCTCCTCATGTCCCTGGGCGAGGAAGAGGCGGTGGAGGTCTTCAAGTACCTGGGGCCGCGCGAAGTGCAGAAGCTCGGGACGGCGATGGCGGCGCTCGCCAACGTGACGCGCGACCAGGTGGAAGAGGTGCTGTCGGAATTCCGCGACAAGGCGGAGGAGCAGACGACGCTGGGGATGGCCTCGGACGACTATATCCGCAAGGTGCTGACCAAGGCGCTGGGCAACGACAAGGCCGCCAACCTGATCGATCGCATCCTGCACGGCGGGGACACCAGCGGCATCGAAGGCCTCAAATGGATGGACTCCGGGTCGGTGGCCGAGCTGATCAAGAGCGAGCATCCCCAGATCATCGCCACCATCCTCGTCCATCTGGACCGGGATCAGGCCAGCGAGGTGCTGGGTTTTTTCCCGGAGCGGCTGCGCAACGATGTCATTTTGCGCATCGCGACGCTGGAAGGCGTCCAGCCGGCTGCCCTGCGCGAGCTCAACGACGTGCTGACGAAACTGCTGACGGGCGGCGACAAGGTCAAGAAGAGCGCGATGGGCGGGGTGCGCACGGCGGCCGAGATCCTCAACTTCATGGGGACGAGCGAGGAGGGGACGGTCATCTCCGCGATCAAGGACTATGATCCTGACCTTGCCCAGCGCATTCAGGACGAAATGTTCGTGTTCGAGAACCTCCTCGATCTGGACGACCGCTCGATCCAGCTCTTGCTGCGGGAGGTGCAGTCCGAGTCGCTCATCGTCGCCCTCAAGGGCACGAGTCCCGAGCTGCGGGAGAAGATCTTCAAGAACATGTCGCAGCGCGCCGCCGAGATGCTGCGCGACGACCTGGAGGCCAAGGGAGCGGTGCGCCTGTCCGAAGTGGAAGCGGAGCAGAAGGAAATCCTCAAGATCGTGCGCAGGCTAGCCGAGGGCGGCCAGATCATCCTTGCCGGCAGGGGAGAGGAAGGTCTTGTCGAGTAAGATCATTCCCAAGGAGCAGTTGAGCGCCTACCAGCGATGGGAACTGGGCTCGCTCAACGAATCCGAGCGGCCGCAAGTGGCCGGAGCGCCGGAGGAGCTGGTGTCCTTGCCGACTGCCGAGGAGATCGAGCGCATTCATGCCCAGGCCCGCGAGGAGGGGCTGAACGCGGGTTACCGCGAGGGACTCGAGAACGGACGCCGCGATGCGCAGGCCCTCGGCCGGATTCTGGCCCAGGCACGAGAGTCCTTGGCGCAAATGGAGGAGGACATTGCGCGCGACGTGGTGGTGCTGGGCCTGGAGCTGGCGCGGCACCTGTTTCGCGGCAGCCTCAAGGTCAAGCCCGACGCCCTGCTGCCGGTCGTGCGGGAGGCCCTCAATGCCCTGCCGCACGCCGGCCATTCGCTGCGCCTGTTCGTGCGCCCGGACGATGCCGCGCTGGTGCGGGCGCAGCTGGAGGCCGAACTGGCCGCTTTGGGCTGCAAGGTGATCGAGGATGCCCGCCTGTCGCCGGGCGGGTGTCGCGTCGAGGCGATGCATTGCGAAGTCGACGCGACGATCGAGACGCGCTGGAAACAGCTCGTTGCAACCCTCGGGCTCGATGTCGACTGGCTGGAGTAGCCCGTGAGTGCGAATCGCCGGCTAAGCGCCTACCTGCAGGACTGTTCGAAGGCCCTTGGAACCGCGAACCCGTTTCTGGTCAGCGGGCGCCTGACCCGTGTGGCGGGCCTGGTGATGGAGGCGGTGGGGCTCAAGCTTGCAGTGGGAACCGGCTGCGTGGTCTATTTGCCGGGGGCGCAGCGGGTCGAGGCCGAGGTGGTCGGCTTTTCAGGCGACCGGTTGTTCCTGATGCCCTCGACCGACACCTACGGGCTCGTGCCCGGGGCGGCCGTGATTCCCGTCGAGGCGGCCGGCCATGCGGCGCCGCAGCTCGGATCCGCCTACATTCCGCGGCGCCGCGCGGAGGATCATGCCAAGCAGGTGTGCGTGGGCGATGCGCTGTTGGGGCGGGTGCTGGATGGCGCGGGGCGGATACTCGACAAGAAGGGCCCGTTGACTCTCGAGCATCGACTGCCTCTCCAAAGTCGGCCGGTCAACCCGCTCGATCGCTCGCCGATTGATCATGTGCTGGACGTAGGGGTGCGTGCGATCAACGCGCTTTTGACCGTCGGACGGGGGCAACGCGTCGGGCTCTTTGCCGGCAGCGGGGTGGGCAAGAGTATCCTGCTCGGGATGATGGCGCGTTATACGGGTGCCGACGTCGTGGTAGTGGGCTTGATCGGCGAACGGGGGCGGGAAGTCAAGGAATTCATCGAGAACATCCTCGGGGCGGAAGGCCTTGCGCGTTCCGTGGTCGTCGCGGCGCCGGCCGATACGCCGCCGCTGCTGCGGCTGCATGGTGCCGCGTACGCGACGACCATCGCCGAATACTTCCGTGAGCAGGGCAAGCACGTGCTCTTGATCATGGATTCGCTGACGCGGTATGCCATGGCGCAACGAGAGATCGCGCTGGCCATCGGCGAGCCGCCTGCGACCAAGGGATATCCCCCTTCGGTCTTTGCCAAGCTGCCACAACTGGTGGAACGGGCGGGCAACGGGCGGGCGGGGGGAGGGTCCATCACGGCCTTCTACACCGTCCTCACGGAAGGGGATGATCAGCAGGATCCGATTGCGGACAGTGCGAGGGCCATCCTCGATGGACACATCGTATTGTCCCGGCAGCTGGCCGACCAGGGGCATTATCCGGCCATCGATATCGAGGCCTCGATCAGCCGAACCCTCACGGACCTGTTGTCGGCGGAGGAATTGGCGCTCGTGCGCCGCTTCAAGGCACTCTATGCGCGCTACCAGCGCTCGCGCGATCTCATTTCCGTGGGGGCTTACGTGCGCGGCGCGGATCCGGCCCTCGACGAAGCCGTGTCGCTTTACCCCCGGCTGGAGGCGTTTCTCGCACAAGATATGATGGAGCGCGAGGATTACGCGGCGAGCCGCCGCGGCCTCAAGGCAGCGCTGGGATGACGTGACGCCCCAGCGGGCATGCGCGGAGATGCCGATCCATGACCGGCCAGTTTCACCTTCACCCCCTGATCGAGCTTGCCCGCAACCAGTTGGATGCGGCCGCGCGCGATCTGCAGGCGCGCAAGCTCCAATGGGACGCCCAGGAAGCGAAATTGGGGCAGATCCTCGTTTACCACGCGGAATATCAGGGGAAATTGCGGCAACTCTCCCAGGCGGGGATGCCCGTCGCGCTGATGCGTGACTTCCGTGCCTTCCTGGGGAAGCTGGACACCGCGCTTTCGCAGCAGCGAAGCGACGCCGAGCGTGCGAAGGCGCGGTGGGAGGAAGGTGCCGCGCACTGGCGCCTCAAGAAACGCCAACTCGACGCCCTGGAGACGCTGGCCCGGCGCCATGCGGCGCGGCAGCTCAAGGCCGAGATGCGGCGCGAGCAGCGCATGCTCGATGAACTCGCCGAGAAATCCTTCGTCGCGACCCGTGAACGGCAGGAGGAGGACTGATCTGGCACAAGGTTTGCTTATCGTTGGGATAGCCGCCATTGATAAGGAATGCGCCATGCCGATGCCCCCTGTTCCCGTCGCCCCGAGTATGCCGCCTGCGTCCGCGCCCGCGGGGGGGGCCGCCAAATCCGTTCCCGCCGAAGCGGCGCAGCAGCCGCAGGGGGCAGATGCGGGCGCCTCGCCGCCGGCTGCGAGTTTCCACGCAGCGCTTGCCGAGCAGGTGCGTAAACTGGGCGGGGCCAAAAAGGGGAGCAAGAACAACGAGGCGGCAGCAAGCACGGCGCCGGGTGACGGCGCGGCCGCGCAGGCCGTTCTGGCCGCTGCGGGGAGCGTGCCGCTTGTGGCGGTCCAGACGCCGAAAGGCGGGGCAAAGGCGGCCGCGCCGGGGCCCCAGAGTGTGGCCGCGCTCTATGCGCTGCGCACGGCGCATGATGCGGGCGCGCAGGCAAAAGTTGCCGCACCCGGCAAGGATGCGTTGCCGCCCCAGGTTGCGGCAACGCCGCCGGATGCGTCGGCGGTGGCTGCACCGGTACTGGGCGTGACGGCGACGCCGCTGGGCACGCGCATCGCCTCGCGCACGTTCGATGCGGGCGAGCATGCTCAGGCGGCTGCGACGAGTACGCTCGCCTCAGTCGCGAACCGCGCCGATGGGGCGACCCCTATGGATCCGCAGGCGCTTCAGGGCGACCCATCGGGCACCGCCGCCGCGGCTGCGTCCGCGAACGCAGCCGCGGGAGTCCCGGGTATGCCGCCCCAGCAGGTGTCGGCGAGCGCCTCGAAAGGCGCGGACGGGCACGGGGCGGGTGCGCCCGCCACATTGACGATCGACCAGCCGGTGAGTTCCCCGGCATGGGGCAATGCGCTGGGAGAGCGGGTGGTGTGGATGGCGGGCCAGTCCCAGCAGAGTGCCTCGTTGCACCTCAATCCGCCGCATTTGGGGCCTATCGAAGTCCAGTTGACCCTGTCCAATGACCAGGCGAACGCGGTTTTCGTGGCCGACCACCCGGCGGTGCGCGAGGCGATCCAGTCGGCGCTTCCGCAACTTCGGGAGTCCCTGGCCCAGAGCGGCATTGCGCTCGGCAACGTGAGTGTTGGCTCGCAATCCTCGTCGCAGCAATCCTTCGGCCATGGCGGCCGGAGCGCGCACGCGGGCGATTGGGCCGAGCCGCAGGGTGCCGGCCTGACCGCGCAAACCGCCGGCGTGAAGGTCCATGGAGGCACGGGGATGGTGGACCTGTTCGCCTGACGAATGGCCCCTGGCGGTCTCCGCGGCGCGCCTGTTGCGCCGCCGGCCGCCGCGTTGCTTCTTTCCTCCCGCATCGGCAGGCTGTGGCCTGTCGTTCTGCCGTTTGGCGTCCGCGCTCGAATGCGATCGGCCGCCCTTAGACCTCCGGTGCTTCCCCGATTCCTCCGCGCCGACGGGGCGACAGGGCGGCCTCAGACGCTTCCGCTTACCCCGTAGCCCTTCTCGCGCCCTCCTGAGCGCGCCTTCGCACCGCCTGAAGCGCGCTGTCGGCGGTGATTTCCTCAAATCACAAAGAACGTCAAAAGTCCTGCGAAAATGCTTGTTTTTAAATTTGTTCTGAGTTATAAAGCCACAATCAGGGATTGTGGCGTGCTGTCTGCGGCTGAATGAGGGGTATGGCATGAACCGGCGCGCTGCCTTAATATAAGACATCGTCATTGGGAGGGCGAGAAGATGGCGAAGGCAAATGTCAAGCCGGCACCGGAGATCAAGGAGCCCGAACAGGCGCCGAAGAAGAAGAAAGGGGGCTTCCTTGTCGTGCTGATCGTCCTGCTGCTGCTGGGCGGCGGTGGCGCGGCGGCTTGGTATTTCCTCGTCTACCACCCAAGCGCCAAGCCGCAGGCGGCCAAGGCGCAGCCGCCCATCTTTCAGCGCCTTAATACCTTCACGACCAATCTGGCGGGTCCCGATGCCCACTATCTGCAGGCGGACATCACGCTGCAGATCGCGGACGCAAAGGTTGGGGACGATATCTCGACCCGCATGCCGGAAGTGCGCAATGCCATCTTGCAGATCATGCGCAGCAAGCGTGCCTCCGACCTCGCGACACCGAACGGGACCAAACAGCTGGCCGATCAAATCAAGGGGGCTGTCAATCAGATCCTGGGGGCGCGCGGTCCGTCCCAAGGGGTGACGGACGTGCTTTTCACCAACTTCGTGATCCAGTAAACACACCGTCGTGTCGGACGATATCCTTTCACAAGAGGAAGTCGACGCCCTCCTGCGGGGCGTGACGGGCGAGGCTGAAGAAGCCGCCGCCCCTACGGACCAAGCCGGCGTCCGTGCCTATGATATCGGCCGGCAGGAACGCATCGTTCGCGGCCGCATGCCGACGCTCGAGCTCATCAACGAGCGGTTCGCGCGGCTGTTTCGCATCGGCCTGTTCAATTTCCTGCGACGCAATGCCGAGATTTCCGTGGGTCCGGTGCGGGTGCAGAAATACAGCGACTTCGTGCGCAACCTGGTTGTTCCGACCAACCTGAACCTGGTGCACGCGCATCCGCTCCGGGGTACGGGCCTGTTCATCTTTGATCCCAACTTGGTGTTCCTTGTCGTCGACAGCCTGTTCGGCGGCGATGGCCGCTTCCACATGCGGGTGGAGGGGCGGGACTTCACGCCGACCGAGCAGCGCATCATCCAGCGGCTGCTGGCGGTGGCGTTCGAGGAATATCAGAAGTCCTGGGAACCGATCTATCGCGTCCAGTTCGAATACATCCGCTCGGAAATGAATACCCAGTTCGCGAACATCGCCACGCCGACCGAAGTGGTGGTCACGACCACTTTCAATATCGAATTGGGTACCGGGGGGGGCGATTTCCATGTCTGCATGCCCTATGCTATGATCGAGCCGGTTCGTGATCTTCTCAACAGCACGATGCAAGCGGATCGCACCGAAGTGGACGAGCGCTGGGTGACGCTGATGGGCCGGCAGGTCCAAAGCGCCGAAGTCGACCTCGTCGCGACGTTGAGCCAGGCGCCGATCACGCTGGGTCAAATTCTTAATCTCAAGGTCGGCGACGTGATCTCGCTTGATATTCCTGAGGCCATCGTGGCCGAAGTGGACGGCATCCCCCTTCTCGAGTGCCACTATGGGGTCATGAACGGCCAATATGCCCTCAAGGTCAAGAAAGTGCTGACGGCGGACAGCGAGGCGCCCATCCAGGGGGGCAAGAATGGCTGACGACAAAGGCCAGATCAGCGCTGACGACTGGGCGGCGGCGGTGGCCGACCAGGCGGGCGGAACGACGGACGACGATTGGGCCGCCGCCCTCGCAGAGCAAGGTGCCACCGATCAGCCGGCCGCGGACGTGCCGCAAGCGAGAGCCAATCCGGCGCCTGCGCAGATTTTCGAGCCCCTGACGCCGGAACCCGTGCCGGGCACGGCGCCCAACAACCTGGACATGATCCTCGACATCCCGGTGCAGCTGACCGTGGAGCTGGGACGCACCAAGATCGCGATTCGCAGTCTGCTGCAGCTTGCCCAGGGATCGGTCGTGGAATTGGACTGCTTGGCCGGCGAACCCATGGACGTGCTCGTCAACGGAACCCTGATCGCCCAAGGCGAAGTGGTGGTGGTCAACGACAAGTTTGGCATTCGTTTGACCGACATCATTACGCCATCGGAGCGGCTGCGCAAGCTGCACCGATGATGCACGGACGACAGCGGGCGGCATGCCGCACCGCCGGACGCCTGGGCGCAGGGCTGGCAGCCGCGGGATGGACGCGGTTCGCCCTGGCCTCTCCGGTGGGCGCCGCTGCACCGGCCGTGTCGGCCATAGGGGCCCTGCAAGTGCTGGCGGGACTGGTCATCGTCCTGGCCGCGATCGTGGGAACCGCATGGGTGCTCAAGCGCTTCGTGCCCGGCCAGAAATGGGCGGGCGGCGCGCTGAGGGTCGTCGGCGGCTTGCTGGTCGGGCCGAAGGAACGCGTGGTGCTGATCGAGATCGGGGAGACCTGGCTCGTGCTGGGCGTCGCTCCCGGCCGGGTGAACGCGCTCTATACCTTGCCCAAGCCCAAGGAATTCGAGGCCGAACCGTCTGCGCAGCCAGAAGGGGCGTTTCCGGCCTGGCTCAAGCGAGCCCTGCAAGGAAGGCATAGTGGGTGACAAGGCATCATCAGGAATCCTGCGGCGCATTGAGGCCCGGCTTCCGAGGACAGGCGCACGTGTGGCGCTGTTGTGCGTATTGACTACCTTGGCGCTGGTGCCGCAGCATGCCCTGGCGCAGCCGGGCCTCCCCGCCTTCTCGAGCGTGCCTCTGCCCGGGGGCGGGCACAGCTACAGCATCAGCATCCAGACCCTGCTCTTCCTCACGGGGCTCACCTTCCTGCCGGCGGTGCTCCTGATGATGACATCCTTCACGCGCATCATCATCGTTCTTTCCTTGCTGCGTCAAGCATTGGGGACTGCCACGACCCCGCCCAACCAGGTGTTGATCGGGCTTGCGCTTTTCCTCACCTTCTTCGTCATGGGGCCCGTGTTCAACAAGATCTACACGCAGGCCTATGCGCCCTACTCGCAAGATAAGATCACCGCGCAGCAGGCGTTGGCCCAAGGCGAGGTCCCGCTCAAGGCCTTCATGCTCCGTCAGACGCGCCAGGAGGACCTGGCTTTGTTTCTGAAGCTCTCCCGGAGCCCGCGCCCCAATACGCCGTCGGACATCAGCATGATGGTGCTGGTGCCCGCTTACGTGATCAGCGAACTGAAGACCGCGTTCCAGATCGGCTTCGTGATCTTCATTCCCTTCCTGATCATCGACATGGTGGTCGCCAGCGTGCTGATGTCGATGGGCATGATGATGCTGTCCCCGGTGACGATTTCGCTGCCCTTCAAGCTGATGCTGTTTGTTCTGGTGGACGGATGGAATCTGCTGATCGGCTCCCTGGTGCACAGCTTTTATACATAAAATAAAGGAAGGAACTCCGCATGACGCCCGAATCGGTCGTAGGCATCGCCCAGCATGCCCTGTGGATCGCGTTCCTGGTCTCTGCGCCGATGCTCCTGGGGGGGCTCGCAACGGGTCTGCTGGTCAGCATTTTCCAGGCGGCCACACAGATCAACGAGATGACCCTGACGTTCATCCCCAAGCTCCTCGTCACGTTCGCGATCGTCGTTCTGGCGGGCCCCTGGATGATTCAGGAACTCGTCGACTACACCGTGCAGTTGTTCCGGAGTATTCCCGGCATGGTGGGATAATCCTGGGCTGAAGGCGACGCACGTGATCACCGTGACCTCGGCGCAGCTTGCCGCGTGGCTCGCCGCATACGCTTGGCCCTTCGCCCGCATCATCGCCCTGTTCTCGACCGACCCCATTATCGGCAGCCCCTCAGTGCCGGCACGCGTGAAGATCGGCCTCTCGCTTCTCATCGCGTTCGTGCTTTCCCCCACGCTGGGCCCCTTCCCGGCGGTGGACCCGGGATCGGCCGCCGGGCTTCTCATTCTGATGCAGCAGATCGTGATTGGGACGGCCATGGGGCTCGTTTTGCGCGTGGTCCTGGCCGGCGTGGAGACCGCGGGCCAGTATATCGGCCTGCAGATGGGGTTGGGCTTTGCCACCCTGATGGATCCGCAGAACGCCGCACAGGTTCCGGTGCTGGGCGAATTTACCAATCTTTTCGCCATTCTGGTCTTCTTCTCGTTCAACGGGCACTTGATGGTGCTGTCCGCGCTGGCCGAGAGCTTTCACCTGCTGCCGGTCTCCGCCACCGTGTTGTCAGGGGAGGGCTGGCACCTGCTCGGACAATGGGGGGCGGACATATTCCTGGCCGCCGCCTGGCTGTCCCTGCCCGTCGTCGCGACGCTCCTCATCACCAACCTCGCCATCGGCGTCATGACGCGGGCCGCACCGCAAGTCAACATCTTTTCCGTCGGCTTCCCGATCACGCTGGCGGCAGGATTTGCCATCCTGTACCTCACGCTGCCGTTCGCCTTGCCGTTGGTGGAGCGCTTCTGGCGGGATGCCGTGGGGATGATGCTGGAGGTGGTGCGGCTGGCCGCCCCGCGCGGATGAGTCGGACGGCGCCGCCCCGGCGGACAATCGAGGGTGCTTGACGGACAGTGCCCGGCCGGTGCGCGACGAAGTATTTTCGGGGGGTGTGAGTTTGCTGTACACTAACGCCGTTGCTCAGGAGGCGCGCCTTCGTCCCGTGGGTGTGGGCCGCGGCGAGCGAGCAGCCTTGTATACCATCGTCTTGACCCGGGCGGTGCCGGGGACCGGCCAGCGCCTTCGGGCAAGGCGTGCGGAATATCGTTAACCGGCCGTCCGCCCGGCGATCGTCTCGGGAGGACAGCCTCGCCGCCTGTGCAGGCGGATTTCATGTGTACGCATAATGATGCTTAAGGGCAGCTTGGTAGCGGTCGTGACGCCCATGCATCCGGATGGGAGCCTGGACCTTGAGGGCATGCGCCGTCTGGTCGACTTCCACGTGGACGCGGGGACGGACGGCATTGTCGTCGTGGGGACCACAGGCGAATCGCCGACGGTGGATTTTGAAGAACATTGCCGGTTGATCGAGGTCGTCGTTCAACATGCGCGCGGGCGCATTCCCGTGATCGCCGGGACCGGGGCCAATTCGACGCGGGAAGCCATCGAGCTGACCGGGTGTGCGAAAGCTCGCGGCGCTGATTTCGGCCTGTCCGTGGTGCCGTATTACAATAAGCCGACCCAGGAAGGCCTTTATCGGCATTTCAAGGCGATCGCCGAAGCACACGATCTGCCGCTCATCCTGTACAACGTGCCGGGTCGCACGGCATGCGACTTGACCAATGAGACCGTGTTGAGGCTCGCGCAGATCCCGAACGTCGTGGGCATCAAGGACGCGACGGGGAACATGGAGCGCGGGGCGGATCTGTTGCGCCGGGCGCCACAAGACTTTGCCGTCTTCAGCGGGGACGATGCGAGCAGCCTTGCCCTCATGCTGCTCGGCGGGCATGGCACGGTTTCGGTGACGGCCAACGTGGCCCCCCGGCTGATGCATGAGATGTGCGAGGCGGCCTTCAGCGGGCAGTTGGAGACGGCCAAGGCGATCAACGAGCGTCTCCTGGAACTCCATCAGAAGCTCTTCGTGGAAGCGAATCCGATACCGGTGAAGTGGGCCTTGGAACAGATGGGCCTGATCGGGGGGGGGATCCGCCTGCCCCTGACGCCGCTATCCGCATCTCACCATGACGCACTGTGGCATGCGATGCATGCCGCAGGATTGATGCTTTGAGCGCATGCACCGACATCGCCAGCGCCGCTCCAGACACTCTCACACGCAGGGACACGCATGAAAGGTTCTAGATTTCTGATGGCAACAGTGGGGATTCTCAGCCTGACCTTGGGCGGTTGCGGCTCGATGTCCCTCACGGGGAAGAAGATCGACTACAACGGGGCGAGGGAGCTTCCCTCGCTCGAGGTGCCGCCCAATCTGACGACACCAACTGCCGACCAGCGTTTTGCCATCCCCGGAACCGCGGCGACGCCGGGCCAGACCACCTATTCGACCTACGCCCAGACGCATCAGATTGAGCAGACACAAAGCGCGGCCAGCGCCTCAGGGATTCTCCCCGTGCAGCCGAAAGTCAGCCTCGAGCGGGCGGGGTCGGAGCGCTGGCTGGTGGTGAACGAGCCACCGGAGAAGGTCTGGCCGGTCGTCAAGGCATTCTGGCATTCCGTTGGTTTCACGGTCGCCGAGGAGCATCCTGCGGCCGGCATCATGGTGACGAACTGGGCCGAGAACCGGGCGAATATTCCGCAAGGGGTGATCCGAAACTTCCTCGGCAAATTCCTGGACCAAGTCTACTCCACGCCGCAGCGGGACAAGTTCCGTACCCGGTTGGAGCGTGGACGGGCCCCGGGGACGACCGAAGTCTACATCAGCCACCAGGGGATGTATGAGGTGGTGGAAAATGGCGATGACGGCGGGCCCAGCGTCTGGGAGCCCATGCCGCCCGATCCCGGCCTGGAGGCCGAGATGCTGGCTCGCCTCATGGAGCGCTTCGGTGTCGCCAAGGCGCAGGCGAATGCCATGCTGGCCGCGCCTGCCGCGCAGGTGCGAGCCCATATTGTGCCGGGTGCCGATGGTGCCGAGACGCTTACCGTCGATGACGGCTTCGACCGTGCGTGGGACCGCGTCGGGCTCGCGCTCGACCGCGTGGGCTTCACCGTCGTGGACCAGGATCGCGCCAAGGGCGTTTATGGCGTGCGCTACGTCGACCCGACCGCAGGCACGCAGAAGAGCGGGGGCTTCTTCTCCAAGCTCGCCTTCTGGCGCAGCGAGAAGAAGCCGCCGCAAACACGCTATCAGGTTCGCGTGACCCAGTCGGGAACCGGAAGCCTCGTCCAGGTGCTGGGGCATGACGGCGGGGTTGCGGATCCGGCAACGGCCAGGCGTATCATCGATCTGTTGTACGAACAGTTGAAATAATGCGTTTTGCAAGCCTCGGCAGCGGCAGCCGGGGCAACGCTTTGGTCGTCCAATGCGGCGCCAGCGGCGTCCTGGTGGATTGCGGTTTCGGCCTCGCGGAGGCGAGCGCCCGGCTCGCTCGCCTCGGTCTGACGCCCCAGGCGCTGACCGGGATCTTGCTCACACACGAACACGGGGACCATGCATCGGGCGCCATCCGCTTGGCGCGCAAATATGCGCTGCCGATATGGGCGACCCATGGGACGGTGGCGGCCCTTCAGGCGGCCTATTCGGATCTTCCCGATTTCAATCTCGTGGACATTCATCAGCGTTTCCGGCTCGGCGACATCGAGATCGAGCCGTTTCCGGTGCCGCACGACGCGCGGGAGCCCGTGCAATATGTCCTGGGCGATGGGGCCAGGCGCTTGGGGGTTCTTACCGATGCGGGGTGCGTGACCGCTCACATCGGGGCCGTCTTGCGCCGTTGCGATGCTCTCGTGCTGGAGTGCAACCATGACCTGGGCATGCTCCGTGGCGGCAGCTATCCGCCCACGCTCAAAGAGCGGATCTCGGGCCGGTTCGGCCATCTCGACAACGCGGCCGCAGCGAGCCTGCTTGCGAGTCTCGACCAAAGCCGGTTGCAGCATGTTGTCGCGGCGCACTTGAGCGAAGAGAACAACACGCCTGAGCTGGCGCGCGCCGCGCTGGCGGGCGCACTGGGGTGTGCGCTGGAATGGGTGGGCTGCGCCGATCAGACAGCCGGTTTCGGCTGGCGCCAGATTTCGGCGTGAGGCGCGCGCGAGGGTTTTTCTGGAGGCCCGCGGCGGGCGCAGAATTTAACTTGAAAGGACCTGGAACTTGAATAAAATTCAGTGTGGTCATTGAGGAGCGGCTATGTTGCAAGCGGGGCAGGTTGCGCCGGATTTCGCATTGCCGGACGCGGATATGGAAATGCTGCAACTGTCTGACTTCAAGAAGAAGAAACACGTTGTGCTGTATTTTTATCCAAAAGACGATACACCCGGGTGCACGCTCGAGGCGATCGAGTTCAGCGACATGGAGGACGAATTCGCGGAGCATGACACGGTCGTGCTTGGGGTCAGCCGGGATGATTGCATCAGCCACGCGGCCTTCCGCGACAAGCATGGGCTAGCCGTGCGGCTGCTCGCCGATTCCGAGGGGGAAGTCTCCACCTTGTACGGCGTGCTGCAAGAGAAGGAAAAGGAAGGGGTCAAGCGCCTGGGGATCGTGCGCTCCACCTTCATCATCGACAAGCAAGGTGTGGTGCGTCATGCGCTCTACGGCGTGAATGCCAAGGCCCATGCGGCGGAAGTCCTGAAATTGATCAAGGAATTGAGGTAACCCATGCAAATTGGCAAAGACACCGTCGTCTCGATCAGCTATGAATTGAGCGACAAGAGCGGAAAAGTACTGGAAAAAAGCGCCGAGCCGGTGGCGTACCTGCATGGCGGCTATCACGGCATCTTCCCGGCGCTGGAAGCTGCGCTGGAAGGCAAGGGTGTGGGGGACAGTCTGCAGGTCGAACTGCCGCCCGAGGATGCCTTCGGCGAGTATGATGCGGAACTCGTCCGGGTGGAGGCACGCGAGGCTTTTCCGGAAAACATCAGCGTCGGGATGCAGTTCGAGGGCGCGGCGGAAAACTCCGACGACGTCATGATCTACACGGTGACCGACATCGCCGACGGGCAGGTCGTGGTGGATGCGAATCACCCGCTGGCGGGGCAGACGCTCGCCATCACGTGTCAGGTCGAAGAGGTGCGCGCGGCGACGGCCGAAGAAGTGGCCCACGGCCACATCCATGGGCCGCACGGCCACGCTCACTGAGGCCGCGAGCCCATCGCAGGAAACCGCAGGGCCGGTCCCCTCGGCCCCCTTGAGAGGGCGTCAAGAGCGCGTCGGCTCAGGCGTTCCTCCCGGCCGCATACGCTCGAGACACAGCCCATGGAGGAAGAGGAGTTCCCCCATCGCACCCGCCGGAGAGCCGTGCGCGGGTGGCATCACCGAAGACCTCCAGGGAACGTGGGCCGCTTGACTTTCATCCCGGCAGATCGGGCAGCCGGTTGTGGCGCCCTGCCGGGGCCGCCAGCCAATTCCCCGCGCCCCATGGTGATGCGAGCGGTCAATTCGCGGGCGGGACCGCCCCACGCCCCGTTCGGAGCGGCGGTCCGCCAAGCTATCCTTCCAGCAGGCGTTGTCCGATGAACTCGCCTGGCGTTGCACCCCCGGGGCAGGCGAAAAGCGCGCTGCCGACGTGGGTCACGAACTGGTTCATCATATCGAACCGCGACACCTTGTCGAAGATTCGGATGAAGCCGGTGCGCGGGTCCTGCTGAAAGGCGAGGAAGAGAAGGCCCGCGTCGTATTCGAGACCTTCGCGCCAGGGGGGCCAGCGTTCTGCGGTGAGGTCGACCCCATTGTTGTAGGAATAGCCCCGCCGCAGGATCACGGCACCCCCATTGGCTGCGGCCGCCGAGAGGCGCACGTGGGCATTTTCCGGAATGATCGGATTTCCGTCCTGGTCTTTCGCGTCGAGGTCCAGGGGAGCCGATTCCCGGTTCTGGCCCAGGGGCGCGCCGCTCAATTTGTGCCGCCCGACCACCTGCTCCTGAAAGGCGACCCGCATGCTGTCCCAATGCTCAAGCGCGATGCGGATGCGCCGCGCCACGAGATAACTGCCCCCGCGCAACCAGTCCGGCCCTCCAGCGCCGATCCAGACGAATGGGTCCATTTGGTGGGGAGCCGGATTCATGATGCCGTCCTTGAAGCCCATCAGATTGCGTGCCGCCTGTCCGGGTGGAACATCCGGCAGAAAGCCCGTCTGCGCCCAGCGGATCTGCGCGCTGCCGGAGGCGATGCGCGCGAGTTGTCGCACCGCGTGAAAGGCCACTTGCGGGTCGTCCGCGCAGGCCTGAACGCAAAGATCGCCGCCGCTGTGGGTTTCAACCAGTTGGTCGCCCGGAAAGGGCGGGAGGTCCGCCAGGGCCTCCGGGCGCCTCGCCGCGAGGCCATAGCGGTCCTTGCCGTCCTTGACGAACAGGCTGGGACCGAAGCCGAAGGTGACGGTGAGGCGATGGGGCGTCATGCCCATGACCTCCCCGGTATCGCCGCCCGCCCCAGGGGCGGGCGGCGCCGCGTACCCGGGACGCGAATCCTCGGTGGTCGGACTAGTGGCCGTGCGCAACCCCGCCTCCCGGGGTTCGGCCGTTTCGCCGCGGCTCATCCGGGATGCGGCGGCCGTCCAAGCCTCGAGGATCGCGGCCACGTCGCTTCGCTGGGACGTGCTCAGGTCGAAGGCCGCGAAGTAGACGTGGCGCTGCGGGGGCGTCGCGATTCCGCCCTGATGGACGCCCCAGAACGGCTCGATGGCGGAACCATCCGCATGCCCCCCCACGGCCGGGTCGGCTGCCAGTGCCTGCCCTGCGGGGCCGGCGACCAGCCCCGCGCCGGTGGCCGCGGCCAACGCGGCTGTGCTCTTGAAGAAGGCCCGTCGTGACCGTCCGGACCGTCTGTCTTCTGTGTTCATCGCGTCGCCTCCATGAGCGTGTTGACGTCGTCCTCGACGTAATAAAATCCCTTGCCGTCCGGCGCCATGCTGATCCCGAACAGATCGTGATTGCCTGGGGGCGACTGCGCCTCGTCGGCGTCGATCCATTGAGCCGCAAGCTGTTTGCCGGCCGCGGGGTTGACTTCGACAACTTGTCCGTTGTTCCCGTTGGTGACGAGGAGGTCGCCGTCCGGGGTCATGGTCATGGCCAGGGGACGTCTGAGCAGCCCACCTTCGGTCACCGTGCGTCCCAGGCCGGCACTCGTCGTGCGCGTGGCGGCGTCATCGATCGCGGCGATTCGGTTCGCCAAGGCATCCGACACATACAGCGTGCCCTCGGAAGCCAGCGCGATACCGGTCGGCCCGATGAGAAAGGCGTCGCGGTCCGCGCGTTGGCCGAAGCCGTTGGCTACGACCGTTTCATGGGTGATCACCGGCGGCTTGCCCCGGGGGATGGACAGGTCGATACGCAATACGGTTGCCTTGCGGACCGTGACCGGGACAGCGCTCTTCGGATCGAGGACGTCAAGTGCGGGGACGCCGAAGCCGGACATGCTGACAAAAAGGGTGGCGCGGTTTCCCTTGTCTATGGTCGCCATGTTTCCCCACGGGTCGTCGATCTCTGGGTCGGACCAGACCGTCGCGACTTTTCCGTTGGGGTCGAGCACGAGCAGGCACCCCTTGCCGAGCGTGCTCGTTGTTCCGTCCGTGCTCGGGGTGCTTCCAACAATCACCCAGCCGCTCTTGAGCATGGTCATGGCGGTGCTCAACCCAATGCCGCCCGGACATTGCGGGAGATGCTGGGGCAGGGTCGCGAAAATCGTGGTCTGCCGGGTGGCGGGTCGGTAGTCGACGATGGTGCCTCCGGTTCCCTGAAGATTCGAGACGTTGTTGAAGTCGGTGACCAGCACGTCGTCCTTGTGAATCTTTCCTGCGGAGACGGGCGCCACCACCACGGCATAGGGATTGCCGTCGCCGTTCGGGGGCGTCGTGCTGGCGAGCATCGCGTGTCGATGGATCGATCCGAGATAGGGTGAGTCGGCCGCATCCGCACCTGTTGGCGAAAGGAGCGATAGCACCAGCAGGGCCGCGAGCGCGTGGGCCTGCATTGGGCTTGCGCGGCGGGGCGCACGGGTCGGGGGTGGCGTCATGGCGTTCTCCTTAGAAGGTGACGTTGGCGCGAAGGCCTATTACGGTTTCGTTGTTGACCGGTCGCACGGTGGTGATGCCCGCGCCTGGGTGGAACACGTACTGAAGATCCGGCTGCAGTTGGAGCCAGGGGGTGGCCTGATACTGGTAGGTGGCTTCGACGAACGTTTCGGCGTGATGCGCGCGATACCCCTCTCGGCGGTCGAGCGCAACGAGACGGGAACTCACATGTGCGTAGCCCAGTCCCAGTCCGAACGTGTCGTCGTCACGGTGGATGAACGGTTCATGGACCGTAACGCCGGCGTTGACACTGCGATCGATCTCGTTGCGATCGGCCAGCGGCGTCCACATGGGCCGGAGGAAGAGGCTCACGGTTCGGTCGGGTTCCGTGGCGCTTTGCCAGATCATCTGGTCCGCCACGGCATACAGGGCCCAGTTGCCGCGATGGGCCTTGGGGCTGCCGCTGCTCGCAGGGTTCGCGAGCGACAGCCCCCGGTCGTCGAACGCCTGGTCGTTGAAATTCTCGCTGTCGTACCACATGCCGATCTTGTAGACGCGCGCCAGCGGCTCCGACCCACCGGCGTAGAGCATCGTTCCCAGTGCCGGGTAGGCGTACTGCGCTTCCAGGATCGCAAGAGCGCCTCCGTGCAGTGGAAAGCTCGTCCCGTGGGCATTTTGCTGCTGCGGGTCGCCGGTGTTGTCGGCGACGGGGCTGCCGTTGTAGACCCCGGCGAGAAGCGTCCAGGCGTCGCTGGCCCGCGCGCGCAACCGCGCCCCGACGACGGACAGGGGATAGGCGGGACCGCCCCCGGGCAGGTCGGCCGAAGGCAGCATGGGCCAGCCGAACATGGTGTTGACGAAGGACAGTGCGTCCTGGCTCACCATCCATTCCTGGTCGAGGCTTTGCTGGCCCAGCTTCAGATCAAGCCGGCCGTCGCCGAAGAAGCGCTGGTCGTACCACAGCTCCCAAAGTCGCGTGCCCCGGTCGGCCTCGATGCCGCTCGCGGTCTGCAGGGTCTGGAGATTTTGCGCGCTCAAGTTCTGACCATGGATCTGCAACGCACTGGCGTCGAGCGTCCCCCCATACCAGCCGAACGCGCGCTGGGTATCCATCTGGAGGACGAGGGTGGTGAGTCCGTCGTAGGCGAACCCCTTCCGGGTGCCGCCGCCCACGTTTCCGAGGAACTCGCTGGTTTCCGTGAGTCCGAGAGAGATGCCGTATCGGCCGAGGAAAGGACGCAGTCCGCACAGGCTGCCGAGAACGTTGGTGCTGTGCGCGAGGCCCCGAAGGATTTCCTGCCCGCATCCGCCCGGGCCCGCATGGAAGGTTTCGCCGGCAGGCACGCTCATGGGCGGTGGCGCGGCGCAGGCTGGGCTGGCCCACACGCACGACAGGACCAACGCGGCGAGCAAGGTCCAGGGCTGTCGCGTGAGGAGCGCCGATCCGCCAGCCTCGAATTGATCGGAAGAGGGGTTCCGCAAGATGATCTCCTGGCAAGTCGGTCCCAAAAAAAGATGGCTGGCTTGCCCGGGGCTGGCTGGCTGGCTGGATACGGTGGCGGGCCGCGGGAAGCGGCGCGGTCAGGTCATGTTTCCATCTGCCGGTGCAGCAGATGGAAAGAATCACCCTTACTTCGTGAGGATGAGCTTTCCTGCGCGCGTGCGCCGCAGGCGGTAATGCTGCCCTTGATGGTCGATCAATACTTCGTCTCCGGCGGCAAACAGCGTCTCGCTTCGGATCGTCACGTCGCGGTCCATGATCGGGTCACGCCGCTCCTTCTCGCGAGTTGACGAATTGTCTGGATTCTTCATGGGTATCTAACGTAAATACGAATGATTCGTATTATGACATGGTAAGGCGGCGTGTGCAACATACAGAGAAGATACTGTCGGTTCAGGAAGTCCTACGGGACATGACACGAGGCTGACGCCTACAAGCCATCTGCTACCCAGACATCGGCACGATCGCGTCCTGACGGTGCGGAGCGTGACGCATTGGGTCAGAAGCGGGTCGAATATTCCGCGCTGCCAACGGGCGATGGGCCCGGCCAAGTTGCTCGGGTCACAGGCGGCTTTGAGAGGGAAGGACCAAAGGAGAATTCGGGGCGTTGCTTGCCCGCGGCGGGGAAACCGCGAAGACTCGTGTCCGAAACCTACTGGCGGAACGGGACGGCTGCAACCGCGCGCAGGCCTTCGCCATGGCTTTTGCGGACGCACTCCCGGGCGGTGGAATCCGAATGTTTTCCCGCTTTTTGGGGGGCGCCGAACGCCGTTCGAGCCCACCGGCGACGGGGTGGTGTTGATCGGCGCCTTGGGTGAACCCCGTCACCGGTTGATCGGCTTATACCGGATCCGCTTCGGTTGGGCGCCCTCATCACCCAGCCGCTTCTTCTTGTCGGCCTCGTATTCCTGGTAGTTGCCGCTGAAGAATGTCCATTGGGAATTCCCTTCCGCTGCCAGGATGTGGGTGGCGATGCGATCCAGGAACCAGCGGTCGTGGGAGATCACCAGGACGCAGCCGGCGAATTCCAGCAGGGCGTCTTCCAGGGCGCGGAGCGTCTCCACATCCAGGTCATTGGACGGCTCGTCCAGGAGCAGGACGTTTCCGCCGGCGATCAGGGTCTTGGCCAGATGCAGCCGCCCGCGCTCGCCGCCGGAGAGGGAGCCGACGAGTTTCTGCTGGTCGGCGCCCTTGAAATTGAAGCGACCGATATAGGCCCGCGACGGGGTGGCATACTTGCCCACGGTGAGGATGTCCGCCCCACCGGACACCTCCTCGAATACCGTCTTCTTTGCGTCCAGCGCATCCCGGGACTGGTCCACGTAGGCAAGCTGTACGGTCGGGCCGATTTTCACGTCCCCTGAGTCGGGCTGCTCCGTCCCGGTCATCATGCGGAACAGGGTCGACTTGCCGGCGCCATTGGGGCCGATGATGCCGACAATGGCGCCGGGCGGGATCGAGAAGGTCAGATTGTCCATCAGCAGGCGATCGCCGTAGCCCTTGGATACGCCGTTGAATTCGATCACCTGGTCGCCGAGGCGCTCACCCACCGGGATGAAGATTTCCTGGGTCTCGTTGCGCTTCTGGTACTCGACGCTGTTCAGTTCTTCGAAACGGGCGAGGCGTGCCTTGGACTTGGCTTGGCGGGCCTTGGGGTTCTGGCGCACCCATTCGAGCTCCTGTTTCATGGCCTTCATGTGGGCGTCGATATGTTTCTGCTCGGCCTCCAGGCGAGCCTCCTTCTGCTCCAGCCAGGAGGAGTAGTTGCCCTTCCAGGGGATGCCGTGGCCACGGTCCAGTTCCAGGATCCATTCGGCGGCGTTGTCAAGGAAGTATCGGTCGTGGGTCACGGCCACCACGGTTCCGGGGAAGCGGGTAAGGAACTGCTCCAGCCATTCCACGGATTCGGCATCCAGGTGGTTCGTGGGCTCGTCCAGCAGCAGCATGTCGGGTCTGGACAAGAGTAGCCGGCACAGTGCCACGCGGCGCTTCTCGCCGCCTGAAAGATGCTGCACCTTGGCGTCCCATGGCGGCAGGCGCAATGCGTCGGCGGCGATCTCCATCTGGTGTTCCACGTCGTTCCCGGCGGTGGCGATGATCGCCTCGTACTTGGCCTGCTCAGCGGCGAGTCGGTCGAAGTCGGCATCTGGCTCGGCATAGGCGGCGTAGATCGCATCGAGCTTCTGCCGTGCCTGCATCACTTCGCCCAAGCCCTCCTCGACGGCTTGGCGTACCGTGTGCGCGGGGTCGAGCTGGGGCTCTTGGGGCAAATAGCCGATCGAGATGCCCGCAAGATGCTGGACCTCGCCTTCGAACTCCTTGTCGACCCCGGCCATGATACGGAGCACGGTGGACTTGCCCGAGCCATTCAGGCCGAGCAGGCCGATCTTGGCGCCGGGGAAGAAGGAGAGAGAGATGTCCTTGATGATCTGGCGCTTGGGCGGGACGATTTTGCTCACGCGGAGCATGGACATTACGTATTGGGCCATATCTTTCCCGAAATTGCGTACCTGATAGCCGTGCATGCCTCGAGGCGAGGGCGCGATTCGCGACCTGGGGCGGCTGGTTTTCCCCCTTCGTCGGAATCCGGCGGCATCTCACCCACCGCCGTGCGACTCGATGGCGCGATCTTTTGGGCTGGCGCAATCCGGATTGTGCTGGCCGTGTCGAGATCCGCGTTGATTCATTGGCCTTGATTGGCGCCCCGGAGACGAATCGAACGTCCGACCTACCCCTTAGGAGGGGGTTGCTCTATCCACTGAGCTACCGGGGCATGCGAGAGATCGCTGCGTTCGGCTTGCCCGTTCCCGGAGCCCGAGTGTTCTATGAAAAAAATACCGGGCGAAGCCAGCGAGGAACGCTGGCGAATTATAACGCCTCCCGGGATCCCCTGACCAGGGAGAGCGAAACTGTGCGCGGCGCCCATGATGACGACAGATGCCCTGGCCTTCTTCTCCCGCACGTGCCAGCGCTCTTCTCAGGGAACGGCGGCTATGGGCGGTTTGCGTCCTACAATGGGTACTGCCTCGGCCGGACGCATGCGTCCGATGAACGACGGGCGGATCGTTCCCGGCCGGTATCTGAGCGCTCCGGGCGGGTTTGGTAGAATGTCCCGGAGCCACTATCGCTGCGGGATGGTGCTTTGAGCCCTCTCGCTGCGACGCGCCCTGTTGGCCGCCAAAAGACTTAAGGATCAACCCATGTTCCGGAGATTGCCCCGTACCGTCATTGTCCTCGGCTTCGTAAGCCTATTCAACGATTTCTCATCGGAGATGGTCGTCCCGCTGATTCCGATATTGCTCGCGACCCTTCTTGCCGCAGGGCCCGTTGCGCTGGGTCTCGTGGAAGGCGTGGCAGATGCCGTCGCGGCGTTTCTCAAATTGTGGTCGGGCCGCCATTCGGATGTGCTCGGCGGGCGCCGAAAGCCCCTGACCCTGTCCGGTTACCTGTTGTCCAATGTGACCCGTCCCCTGCTGGCGGCGGCGGGCAGTTGGCCCGTGGTGCTGCTGTTGCGCAGTATAGACCGCGTCGGCAAGGGGCTTCGCAGTGCGCCGCGCGATGCCCTCGTTGCGGATACCACGCCGGGCCACATGCGCGGATACGCGTACGGGTTTCACCGTGCCCTCGACAATGGCGGCGCGGTGCTGGGAAGCCTTGTCGCCGCCGGGGTGCTGGCCTGGGTGTCGGGATCCATCCAGGACGTCATGTGGCTCTCCGCGATACCGGGTGCCACGGCGGTCGCCTTGATTGCGCTCGGCGTCAAGGACACGCGGACAAGTCCTTCAGCCACGGCGCATGCGCTTCCGCCGTTGCGCTGGGGATCACTGTCAAGCGCCATGAGGCGCTACCTCGTGGTTCTCGGGGTCTTCACGTTTGCGCGGGCATCGGAAACATTTATTGTGCTGCTCGGGCATGAAATCGGCATGGGTGTCGTGGAATTGCTGCTTCTGTGGGCGGTGCTGAATCTTGCCAAGGCCATTGCTGCGACACCCGGTGGGCGACTCGCGGACCGCATCGGCACGAGCAGGCTGATTGTGTTGGGCTGGGTCGCCTTCGGGGTCACATTCATGCTCTTGGGCCACGCGGATCGGCCGCGCGCGCTATGGGTTGCCACGATACTGTATGGCCTTGCCGCAGGCATGGGAGAGGGCCCCGAGCGCGCGTTGATCGGTTCGATGGCGCTGGCGGACGAGAAGGGCACGGCTTTCGGCTGGTATCACCTGATGCTAGGCTTGGCGGCCGTCCCTGCAGGTACCATCTTCGGGAGCGTCTGGCATTTTTTGGGCGCGCGCGCTGCTTTCTCCTATGCGGGCACCCTTGGGCTGGTGTCCGCCATGCTGCTGCACGTGTGGGTCAAGCCGAAGCGATGAGAGACTTTTGCCCTGCCCCCATGCCTCACGGCAGAGCGCTCTAGAGGCGAACCCGGCGGGGTCTCCGGGAAATCGCCTTGCGGCTGTCTTCCAGCCGTGACCGATGGCAGGTCTTTCCGAGACACGCTTGGCAAGGATTTCGGGGCGGAATCATCGTCCGCCCCGCTGCGCGGTGTCTTGCCGGATGAGGTTCAACGGCAATGGGGTGTGGCCAGCGTAGCCCGTGTCAGCCATTTCTGTTCCGGCGCCTGTCATTTTGATCTGCCGCCTGCTTGGCAAATCGCATCCCGGAGGAGTGCCGGGCCCACCCCGCGGCAATGGGTGCGCAGGCCGCTTATCGTCCAGGACGGACCTGCTAAGGCTTTCCGGTTTTCCGGAAGTCGGGGCTGTGCCGAACAGGTGCCGTATTCGCCGGCCTGATGCGCGGCGTGGGCGGCGGCGCCCCGCAGCGCTTCAGTTATATCTTCTATAATAAGGATATTAGTATGCTAATATCCGTAATAAATCGTTTTCGGTGGTTTCGGCGTTCTTCTCGTCGGGTGTCGATGCTGCGCGCCCGACCCACTGCGCCAAAGCGTGCCTGGCGCTGACACGAACGCAACCAGCGGAGAATCGGAGGCAGCGACGGCCCGTCGCCGCAATGGGTCGGCGCCACCGTTCCCTCGGGTGGCATCTTTGGGCCATGGGGGGAGCCTCGATCCTCCGTGAGCGACCCGCCGGCCCGAGGGCGGGAGGGTTCATGGGATTTCGTTTTTCCGGGGAGAATGCGCATGCCCACGATTGCCTGGAGCCCGCGCGGGTGGGTCTTATGCCTCCCGCGCGCCTTCTTGCCGGTCGCGGGGGACTGTGGGTTTCAGGCGCAGCGATGGGGCACGGATGCTGTGAAGTTGGGAATCGAGCCGCCTGCCATCCCGGGGTGGCCACACGTGCGCGGGCCTGCATCGTCTCACGCGCGCGCCGTTCGCCCTATACGGTCGCTTGCGGGTGAGCTTTTGCCACCGCCGTTGTGTGGGCATCCTTCCTCCCGCAGCCTTGTCGCAGCTTTCTTTGCGGAGAATTGACCATGAAAATTCGCAGCATCAAACAAAAACTGCTCCTGTCCATCGGCGGCAGCACCCTGCTGGTGGGGTTGGCCGTCGCCGCATCGTTTTACGGCATCTACCGGGTCGCAGGCTCCGGGCAATTTCTTGATCGGGACGTCGCACAACTGACGGCGCTCAACGGCCTCTACCGCAACAGCATCGTGTTCGGAAATCTGGTGCACGAATTGGGCAACGCGGGAAGCCCATCGGCCAGGCAGCGCGTGTTGGGCGCGATGCGGGATGCGGCGGCGCATTTCGACCAGGATCTCGACGTGGCCATTCGCACGGGTCGGGGCAACAAGGCGCGCTCGGGCGCGTTCAATGCAGTGAGCGGGCTATGGCAACAGACGCATTCGGCCGGCATGCTGGTGGGGTCGCTTGCCGATGGCGCCAGTGCGCAGAGCATTGCGGCCGTCAAATCGGAAGGGGCCTTTCAATGGCTGCTCGATGCCGCCTTGAACGGCCTTCTCAAGGTGCAATCAGCCCAGATCGCCCGAGACGAGGCGGCGCTTCCCAGGATGTTTCATCGAACGATCATCCTGTCCGCAGGCCTGACGCTGTCCGCCGCGATCGTGGCGGCGCTGATCGTGCTTTGGTCGATAGGGCGCATCACGAGGCGGGTGATGCAGTTATGCCAATCCATGGAGAGCCTCTCTGAAGGGGATGCCGACCTGACGCGCCGCATTCCGATCGAAACCGACGATGAGATTGGACAAACGGCCCATGCATTCAACCGATTCGTCACCGGACTCCAAGGGCTGATCGCGGAGATTTCCGTTCTTGCGGACAATTTGTCGGCCTCGGCTCCGCGACTTCTGGACGCGGCAACCCATGTCAATGCATCGTCGCAGGCCCAAAGCGAGGCGATTTCCGCGTCGGCCTCGGGCATCGAACAAATCACCGTGAGCGCGAACATGGTGAAGGAACACACCGACCAGGTCGCCGGGCACTCGGACAGTTGCCTGTCGCGTTCCAAAGAGGGCAACGAGAGCTTGTCGGCGCTGTTCGGGACCATCGACACGGTGGAGGGTACCGTGAATCACATTGCCCAGTCGGCCGAGAAATTCATCCAGGAGGCAGGCGATATCTCCCGATTGACCCAGGAGGTCCGCTCGATCGCCGAGCAAACCAACCTGCTGGCGCTCAATGCGGCCATCGAAGCCGCGCGCGCGGGCGAGCACGGGCGCGGATTTGCCGTGGTGGCCGACGAGGTGCGCAAGCTTGCGGAGAAGTCGGCCACCTCGTCCGCCGGCATCGACGTCGTCACGCGCGCGATCACCGAGCAATCCCAGGTGCTCCAGGAGACCGTCAAGGAGGGAGTCGAGTCATTGAGGAGCAGCCAGGGCGCGGCAGAGCACGTCGCCACCGTGATGGCCGAGGCCCACCAATCGGTGCGGGCCACCTCCGACGGCCTCGGCAGCATCGCCAACTCCGTCAGCGAGCAGACCGCGGCGTTGACCGAGGTGGCCGCCAATGTGGAGAAGATTGCCCAGATGGCCGAAGAAAACAACGCGACGGCGGCATCGGTCTCCAAGGATGCCGCGGCACTCTCGGGGGTTGCTGGCGAGCTCAGGCAGTGCGTCGGCCGCTTTCGCTACCAATAGCCCAATCTCCGGAGATGGACGTCCCTCGATGACGACGCCGGCCAGACCCGGCGCGAGGGGGAATGCATCGGACACGCGATGGCGCCCCACGGACGATCGGGGGCAAATCAGCCGATCGGCTCCTTCAAGGCTTGCGTGACGATGTCGCGCGTCGGCCGGCCGACATGGAAGCCTTGTGCAAACTCGATGCCCATGGCCTTCAGCTCGCCGAGCACGTCGGCCGATTCGACGTGCTCGGCCACGACCGGAATGCCCAGCTTGGCGGCGAGTCCGTGAATGGCCTGCACAAAGGCCTTGTCCCGTTCGTCCTGGCGCATGTTGACGATGAAATCGCCGTCTATTTTTACGAAATCGATAGGCAGGCGCCGCAGGTACTGGAACGATGAAAATCCTGCGCCATAATCGTCGATGGCGAGCTTGAAGCCGGCGAGCTTGAGTTCTGCGACCAGCCGCTCGAGCACCGTCAGGTTCCTTACGGTGTCGCGCTCGGAAATCTCGAAGACCACCTGCGCGGGACTGATGCCGCAGTCGGCCACCGTCTGCTTGAGCTTTTGCATGAAATCGGCGAGCGCGAGCGCGCGCGGGGACAGGTTGAGGAAGATGTGGTGCGGGTAATCGAGCATGCTGATCTTGTGCAGGGCCTTCTCCATGACCATGATGTCGAGCTGGTGGATCACGCCAGCCCTTTCCGCATATTCGATGAAGCGCTCCGCCGTGAGCTGCTCGCCATCGAGGCTCAGCCTCGAGAGGACCTCGTGCCCGACGATGCGGCCGCCTTGGACGTCCATGATGGGCTGGAAGAAGGGCTCGATGCGCCCTTCGTTGACCGCATTGATGACCATGAGCGTCTTGTCCGCCATTTCCCGATAGGCGGCGGCGACATCGTCCTCGCTGGGAACGCCGACCTGGTTGCGGCCGCCTGATTTGGCCTTGTACAGCATGCTGTCCGCGAACAGGAACAGGTCCTTGGCGTTGTCGGCATGCAGGGGAAATACGGCGAGTCCGGCGGACACGCTGGTGGTCGCCGTGCGCGCCCCCGCGGCAACTTGCATGCCGCTGACGGATTCGAGAATGCGTCGCGCGATTGCCGCCGCTGTGTCTTGCACGATCG
>JAKAFK010000124.1 GCA_021817985.1 Pseudomonadota bacterium | reverse complement strand
GGCGGCAGTACAAACACTACCGCGACGCGCTCTTGACATTCGGCGAACGCATGGATAGCGCAAGCAAGCAAGCAAGCAAGCAAGCAAGCAAGCAAGCAAGCAAGCAAGCAAGCAAGCAAGCAAGCATAAGGTGGATGATGTTGAATGAAGTCGGAAGATTCATTCGAGGCCGTCGATTCACAAAAGACGACATCGTCAAAGACGGCATTCCGATCATCCACTATGGTGAAATCTACACGCAGTATGGTGTAGCTACATCTTCAACCGTCTCACATGTTCGCACAAACATGGCGCAGCAACTTCGATATGCGCAAACGAATGATGTGGTGATCGCCGCAGTCGGCGAAACAGTTGAGGATGTCGGCAAGGCGGTGGCGTGGCTGGGGGATGAAGATGTTGCGATACACGATGATTGTTTTCTCTTCAGGCACCCGATGAACCCCAAGTTCGTATCGTACTGCTTTCAGACCGAAGACTTCCACGCGCAAAAGAACAAGTACGTTGCCCGCGCCAAGGTAAAGCGCCTGTCTGGCGAGAATCTTGGGAAGATCAAGATCCCCGTCCCCCCGCTCGACGAACAGGAACGCATTGTTTCCATTCTCGACAAATTCGACGCGCTGGTGAACGACCTCTCCACCGGCCTGCCGGCCGAGATCACGGCCCGCCGCAAGCAGTACGAACACTACCGCGACCGCCTCCTCACCTTCCGGGAGGCGGCGTGAACGAAGCCCCCAAACCTTCCCGCTATGAACCGATCGCGCTTTCCAACGAAAGCACCGTCGTCGCGGAGTTCGTGCGCACCAATGAGCCGCGCGAGGAACGCTACCAGTCCGAGGCGGAGCTTGAGCGCGACCTTATCGAGCGGCTCAAGGTTCAGGCATACGAATACCTGCCGCTGACCAGCGAATCCGAACTGATCGACAACCTGCGTCGCCAGTTGGAGGCGCTGAACAAGATCACCTTCAGCGAAGCCGAGTGGAAAAGTTTCTTCGGCGAGAAGATCGCCGGGGCCAATGACGGCGTCGTCGAGAAAACCGCGCGAATCCAGGAAGACCATATCCAGGTTCTCAAGCGCGACGATGGCAGCACCAAGAACATCATCCTGATCGACAAGCGGAGCATCCACAACAACCGCCTGCAAGTCATCAACCAGTACGAGGCCCCCAAGGATGACAACAGGGGCAGCCGCGCCAACCGCTACGACGTGACCGTGCTGGTCAACGGCCTGCCGATGGTTCACATCGAGCTGAAGCGCCGGGGCGTGGACATCCGCGAGGCGTTCAACCAGATCGACCGCTACCAGCGCGACAGCTTTTGGGCCGGTTCCGGGCTGTTCGAATATGTGCAGTTATTCGTCATCAGCAACGGCACGCTGACCAAATATTACAGCAACACCGTGCGCGAGGGCCACCTTGCCGAACAGTCGCGAGCCAAGCCCGGCCGCAAGAGAACCTCCAACAGCTTTTCCTTCACCAGTTGGTGGGCAGACGCGCTGAATCAGCCGATCACCGAACTGGCCGATTTCACCAAGACGTTCTTCGCCAAGCACGCGCTGCTGAACATACTTACCCGCTATTGCGTGTTCGATGTCGACCGCAAGCTGCTGGTAATGCGGCCCTACCAGATCGTCGCGGCGGAACGCATCCTGCAGCGGATCGCCACCGCCACCAATCACCGGCAATTGGGCACGGTGTCGGCGGGCGGCTACGTCTGGCACACCACCGGCAGCGGCAAGACGCTCACCAGCTTCAAGGCCGCGCAACTGGCGCGCGCCCTGCCGGAAATAGACAAGGTGCTGTTCGTCGTGGATCGCAAGGATCTCGATTATCAGACCATGCGCGAATACGAGCGCTTCGAGAAGGGCGCGGCCAATTCCAACACCTCGACGGCGGTGCTGCAACGGCAACTGGAAGACCCGAACGCGCGCATCATCATCACGACGATCCAGAAGCTGAGCCGTTTCGTCGCCAGGAACAGGAAGCACCCGGTCTACGACGCCCATGTCGTGGTGATCTTCGACGAGTGCCACCGCAGTCAGTTCGGCGACATGCACACGGAGATCACCCGCGTTTTCAACCGCTACCACCTGTTCGGTTTCACCGGCACGCCGATCTTCGCCGACAATGCGGGCACCGGTGGCAACCCGCGCCTGCGCACCACCGAGCAGGCGTTCGGCGACAAACTGCACACCTACACCATCGTCGATGCGATCAATGACAAGAACGTGTTGCCGTTCCGCATCGACTACATCAACACCATCAAGACCGCGCCGAATGTGCGCGACAAGCAGGTGTCGGCCATCGACACCGAACGGGCGCTGCTGGCGCCCGAGCGCATCGCGCAGATTGTGGGCTACATCCGCGAGCACTTCGACCAGAAGACCAAACGCGGCGCCAGTTACCGACACGGCGGCAAGCGGCTCAGCGGCTTCAATTCGCTGTTCGCCTGCGCCTCCATTGATGCCGCCAAGCGCTACTACACCGAATTCGCCAACCAGCAGAAGGATGTGCCGCCGGCGCAGCGGCTGAAGATCGGCCTGATCTACAGCTTTGCCGCCAATGAGGAGGAATCGGACGGCCTGCTGGGCGAGGAGGAGTTCGAGACCGAGGGGTTGGATCAGGGATCGCGTGATTTCCTCGACGCCGCCATCCGCGACTACAATGCCCTGTTCAGCACCAGCTACGACACCTCGGCCGACAAGTTTCAGAACTACTACAAGGATTTGTCGCAGCGCCTGAAAAATCGCGAGCTTGACCTCGTGATCGTGGTCAACATGTTCTTGACCGGCTTCGACGCTACCACGCTGAACACGCTATGGGTAGACAAGAACCTGCGCGCGCACGGGCTTATTCAGGCGTATTCGCGCACCAACCGCATCCTCAATTCGGTCAAGACCTACGGCAACATCGTCTCCTTCCGCGATCTTGAGCAGGCGACAAATGATGCGTTGGCGCTGTTTGGCAATAAGGATGCCAAGGGCATCGTCCTGCTCAAGCCCTATGCGGAATATTATGCGGAGTATCAGAAGAAAGTAGCCGAACTGGTAGCGTTGTTCCCGCTCGGTAAAGCGATTGTCGGTGAGGCGGCGCAGAAGGCGTTCATCAAGTTGTTCGGTTCGATCCTGCGGCTGAGGAATATCCTCACCGCTTTCGATGATTTTACCGGCAACGAAATCCTCAGCGATCGCGATTTCCAGGATTATCAGAGCCTCTATCTGAACCTGTACGCCGAGTTCCGCAGCGTATCCGAGGCCGAAAAGGAATCGATCAACGACGACGTGGTGTTCGAAATCGAGCTGATCAAGCAGGTCGAGATCAACGTCGATTACATCCTGATGCTGGTCGAGCGGTACATCCAGGCCAAGGGTACGGGTGGGGATAAGGAAATCCGCGCGACCATCGAACGTGCGATCAATTCCAGTCCCAGCTTGCGCAACAAGAAAGACCTCATCGAGCAATTCGTGGATTCCGTTTCCACAACGGCCAGGGTGGACGCGCAATGGCAGGCATTTATGGCCGCAAAGAAGGCCGAGGAGCTTGACCGGATCATCGCCGACGAAGGCCTCAACGGTGACAAGACGAAGGCGTTCGTAGATAACGCCTTCCGCGACGGTGCGATCCCTACGACGGGCACGGCAATCACAAGGATTCTACCGCCCGTCTCGCGCTTCTCGAAGGGCAATGGTCATGCAGCCAAGAAGCAGGCGGTGCTCGACAAACTTTCGGCCTTTTTTGAACGGTATTTCGGGATGGCATAAGACGGTAAGGTGACCTCCAATTCGTTGGAAGGCACGCGACAACGCTTTCGGTTTCGGATCGTCACCCCTACCGCGAAAATGGAGAAGGTTTGGCCCGAGTGGCCTTCCCTCCGCCAACATTCCTAAGTAATGATTTCTCTGCTGTGACGCGCCCTGGGTGAAATCCCCAGGTTGCGCGCCGTTTTTGGCGTGTCGCCGTTGACCTTAATGGCGCGTGGAAGAGCCGTTTTTGCCCATTTTCTCTTCTCTGCCGCCCGTTTTCTCTGGAAGCTGTTGACCGCGCCAGAACGGTACGGGTTTCGAGTATGCTTGTAATTCAATGTGTTGCGGCTTATCCCCCATTGACCTTTTCGCACCAGCGGCGGACGTGGGTAGGAACCTGGGGTCGAACACCACGCTCAACGGCCAGTCTTTGGCATTGAATTTCCCAACCAACTCCCACCTGCGGCGGGGTACCGGTGCGTTCGGACAACTGACTAGGGCGTGGACTCATTAACCGGCGCACCAGATTCGGCAGGCAACCAGCTTGATGGCGGCGAGGAAGTTGAGCGGGTTCTTGTCGTATCGAGTGGCGATGCCGCGAAACTGCTTGAGCCTGTTGAAGAAGCGTTCGACCAGATTGCGCTGGCGGTAGACCCAGGCTGAAAAGGTGAAGGTTCCCTTGCGATTGGAGCGCGGCGGAATGTTGGCCCATGCCTTCCTTTCCGCCGCCAGGGAGCGGATGGCGTTGCTGTCATAGCCCTTGTCGGCCAGCAGGATGGCACCGTCCTCCATCGTCTCCAGCAGAGCCTCGGCTTCGAGGCTGTCGTGGACTTGGCCGCCGGTCAGTCGCAGGGCGACTGGGCGGCCTTCCGCGTCGACGAGCGCGTGGATTTTGCTGGTGAGGCCCCCACGGGAACGTCCCATGCCACCATCGTCGAGAGCCCCTTTTTTCCCGTGGCTCCGTGCTGGTGAACACGGACACAGGTCGAGTCGATCATGATGATGTCGCTGTCGAAAGCCTTTGAAACGTCGTCCAAAAGCCGGTCCCACACCCCGGCCTTTCGCCAGCGGACAAAGCGGTTGTAGCAGGTCGTCGGTGGTCCGTAGCGTTCTGGGATTTCGGCCCACGGCGAACCCGTCCGGAACCGCCAAAGAATCCCATTCAAGACGCGACGGTCATCGACACGCGGCACGCCGCGCGGTTTGTTCGGCAACAAGGGCTGGATGATCGACCATTCGAAATCGGTCAGTTCGTAGCGGCGGCGGGTCATCAAAGGCTCCGAAAAATCGTAAGCCTTTGAATCATAAAATATTATTCTAGGGAATCCCCTTTATGAGTTTACGGCCTAGCCAGCATCCCTGGCACCGTCACACGATCCGCCGCAAATCCCGATTGACTAAGGTCAATGCCCGAATCAACATGCGCGCCTAGCCTTTGCTCGAATTTATCTCGAATTGTAATAAAATTGTACATTCTTCGCCGCGAGAATGCGCACACGCTGGGCCGTTTTTGGCCCTTGTCGCAACCAATACGGTGGTTATGCTGGTGAAAGGGCGCTTAGCAATTACCCCCCCCCCCCC
>JAKAFK010000123.1 GCA_021817985.1 Pseudomonadota bacterium | reverse complement strand
GCCGAAGAACAATCCAGAGCCCGGAGCGGAGAGGGCGCCGCTGGAATCCTCATTGGATCCCAGCCCCTATACCATTTATTCCCGCACGGAGATCGTCTATATCCTGCGCACCCTGGCCCGCAAGGGAAGCCTGGTCACCGTGCACTTCGACCGCGGCAGGCATTTCATCCTGTCCGCGGTTCTGACCGCGGGCGCGGAGATCGGGGTGGTGTTCGACTATGGCTCCGAAGAGGCCCTCAACGAAAGGCTCCTGTCGGCCGATCGCCTCATCTTTGTGGCCAGTCAGGACAAGGTGAGGGTGCAGTTCGCGACGCGCGCGGCCGAGCGCGTCCGCTACCAGGGTCGCGATGCCTTCCGGGTCGCGCTGCCGGAGTCGCTGATCAAGCTGCAGCGGCGGGGCGACTACCGGATCGAGACGCCGGTCGTCAATCCGGTCGTATGCCTGATCCCCCACCCCGACGGGCGCCGTATCGCGCTCCCGCTGGCCGACCTCAGCATCGGCGGGGCGGCCCTGATCGACTGGCCGGATGAGCTTCAGCACGCCTCGGGCACGCTGCTGCCCGATTGCCGCATCGCCTTTCCCGAGGCCGGCATGATCGTCGGCACGCTGCAGGTGCGCTACTGCCAGGACCTGGTGACGAAGGCCGGCAAGCCGCAGCGCCGCTGCGGCTGCCAGTTCATGGACCTGCCGCGGCACATGCAGGTCGTGATCCAGCGCTACATCATCACACTCGACCGCGAGCGCCGCGCCAAGTCGGTCGATGACGACTAGGCGCCGTCTTCCTTGAGCCAGCGCGCGGCCGGCAGGGCGAAATAGGTGAGGATCGCGTCGGCGCCGGCGCGCTTGAAGGCGAGCAGCGCCTCCAGGACGCACGCGCGCTCGTTCAACCAGCCATTTGCCGCCGCGGCCTTGAGCATGGCGTATTCCCCGCTGACCTGATAGGCCAGCGTCGGCACCTGGAAGGTTTCCTTGACGCGGCGCACGATGTCGAGATAGGGCAGGCCCGGCTTCACCATGACCATGTCCGCGCCCTCGGCCAGGTCGGCCGCCACTTCGCGCAGCGCCTCGTCGGAATTGGCGGGGTCCATCTGGTAGGTGTACTTGTTGCCGGCCCCGAGGGTGGTCGCCGAGCCCACGGCATCGCGGAAGGGGCCGTAGAAGCTGGAGGCGTATTTCGCGGCGTAGGCGAGAATGCGGGTATGGATGCGGCCGTCCCCGTCCAGGGCGGCGCGAACGGCCTGGATGCGCCCGTCCATCATGTCCGAGGGCGCGACCACGTCCGCGCCGGCCTGGGCGTGCACGCGCGCCTGGCCGGCAAGCACGGCGACGGTGGGGTCGTTCATGACGTAGCCCGTCTCGTCGACGAGGCCGTCCTGCCCGTGCGTCGTATAGGGGTCCAGGGCGATGTCGGTGATGACGCCGAGCTCGGGAAATCGCGTTTTCAGTCCCTGGACGGCGCGGGGCACGAGCCCTTCCGGGTTGAGCGCCTCCTCGGCATTCAAGCTCTTCAGCGCAGGATCGATCACGGGAAAGAGCGCGAGCGCCGGGATCCCCAGGCGCAGGCATTCTTCCGCCTGACGGTAGAGCTGATCGAGGCTCTGGCGGGAGACGCCGGGCATCGAGGGCACCGCCTCGAGGCGTCCCGTCCCCTCGGTGATGAACACCGGGTAGATGAGGTCGTCGGCGGTCAGTTGATGCTCGCGCATCAGGCGGCGGGAGAAGGCGTCGCGGCGCATGCGGCGCATCCGCTGGTGAGGAAACTGGCCAAAGTTTTGCATGGGCGCGGACGTGAGGTTGGGACAACGGCCATTATACGCCGGTCGGCGCACGCGGCCGCAAGCCCCAAGCGCAGTTTCGCGCCGGGTGACGCGTCCCGCCCTTTTCTTCTGGAAGTCTTCCGGGCGTGTGCTATGTTTAAGGGCAGACGGTCTTGGATCGTCTCCCGCTTCTCCTCCCTGAGCGGGTGCCTTAATCCTCAATTAAGGCGTTTTCCGCCCCCGGTTTTACTCCCCTTTAGCCGGGGGTTTTTTAATGGCCTGCGCCAGGCCATTAAAAAACCCCTCGTTTCTTCGCCGCGGATCCCCGGTCGGCCCCTGGCGCCGGATCGTCTTCTGGATTTCCCCGCGCCGCGGAACGGTCCTCGCTCGCCCCGGCCGGTTGCGCATTCCCGATCGCCCTGGTACTCTGCATCGCCCATCCGATGGGTAAAGATTGATCGGCTTCGTGCCGATAACAAACATTGTTGTATATCCTGACAGCTTGAATTTGCGGGGTCATCGCTGTGCCCTTGGCCGGGCGAGGGGGATCTTTGCCTTGGCGTGGATCGCATGGGCATGAGAGGGGACGGATGTCCCTTGCGTATGCGGGTTTTACGGAAGTCGTGGCATGACGATCTTTGCCGTTCGCGCTGACGCTCAGGCGTCGCCGCAATCCGCGCGGATCGTCCGGCGCACCTTCGGATTCCTGTTCGCGCTCCTGTCGGGCCTTTCCGTGGTCTTCGGGGTCTATACCTGGCGCAGCGAAGAGCATTACCAGCTGCGTTATCTCGAGACCATCGCGCAGCTGTCCGGGCATGCGTCCGATGCCTATTTCAAGCAGATCGAAACGAGCCTTCAGAGCGTCGCCCGGTCCATCCCGGGCGTGGCGAACGATCCGACTGGGCTGCGCGCACTCCTGCTTCAGTTCGTGCGATCCCGGCCGGGGCTTGCGGCGGCCGTCGCGCGCCCCGACGGCGCCCTGATTGCGGCGGCCGGCGGGGCAGCCAGCCACCCCTTGCCTTCTTCCATCGCCGATCCCTCCTTCGTCGCCGCCCGCGCGCGGTTGTTGGCAGGCACCGGATTCGACGTCGGGCGCGTGGCACGGTGCCCGCTCACGGGGCGTGTCGGGATTCCCCTGCGCTATGCGGTGCGCGACAGCCAAGGCCGGCTCATGCTCATCCTGACGGCGATCGCGCCCCTGGCGCAGCAGCAGGCGCTCTGGCGAGGGCTGCCCTTTCCCGAGCAAACGGGCTTGGGCCTCATCCGCGACGATGGCTTCCTGGTGAGCTGGACACAAGCCCGGCCGAACCGTCTCGGGCCCTATGCGCGGGCGCAAGACGGGGCGCTGGTGCGGGCGTTGCGGGCACGGGGTTTTCCCGCAAGCGGTTGGACCATCGGCCGCACCAGCGTCGACGGGATGCCTTACTTCGTGGCCTACCATCGCCTCGACGCGTTTCCGCTGACCGCATTCGCGACGCTGCCGACCTCGGTCGTCTGGGCGCAATGGCGGCGCGCCGTCGAATTGCCTTATTTCCTGCTGGCGCTTCTGGTGGGGGCGAGCTTTGTCTTCTACCGCCACCTGCTCAGGCGCCAGGTCGAGTGGGATGACCAGAAGGCGCGGGCGGCGAGCGCCATCGCCGCGAGCGAGGCGCGGCTGGCGGCGACCTTCGAGCAGGCCGCGGTGGGGATGGCCGAGGTCTCCCTCGATCATGCGTGGCTGCGGGTCAATCAGCCGCTGTGCGACCTGCTCGGCTACGCCCGCGACGAACTGATGCAAGTCCCCCCGGCGCGCCTGGCGGCCGGGGCGCCGTGGGCCCAGGATGCGGATCTGATGGCGTTGCTGGACGCGGGCAGCATCGACCACTACGCGCTGGCGGGGGAATTCGTGCGGCGGGACGGCTCGCACCGGTTCGTCAACCGGACGGTCTCGGCGGTGCGCGATGCGCAGGGACGCCCGCAATACTACATCTATGTGATCGAGGACATCGACTCCCGGAAGCGCGCAGAGGATGCGCTTGCCCGTGCCACCCGCGCGCTGCGCGTGCTGGGCGAGGGCAACCATGCGCTGGTGCATGCCCTGGACGAGGACAGCCTGCTCCAATCGATCTGCCAGACCATGGTCGACACCGGCGGCTACAAGGGGGCTTGGGTGGGCATGGCCCAGCAGGACGCGGCGAAGCGCATCCTGCCGGTCGCCTGGGCGGGGGCTATCGAGCGCTACGTCGCGGGGCTGGACTTGAGCTACGGGGACGACGACGCGCGCGGGCAGGGGCCGAGCGGACGCGTCGTGCGCGAGAACCGGCCGGTGGTCGTGCGCTCCATCGCCACCGACACCGCCTTTGCGCCCTGGCGGGACGGCGCCGCCCGGTGCGGCCTGGCATCCACCGTGGCCTTGCCATTGCGTTCCGGCGGGGCGCCTTTCGGCGTCCTGGGCGTCTACGCCGACCAGGCGAACGCCTTCGACGAGGAGGAGGTGCGCATTCTCACGGAGCTGGCGGACGATCTGGCCTTCGGCATCGTCGCGCTGCGCACCCGCAAGGGGAAGGACGCGGCCGAACGGGCGCTGGCGCTCGCGGCCAGCGCCCTGGAAAACACCGTAGAAGGGATCGTCATCGTCGACGGGCATGGGCGCGTCAAGGCGGTCAACCGCGCCTTCACCCACCTCACCGGATTCGGCAGTGGCGAGGTGCTCGGGCATCCCGCGTTCGCCCTGCAGGCGGAGCGCTCCCCGCGGCGGTTTCGCCTGGACGTGGTGCGCGCCCTGGGCGCCGTGCACGCGTGGCAGGGCGAGGTGCTGGGCCGGCGCCGCGACGGCAGCGTCTTTCCCGCGCTCCTCAGCGTCACCGCCATCGCGCCCCAGGAGGGCGAAGGACCCCATTACGTCGCGGTCTTCAACGACATCTCCCAGCGCAAGGACTACGAGCGCCAGCTCGAGTTTCTCGCCAACCACGACCTGGTCACCGGGCTGCCCAACCGCGTGCTGATGCTCGACCGACTGCAGGCGGCCATCCAGCGTGCGGCCCGCGAAGGCCATGGGGTCGGCGTCCTGTTCATCGACCTGGACCGCTTCAAGCTGGTGAACGATTCCTTCGGCCACGCCTTCGGCGACCGGCTGCTGTCGCTGGTGGCCCAGCGCCTGACGGGGGCGGTGCGTGCCGCCGACTCGGTCGGCCGGCTGGGCGGCGACGAGTTCACGGTCGTCCTGGATGGCTTGAGGGGCCCGCAGGAGGCCGCGCCGGTGGCGCAGAAGCTGCTTGATGTCGTGGCGATGCGCGCGGTGATCGACGGCCACGAGACTTTCCCGGGGGCGAGCCTGGGGGTGAGCTTCTATCCCCAGGACGGACAGGACGCCGAGGCGCTGCTGCGGGCCGCCGACATCGCCATGTATCGGGCCAAGGAGGATGGGCGCGGACGCTACCGCTTCTTCTCGACGGAGATGAACGCCAGGGCGCACGCCTTCATGGATCTGGTCAACGACCTCCACCGCGCGGTGGAGCGGCAGGAATTCTTTCTCGAATACCAGCCGCGCACGGCGCTCGCCAGCGGCCGCATCGCCGGCGTCGAGGCCCT
>JAKAFK010000122.1 GCA_021817985.1 Pseudomonadota bacterium | reverse complement strand
CGCTTGACCACCCCCAACCGCATCAACCCACGGGTCAAACACCATGGATGAACTGATCATTGCCGGTCGCACGTACCAATCCCGCTTGCTGGTGGGCACCGGCAAGTACAAGGACTTCGATGAAACGCGCGGGGCCATCGAGGCGAGCGGCGCCGAGATCGTCACCGTCGCCATCCGCCGCACCAACATCGGCCAGAGCGCTGGGGAACCGAACATGCTCGACGTCCTGCCGCCCTCGCGCTACACGATTCTGCCCAACACGGCAGGGTGCTATACCGCCGACGATGCGGTGCGGACGTTGCGCCTTGCGCGCGAACTGCTCGGCGGCCACGACCTCGTCAAGCTCGAAGTGCTGGGCGACCCGAAGACGCTGTACCCCAATGTGGTCGAGACCCTGCATGCGGCCAGGACGCTGATCGCCGACGGCTTCAAGGTCATGGTCTACACCAGCGACGATCCGATCATCGCCAAGCAGTTCGAGGAGATGGGCTGCGTGGCCGTCATGCCGCTCGCCAGCCTCATCGGATCCGGCATGGGCCTCCTCAATCCCTGGAACCTGCAAATCATCATCGACCAGGCCAAGGTCCCCGTGCTGGTGGACGCCGGCGTCGGCACCGCCTCCGACGCCGCGATCGCCATGGAGCTGGGCTGCGACGGGGTCCTCATGAATACCGCCATCGCCGCCGCCCGCGACCCGCGACTGATGGCCGCGGCCATGCGCAAAGCGGTGCAGGCGGGGCGGGAAGCGTTCCTCGCCGGACGCATGCCGAAAAAACTCTACAGCGCAAGCCCAAGTTCCCCCACCACCGGCCTCATCGCGGCCAGCGGACAAGGGAGCTAGGCGGGCGCCATGAACGATGCGTCCACCGCGTTTCCGCGCCCGATCCGAAGCTTCGTCCTGCGCCAGGGGCGTCTGTCCAAGGCCCAGGAGCGCGCACTGCGCGACCTGCTGCCGGTATATGGGATCCCGTTCGACACGCGGCCGATCGATCTCGACACGGTTTTTGGGCGGCAAGCGCCGAAGGTTCTGGAAATCGGGTTCGGGATGGGGACGACGACGCTGGACATCGCGCGGGCTCACCCCGGGTGGGACTTTCTCGGGATCGAAGTGCACGGCCCGGGCGTCGGCAGCCTGCTCAACGCGCTCGCGCTGGAAGGCCTCACCAACGTGCGCGTCATTCAGCACGATGCGGTCGAAGTCCTGCGGCAGATGATCGCTTCCGAAGCGCTCCACGGCATTCACGTCTTCTTCCCGGACCCCTGGCACAAGAAACGCCACCACAAGCGTCGGCTCGTCAATGCCCCCTTCGCCGCGCTCGCCGCCTCACGCATCACCCCCGGGGGCTACATCCATCTCGCCACGGACTGGGAAGATTACGCGACTCAGATGCTGGCGGTGTTGAGCGCCGACCCTCAGTGGGCCAATACCGCCGAAGGCTTTGCACCCCGGCCCGACCATCGCCCGCTCACCAAATTCGAGGCACGCGGCCTGCGCCTCGGCCATGGCGTCTGGGACATCCTCTTTCGCAAGGTGTCCGGCGCCGCCGACAGCGGCGGCGCCGGGGATGCTCACCCCTCGAACCGGTCGTAAATCACCGCATCTTCCCGCTCGATGGGCCCGCTGCGCGGCCAGGGGTCCCGGGTCCCCTTGCCGATCGCCACCATCAGGGCGATCGCATGATCCTCGGGCAGGCGCAGCAGGCGCCCGACCGCCTCGAAGTCGAAGCCGTCCATCGGGCACGAGTCGTAGCCCATTTCCTTGGCGGCGAGCATCAAGGTCATTGCGGCCAGCCCGCACGAACGCATCGCTTCGTCCCGTTGGACGGTGTCCTTGTCCCGGTAATAGCGGTCGATGGCGGTCACGACAAACTCCTGCACGGCGGGCGCCGCATTGCGCCAATAGCGGCTGGGACGCTTGTCCCAGGCCTTGAGGTCGGCGCACAGCACGAGGAGCAAGGAGGCGTCGGTCACCTGCGGCTGATCCCAGGCGGCCGAACGCAGCGCTTGGCGCAACTGGGGATCGCGAACCACCACGAACCGCCAGTTCTGGATGTTGAAGGCCGTGGGCGCGCGCATCGCAAGCGACAACAGCCGGTCGACGTCCGAGGGCGCCATGCGATGGTCCGGGTCGAACGCCTTGATCGCGCGGCGGCTTTCGATGGCTTCAGTCACTTTCATAGCGTGGGTGTCTCCTTTCCGAAGGCAGGGTTGATGAAAAACCTCAAAAATCGCGTTCGACCTTGAACGCGTTGAACATCACATCCATCGCCAGGTTGCGCGCCGCGTGCTCGATCGCGTCGAGCAGATCGCGATCGGTCCACCCCAGCGCTCTCATCCGGTCGACGTCCGGCTGTCCGATCGCATGCGGCGTGCGCGTCGCCTTGAGAACGAACAGGAGCAGCGCGCGCTCCGGTTCCGCAAGCGGCACCGCACCCGGATCCTGCTTCGCCGCCGCGACCGCCTCGGCGCTCACGCCCAGCCGGTTGATGAGCATCGCCTCGTTCAATCCGACGCAATAGGCGCAGTCGTTGTCGCTCGAGACCAGCATCCGGGTGAACGCCAGCAAGGCGGGACTCAATCGCGGATGCTGCATGAAATAGCGCGTCTGCGCCCAGCGCATGGCCGCAAGCTCGGGGTTCGGGCTATAGAGCTGCATGGCATTGGGTACCCATCCCATCGCCTGTTCGATCTCGCGATAGGTTTCGGCCAATGGGCCGGTGGCATTTTCGGGCGATACCGTCGTGAGCAAGGACATGCTTGATCTCCTTATTGTTAAACAAGCCATCAAAAAGATCCCAACCGACCGGTACGTTCGTAGGGACAAAAGGCCCCAACGCCCGGGTTCACTCCACTTCAGGACCGATCCGCTTTGAGACCGACGACGAAATGCGCAAGCTGCCGCATGCAGGCGCGGAACGCCTCGACGGACTGCAGGTTCTTCGCGACGCCGACGCACCCTTCGAAGGCTGCGACGATGAAGAGCGCCGCCGCGTCGCAATCGAAGTCGTCGCGCGCCTCTCCTCGCGCCTGCGCCCGGGACAGCGCCCCCCGCACCACCTCGTGCCAGGTGTCCAGAATCGCCGCCAGCCGCTCCTTGAACGCGGGGTCCAAAGGGCTCATTTCCTGCATCAGGTTGTTGAGCGGGCACCCCAGCTCGACACCTTGCGCATCGCTGTCGCGCGCGATGCGCTCGATCACCTCGATCAACATATCGAGCGGCTGTTGCGCGCCGCGCACGGGCGCGAAGATCCGCTCCTCGAGTCTTGTCCTCACCACCTCGTCCACCACCGCGAGCCCCAGCGCCTGCTTGGTGGGAAAGTGGTAATAGAGCGCGCCCTTGGTGAGCCCGGTCGCCTCCAGGATGTCCGCCAGGCTTGCCGCCTGGAACCCCTTCCGGTGAATCTCGCAGAATGCGGACGCCAGGATCTTTTCGCGGGTCAAATCGGCTTGCGGCTTTTGCATGGGCCCATTACATACCACTTGGTATGTCCTGTCAAGCGAGCGAGATGGACCCGGAACCCCGGGTCAGGGCAGGAACAGCTGCAACAAATCGTTCAGGAAGCGTCGGCCCAGGCGGGTCGGCCGGATACGCTCAGGCCGGCATTCGATAAGGCCCCGGGCTGCGGCCTGCAGCAAGGGGCCTTCGACGGCCGAAAGCTCGAGTCCCGTGCGCGCCTGGAAAAGCGCCACCGGAAACCCCTGCGTCAGGCGCAAGGCATTCATCATGAACTCGAAGCCCAGGTCGGCGGTCGCGACCGCATGTTCCTCGTGGACGGGATTCCCGCGCCCGGCGCTCTCCATATACGCCTTCGGCTGGCGGTGGCGCACCTGGCGAACGATGCGACCGTCCACCGAGAGCTTGCTGTGCGCGCCCGGACCAATCCCCAGGTAATCCCCGAAATGCCAGTAATTGAGATTGTGCCGACAAGCAGCCCCGTGACGCGCGAAGGCGGACGTCTCGTAATGCGCGTAGCCCGCTTGGCCCAGCATCGCCTCGAGGGCCTCCTGCATTTCGGTGGCCACATCCTCCCCGGGCAGCTCCGGCGGCTGGTGCGCAAACCACGTGTTGGGCTCGATCGTCAATTGATACGCGGAAATGTGCTCCGGTCCCAGCCCAATCGCGATTTGCACGTCAGCCGCGGCCTGGGCCACGGTCTGGCCCGGCAGCGCGTACATGAGATCGGCGTTCACCCGTTCAAAATGACGCAGCGCGCCCTCCAGCGCGCGCCGGGCCGCCTCCCCGCCATGGACGCGCCCAATGGCCGAAAGGTGGGCGTCGTCGAAACTCTGCACCCCCAGGGACAGCCGGGTGATGCCGGCCCCCCGGAAACCACGGAACTTCGTTTCGTCCGCAGCGCCCGGGTTCGCTTCCAGGGTGATTTCACAGCCCGCTTCCAAAGGCAGCAGCGCGCCCACGGCGTCCAGCACATCCCCGACGGCCCGAACCGACAGCAGGCTCGGCGTACCGCCGCCGAAGAAGATGCTGTGGACCGCCCGCCCCGACACCAGCGGGAGGGCGGCCCGCAAATCGGCCCGCAAGGCCTCGACATAGCGCTCTTCCGGAATGGCGCCACCCGCTTCGTGGGAATTGAAGTCGCAATAAGGACACTTGCGCAGGCACCATGGGACGTGCACATAAAGCGCGAGTCCGGATGCTGACGCGGAATCCATCGATTCGGAAGCAGGTTCGAGGCGCAATCAGGCGTTCCGACGATCGAAGGCGGCTGCGAGATCGGCAAGCGCGGGGGAGATCTCCACGCGATAAGGCACCGCGCCCTCACCAAGCCCCCTCAGGTGATCGGGCAGCATCGCCAGCTCGCGGGCGGCCAGGGCTCGGGATTCGGCCAGCGTCGGGGCTGGCCCCACGCGTCGCCCCGCCTGCATGCACGGCTCCAGGAGCGGGCGCCCCGCTCGCACGTCGCCGTCCAAGGTGACGCAGTCGTGATCCATTCGCCCGCCGTCGACATGGCGATACACCTGTTTTCTTCCGGGCCACGTCGCCTTGCCCTCGGAGCGCTTGCGCCGCGGGCGCCCCCCGTATTCCTCCAGCTTGTAGGCGCAGTCGAGATACGGCGCATCGGCGGAGGTCAAAAGCCGCGTGCCGACGCCGAACCCGCGGATCGGCGCCCCGCCGGCGAGGAGCCGCTCGATCTCGTATTCATCCAGATTGCCGCTCGCAAACACGCCGATGTCCGGACATCCGGCCTCATCCAGGATCGCGCGCACGTTGCGCGCATGCGCAGCCAGATCGCCGCTGTCGATCCGCACCGAGCGAATCGCCGTGCCCGTCGCCGCGAGGGTCTGCGCCAGCGCGGCGACCTTGCGCGCGGCCGCCTCCGTGTCGTAGGT
>JAKAFK010000121.1 GCA_021817985.1 Pseudomonadota bacterium | reverse complement strand
CGACGCCATCCGGCAGAGGGGCAGTTTCCTGATCGTGCTCGCTGGCGGGGACACACCCCGCGAGGTCTACGCGATGCTGCGCAGCGTCGATACCGACTGGTCGCGCTGGCAGGTGTACTTCGGTGATGAGCGCTGCCTTCCCGACGACGATGCCGGACGCAACAGCCGGATGGCCGCCCAGGCATGGCTCGACCATGTTCCGATCCCGCATGACCAAGTGTTGGTCCCGCCTGCCGAACAGGGCGCAGCGATCGCGGCAAGTGCCTATGCGAGGACACTGCGCGACGTTGGCGAATTCGACCTGGTTCTGCTTGGGCTCGGCGAAGACGGCCACACTGCCGGCCTGTTCCCAGGACGGGACTTGGGCGTTGCGGCGGAGGCACCCGATGTGCTGCCGGTCTTGGACGCGCCCAAGCCCCCGTCGCAGCGCGTCAGCATGAGCGCAAGGCGCCTGAGCCGCACGCGCGCGGTGCTGTTCCTCGTCGCAGGCGCATCCAAACGCCATGCCGTCAGGCAATGGCGCTTGGGCAACGACATCCCCGCCCGCTCCATTCGCCCGGAGTCCGGAGTCGATGTGGTGATCCAAGCATCTTTGTTGTGTGTCTAGGGGCATAGCGCTTCGTTTTTCGGGAGCGGCTTGCAATCCGTGGCCCCCTTCACCATGCTCGGCAAGCGAGCACGGCCGTTCCGCGCCTCCCGCTCTTCCAGCGTGATTGACGACCGATCTGCGCAAGATGTTCGCCAGCGCACAGACCGCGCGCATCGCGTAAGTCAACATGAGAGCTTCCATTCGGGATGCGCCCCAAGCCCGGAGGAGACGCCAACACTGGAGAGTCCATTGCTCGTTCACCGCAACCCTGTGCACCGTATTCGGCTGACCTTAGCCGCAACCTTTGCGTTCGCAGCGCTGCTGGCGGACAACGTGGCCCACGCCACGACGCTGGCTTTTCCAGTCCTCGCGCCGGTTTTCTCGAAGCTGGAAACATCGCTGCACGATCGCCCCGTGGTCACCGATCTGGCATTTCTGCTCGGTCTGATCGTCTTGGTCATGATGGCCTATGCCGCACGACACATCGCGTTCACCTTGAACCGTCTCTTTGGCAAGCAGCGTCACCCCTATCTCGACATCGACACGGCCGACTGGCCAATGCTGACGGTCTTCATCGCGGCGCACAACGAAGAGAAGGTGATTGCCGGATGCTTGACCGCCCTGCTGAATTCGGACTATCCGGAAAATAGGCTCAAGATTGTTCCCGTCAACGACCGTTCTCAGGACCGGACGCAGAGCATCATTGACGGGTTCGCGCAGCGATTTCCTGATCGCATCCATCCCTTCCATCGGCTAACCGGCAAACCGGGAAAGGCTGCCGCGCTCAAAGACGCGTTGCCACTGGCAGAAGGCGACATCGCGCTCATCTTTGACGCTGACTACATCCCCGGAAAAGGCCTGCTCCGGCAGTTGGCTGCTCCCTTCTTTGATCCGGAAGTCGGTGCCGTCATGGGGCGCGTGGTGCCTGTCAACGGCGGGAGCAATCTCCTCACGCGGCTGCTCGACCTGGAGCGATCGGCCGGATATCAGGTGGACCAGCAAGCACGCATGAATCTTCGCTTGGTGCCGCAATATGGAGGAACCGTCGGTGGAATTCGCCGCTCGGCAGTGGACGCGGTGGGGGGATGGAACGACGACGCCCTTGCCGAAGATACGGACATCACATTTCGTTTGCTGATCCATGGCTGGAAAACCGTGTACAGCAACCGCTCCGAGTGTTTCGAAGAGGTGCCGGAGGAATGGTCGGTGCGCATTCGTCAGGTCCGGCGCTGGGCCAAGGGGCACAACCAGGTTCTGGCTCGCCACTGGCGCGGCCTCTGGGGTAGTCGGTTTTTGTCGGCGCGGGAGAAGGTCGATGGCTTCATGCTGCTGACGATTTTCGCTGTTCCTCCACTGCTGTTGCTGGGCTGGGGCCTGGCCTTGACGCTGTACTACCTGAACGCCAGTTCCCTGGTCGCGCTCGTCCTGCCCGTATTTGCCGTGATGGCCTATGGAACGTTGGGAAATTTCGCCACCTTTTACGAGATCGTGATGGCGGTTCTTCTGGACGGAAATCGGCGGCGTGTCCGCCTGCTGCCCATCAATTTGCTGTGCTTTTTCGTGAGCCTGTTCGCGATCACTTGGGCATCCGTTGAGCTCGTGACGGATCGACTTCTGCAGCGCGAACTGGTCTGGCACAAAACCCTGCGTTACAGGAGCGCGAGTCCGACATGAGTCCGATCGAGTTGACGCTCATGGTGGTTTTCGTGCTGGGAACCATGACCTTTCTCACGCTCCCATTCCTGCCGGCATGGCAGGAATGGCGCCATCCGAGTGACGAAGCCGCCCTACCGGTGCCGGCACACGACAGCAACCAAGTGAGCCATTTCGCCAACTCATGGCGAAAGCAGCGCGGTGGAGACGGCCTGAATACCCCCTCCGTTGACACCTCGAACGAACTCCAGCTTCAGCACATGTTCGACGTTCACGACGTGCAGGCCTGGAACCATATCGACGCACCTGTGGTTGCAACCAAAACCGTCGTGCTCGCCACCCCGGTGGAATGTCTGCGCCCGGTGCACGCCGCTGTGGATTTCCGTGCGGTCGGCGGTTCCACCTTCTCCTCCATCATGTCGAGCGGATGGATCAAGCTCGGCCCTCTGAGCCGAGTGACGGAGTGGGCGCATGGGGACAAGGGGCTCCGCCTGGGTGGATTCAGCATCGGCCTGCGCCGCCTTTCATCGGATGGCACGATCGAACTGGCCAAGGGTTGCTGCTTCGAACGGATGCATGCGCCCGCCGTGCAGTTCGGCAGAACCCCCGCCAGATCGGAGCGCCCAGTTCCGCCCGCGGGCTCGCCGAGCGAATTTTCCGAATTGCCTGGGATGGAGCATCGCGGAGGGCACTTGTATCGGGTGAACGGCAATTGCACGGTTCCAGAGAATCGGCATTACGTCGGCTCGCTGATTGTGACGGGAATACTCACAATCGGCGCGTTCACGCGCATCGAGGGTGATGTCAAGGCACGTCAAGGAATCCGACTTGGCTTTCATGCCGAGGTTCTCGGGTCCGTGATCTGCGAAGACACGATCCACTTCTTGGCGGGATCCTCGGCGAATGGCCCCGTGACATCCGAAACCAATGTTCTGCTTGACCACGGTGTTCAGGTTGGCCACGAACACGGGCCAACGTCAATCAGCGCGCCAACCATCATTGCCGAAAGCGGCGCCGTGGCCCATGGCACGGTATGGGCCCGGGAAGCTGGCGTCGTTTGGGGGCTGGCATGACTTCACGATCGTGGCTTCGATGTTTGGCTGGAATTCCGCTCTTGGCGTTTCTCGCGACGGCCGAGGCCGTACCGCTTGACCTGTCCGGCTACGCCGGCGATTCAGGCGCCATTTCAATTCAGTTTCACGGCGATACCGTCGACCCTTATTTCGCCTTGCAAGCCCTTCTTTTAGCGCAACAGAACGGCTTGAGCATTGCCGCCTACAGCACGAAATGGGCGGATTGGCTGCTCGCCCGGCAAAAACCTGATGCCACATTCGATCGATTCTGCCGTAACGGTCCGGTGTGGGCGCCGTGCAAGACGGCTGACGCGGACGATTCGCTGCTTGCACTGTGGCTCAAGTTTCTGAGAACCATGCCCGCCGAACTGAAACGCAACCCAGCCTGGCGTCATAGCGAGAAAGTTTCCCAGCTAGCTCTGTCCAGACTGGTCGATCCCTCACGCGGGATCTATCTCGTCTCGCCGGTCTATCAGCACGGGCTTTTCATGGACAACCTTGAAGTCTGGTCAGGAAAACCCAACCGCGCGGCCGCTGAGAATGCAGCGCACCCAAGCCTGGCGGAATCGATCGACAAGACGTTCTGGGACAGCAAGACAAAACGGTTTTTGGTTTCCACACAACCCGGGCAGGAGCGAGTCAAACCCGCGTTCTATCCCGACGCCGTCGCTCAGATCTACCCGCTGTTGGAAAACTACCCGCTCATTCCAGGTGGAGCCCATGCCTGGTATGCGCAGTGGATCAAACAATATCGCGGACTTTGGCTGCGCCAGGTCCACACGGATTTTGCATGGGGGCTTGTGGCGCTGGTTGCTTGGAAGCAGGGAGACGTGGGATCGGCGCGGTGCTGGTTGCGCACAACCTTGCCATTTCGTCATACCGCGCACTGGACCGTGACCGATGAAGTCGTGGTGCAGATCCTCAACGCGCACCACGTGGCGCCAGCGAACAAGAAAGAAAACTGCACATGAGGACTTATCTCGCCTGCGTAGGGACCCGGCCGGAAATCATCAAGATCGCGGTGCTGTACCGTCTGCTGCGCGAACAGGGGCATCATGTGCAACTGTTGCACACGGGGCAGCACGAGGAGGTGGCACAGGTGCTGTATCGGTTTTTCGGAATGCCACCCGACTATCAAATCGAGTTGCCTCGTCGCTCGCCGTTGCTCGGGAACTTGACAGCGACGCTCCTGGAGCGCATCGACAAAGTCGTTGAAGAAGCCGACCCGGACGTGGTGCTGGTGCAGGGAGACACCACATCAGCTTTTACCGGGGCTTTGGCCGGCTACTACCACAACATATCGGTGGCGCATATCGAAGCCGGTTTGCGCACGGGCGAGCATGAACCGTTTCCTGAAGAAAAGAACCGAGAGCTGATCGGTCGTTTGGCCCACTGGCACTTCGCTCCCACGGCCCAGGCCCAAGCCAATCTGATCCGGGAAGGCATCGAGCCGGATCGCATTTTCATGGTTGGAAACACGGTGATCGATGCCGCCCTTTGGGTGCGCGAACGTATCAGCCAAGGATTGTTTGATCCGCGACTGGCCATGCCACGGCAGTTACGCAACTTCCTGGCGCAATACAGCCAAAACAGGTTGATGCTTGTCACCGCGCACCGCCGTGAAAACTGGGGACAGCCGATTCGCGATATCGCTGCAGCGGTGGTGAAGCTTCTGAACGCGTACCCGGAACTGGTGGTCGTCTGGCCCGTTCATCCCAACCCATCCGTGCAGGACGACGTCTCCACAGGCTTTGCCGGGCTGGCCGCGCAAGCACGGTCGCGACTGTGCCTGACGCAGCCGCTCGACTACCCGGCCATGATCGCGCTCCTGGCACGCTGCTATTTCAGCTTGACGGATTCAGGAGGCATCCAGGAAGAGGCGTCGGCCTTGGCAAGGCCGGTTCTGATTGCTCGTCACAGCACCGAGCGCCAAGAGTTGGTGCAGGCCGGTGGGGCCTGTTTGGTCGGTACCGACACGCAACGCATCGTGGACGAAGCCGCGAAACTGCTCGACGACGAAGCCACTTACCGGCGCATGCAACTTCCAGCGAGCCCGTTTGGCGACGGACAAGCTAGATC
>JAKAFK010000002.1 GCA_021817985.1 Pseudomonadota bacterium | reverse complement strand
GCCGGCGATCGAGAAGCTGATCAAGATCAAGCCGGGGCAGGTCTTCTCGCAGAAGCTGCTGACGCAGTCGACCAAAGCCATCGGCGATGCGCTTGCGGACAAGGGCTATGCGTTCGCGAACGTGAACGCGGTGCCCAAGCTGGATACGGTCAAGCATGAAGTCTCTTTTACCTTCATGGTGGACCCGGGACGCAGGATCTATGTCCGGCGCATCAACATCACCGGCAACGAGGTGACGCGGGACGAGGTGATCCGGCGGGAAATGCGCCAGATGGAGGGCGGGCTGTATTCGGCGAAGAAGATCAATCTTTCGCGCCAGCGGCTCAACCGCCTAGGGTACTTCTCCGACGTGAACGTGGAAACGCCGGCGGTGCCGGGCAAACCCGATCAGGTGGACCTCGACGTCAACGTGAAGGAAAGACCCACCGGGAGCATCATGCTGGGTGCCGGATATTCCAGTACCAACGGGGTGATCTTGAGCGGATCGATTTCCAAGCAAAACGTCTTCGGCAGCGGCAATGCCGTCGATCTGCAGGTCAGCACGGGGCAGGTAAACTCCGTCTACTCGCTCTCCTATACCAATCCGTACTATACGCCGGACGGCGTGAGCCTCGGTTACGATATCTACAAGCGCAACGTGGATGCGAGTTATATCGGCACCATCGCGGACTACACCAGCAAGACCCTCGGTGCCGACGTGCGCCTCGGGGTGCCGCTGAATGAGATCGATACCATCAACTGGGGCCTCGGCTACGAATGGAACAGCTTGGGGATCTTTTCGGACAGCCCGCCGGAGTATATCGATTTCGTGAATCAGTTCGGGAACTCCAACACCACGTTGCGTGGCAGCGTGGGGTGGCAGCGGGATACGCGCAACAGCGCCATCTTCCCAACGAAGGGCAACCTGCAGAGCGTGTATGTCGAAACCGGCTTGCCCGGGGGAACGCTTAAATACTACAAGATCAATTACCAGGACCAGTGGTTCCATCCGATCACCTCGGACTTCACCTTGATGCTGAACGGCCAGGTCGGCTATGGCAACGGCTTTAATGGCAAGCCCCTGCCGTTCTTCAAGAATTTCTATGTCGGCGGCAACACGACGGTGCGTGGGTATCAGTATGGGACGCTCGGGCCGAAAGACGCGAACGGAAACGCAATCGGCGGCAACGAGAGCGTCATCGGAAACGCCGAACTCTTTTTCCCGATACCCGGCCTCGCGGAGTCGAAGTCGGTGCGCATGAGCGTCTTCCTCGATGGAGGCGGGAGCTGGGGACCGGGTGATTATTTGGGGCGGTACAGCAAGTTCAGCGCGAGCGATTTGCGCTACTCCAGCGGCGTGGCACTGACTTGGCTGTCCCCGATCGGTCCCTTGAAATTCAGCGTCGGCAAGCCGCTCAACCCCAAGCCCGGGGACCAGACGCAGACGTTCCAGTTCTTGCTCGGCAGTGTCTTTTAACCCATGGCGGGAGAGGGAAGCGTGAGGAATCTATTTTTGGCCATGAGCGCAGCCATCGCGCTTTCGTGCACGCCCCTTGCCCATGGTGCCGAGTTCAGAATCGCCGTCGTCAACACACAGCGGATCCTCAACGAATCGGCGCCGGCGGTGCGCGCCGTGCAGAAGCTCAAGAAGGAGTTCGAGCCGCGGCAGATGCAGATCCAGAAGCTCACCACCCAGGTGCGTGACCTGCAGGCCACTCTGGAAAAGCAAGGCGCATCGATGAATGAAGCCGATCGCCGCAAGAACGAGCGGGATCTGGCTGATCTGAGCCTGCAATTGCAGCATGCCCAGCGGGATTTTTCCGAGGATCTGACGCTCGCGCGCAATCAGGCCTTCGCCTCGGTGAGCGGCACGGTCCAGAAAGCGATCGTCCAGGTGGGGCAGAGCGGACACTACGACTTGATTGTGGACAAGGGCAGCGTCTTGTACGCGAGTCCGCGCGCCGACATCACCGACAAGGTCATTCGGGCCTTGGCCAGCAAATGACAGGGCGTCTCACCGCCCTTCATGAGGCATCGGCACGGGCCGCCGGACAACGGCCGCGCCTAGCGGGCCTGCGGCGATGACCGAACCTGCGGGCACGACCTACACGCTTGGCGATCTCGTGGCGCGCTTCGGCGGCGAACTCGTGGGGGACCCGACGCTCGAGATCCGCCAGGTGGCCACGCTTGAAAGGGCGACCCGCGGCGACATCGCGTTCCTCGCGAATCCGAAGTACCGCAGCCAGCTGAAGGCGACGCGGGCCAGCGCGGTGATTCTCGAAGCATCCGCGCGAGCGGATACCGAACTGCCGCGCATCGTCTGCGATCATGCCTACCTCTATTTCGCCCGCGTCTCGACGCTTCTCAACCCGGTTTTGCCGGCGATGCCGGGCGTCCATGCGAGTGCTGTGGTGGATCCGTCCGCCCGAATCGCCGAGTCGGCTTCGATCGGCGCGCTGAGCTGCATTGGGCGCAATGTGACGATTGGCCCGCGCACGCGTATCGACGAGGGCTGCGCGATCGGCGACGGGGTGCGCATCGGCGCGGATGCGCGCCTGTACCCAGGTGTCGTGGTCTATCACGACTGCGTGCTGGGGGATCGCGTTATCCTCCACTCCGGGGCCGTCGTCGGCGCCGATGGCTTTGGGCTTGCGAATGATGGGGGACGCTGGCTCAAGATCCCGCAGATCGGACGGGCTATTCTGGGCAATGACGTTGAAGTCGGCGCCAACACGACGATTGACCGTGGCGCGATGGACGACACGGTGATTGAGGAAGGCGTCAAGCTCGATAACCAGATCCAGGTTGCGCACAATGTGCGCATCGGTGCCCACACGGCGGTGGCAGGCTGCGTCGGGATCGCGGGCAGCACGCGGATTGGAAAGCACTGCACCATCGGGGGGGCGGCGATGATCATCGGGCACCTCGATATTGCCGATCACGTGAATATTTCCGTGGCCACCTTGATCACGAAATCCATCGACCAGCCGGGCACTTACACCTCTGCAATGCCGTTTGCCGAACACCGCGCCTGGCTCAAGCAGGCGGTCCAACTGCGCCACCTGGATCAGTGGGCCCACCGCATCGAGCAACTGGAAAAAAGAATCAACGAACTCGAAAGGAATCAGCCGTGACCAGCCTGAATATCCATGAGATCCTGAATTACCTGCCTCACCGCTATCCGTTCCTGCTCGTTGATCGTGTGCTGTCGTGCGAACCCGGCAAGAATATCGTCGCCGTCAAGAATGTCTCGATCAACGAGCCGTTCTTCGCCGGACATTTTCCGCATTTTCCGGTCATGCCGGGCGTCCTGATCATCGAGGCGCTTGCACAGGCGGCGGCCATCCTGTCGTTCAAGACCACGAACAGCCGGCCCGACGACAAGTCGGTCTACTACTTTGCCGGCATTGACAATGCCCGCTTCAAGAAGCCCGTGTTTGCGGGAGATCAATTGGTTTTGCATGTCGAGATCGTGCGCACGATGAAAGGCATCTGGAAGTATTCCGGGCAGGCAAGGGTTTCTGAGGAGACCGTTGCGGAAGCCGAGATGCTGTGTGCGTTGCGGGCGATCTAGATGATTCATCCGACCGCCCTCATCGCGCCGACCGCGAAGCTCGGCGAAGGCGTTACCGTGGGACCCTACGCCGTGATCGGCCCCGACGTCGAGATCGGTCGCCGCACCTCGATCGGGGCGCATGCCGTCATCACGGGGCACACCCGCATCGGCGAAGACAATAAAATCTTTCACTTCGTCTCCTTGGGCGAGGCGCCCCAGGACAAGAAATACGCAGGCGAGGATACGCGCCTTGAAATCGGGGATCGCAACGTGATCCGCGAGTTTTGCACCTTCAACTGCGGAACGGTGCAAGATGCCGGCGTCACGCGTATCGGCAATGACAATTGGATCATGGCTTACGTCCATATCGCCCATGATTGTCAAATTGGCGACCATGCGATATTCGCCAACAATGCTTCGTTGGCCGGCCATGTGCATGTCGGCGACTATGCCGTGCTTGGGGGCTTCACGCTGGTGCACCAGTTCTGTCGGATCGGTGCTTACGTCATCACCGCGATCGCCTCCGTGCTGTTCAAGGACGTTCCGCCCTATATCATGGCGGCGGGCAACCCGGCCAAGCCGCATGGCATCAACGCCGAGGGCCTGAAAAGACATGCATTTACGCCGGACGCCATCATGAGCATCAAGCGGGCGTTCAAGACGCTCTACCGCTCGGGCCTCACGCTGGCGGAAGCGAAGGCGGCCTTAAGCGAACAGCAGGCGGTGAGCCCGGATCTGGCGCGCTTGACGGTTTTCCTCGAGCAGTCGGAGCGGGGGATCATTCGTTGAAAAGGGGACCCGCGGCACCATGGGTGCGCTCAATGAACCGACGAACGTATTGAAGGGGGAGGGAACCGGCCACGAGGTGCTGGAGATCGGCATCGTGGCCGGTGAGGCTTCCGGGGATCTGCTGGGATCCCATCTCATCCATGCACTCAAGGCGCGGTGGCCGAATGCGCGCTTCCGGGGTATCGTGGGGGCCAAGATGCAGGCCGCCGGCGCGGTGAGCCTCTTTCCGATGGAGCGGCTCGCGGTCAGGGGGTATGTGGAAGTGCTGCGCCACTTCCGTCCGATCCTCAAGATACGGCAGGCGCTGGTTCGCGAGTTCCTCAAGTCTCCTCCCGATCTTTTCATCGGCATCGATGCGCCCGACTTCAATCATGGTCTGGAACGGCGCCTGAAGCGGCGCGGCATTCCGACGGTCCATTACGTGAGCCCTTCGATCTGGGCCTGGCGCGGCGAGCGCATCAAGAAAATCGCGCGCTCCGTCGACCACATGCTGCTTCTGTTTCCCTTCGAGCAGGCGATTTACGATAAGGCGGGGATCGGCGCGACGTACGTCGGGCATCCTTTGGGGAACTTGCTGCCACTCGTTCCGGATCGCGCCCTGGCGCGCTCGCAGTTGAAGATCGAACCGGCGGCTCCGGTCATTGCCTTGTTGCCCGGCAGCCGGCAAAGCGAGCTCGACTATCTGGGCGAATTGTTCATTCGAACCGCTGCGGCCATCCACGCCTTGCGGCCGGACATTCGCTTCCTGGTGCCGCTGGTGAGCCACGGCACAAGGAATTTCTTCCTCGATACGCTGTATCGTCTGGGATCGCAGGATCTGCCGCTCACCGTGCTGTTCGGCCACGCCCACAGCGCGATGACGGCGGCCGACGCGGTATTGGTTGCATCGGGCACCGCGACCTTGGAAGCGGCGTTGCTGAAGCGTCCCATGGTGGTCGCCTACCGGGTCAGCCGCCTGACCTGGAAGCTGGCGAAGCGCAAGGCCTATCTTCCTTACCTGGGCCTGCCGAACATTCTCGCCGGACGCTTCGTCGTGCCCGAGTTTCTGCAGGAAGACGCCACTGCCGACAACCTGGCGCAGGCGTTGCTCAACGTCATGGACAGCGAACCGATCCGCCGGGCGCAGGTGCGCCAGTTCGAGGAACTCCACCGGAGCCTGCGGCAGGATGCGCCGGCGCGTCTGACTGACGCGATTTTGCCCTTCCTGGGCCGGCCGCGCAGGCACTGACCCCATGTACGTCTGCGGGGTCGACGAAGCGGGCCGCGGCCCCTGGGCGGGGCCGGTCTATGCCGCCGCGGTGGTGCTCGATGAGGCGCGCCCGATCGAGGGGTTGGCCGATTCCAAGCAGCTGTCGCCTCGCCGCAGGACCGTGCTCGCGGACGCGATCAAGGCGCGCGCGGCGGCTTGGTCGCTCGGGGTGGCCGACGTCGATGAAATCGACCGGCTCAATATCCTGAATGCGACCCTGGAGGCCATGCGACGGGCCGTCGCGGGCCTCGCGTTGCGGCCGGGCGAGGTTCTTGTGGATGGGCTCCATTGTCCGCGTGTACCTTGCCCCGTGCGCGCCATCGTGCGGGGCGATCAAAGCGTGGCCGAAATCTCCGCCGCTTCGATTCTCGCCAAGGTGGCCCGGGACGCCCATATGCTGCGTCTCCATGAGGCGTTCCCGCAGTACGGATTCGACCGGCACAAGGGGTACGGGACGGCGGCTCACTTGGAGGCATTGCGCCGTTGGGGCGCCACGCCTGCGCATCGTCGGTCCTTTCGGCCGGTCAGGGCGTTCCTCGCTGAGGTGGGGCAAGTGGACTGGACGCCGCCCCGCTCGTCGCGGTAGACTTCTCGAAGCGAAATAAAAACAAGGAGATAAAATGAGATTCGCGTTATTGCTTCACGTGTGGGGCGTGGTGATCTGGGTGGGCGGCATGTTCTTCGCCTACACTGCCTTGCGCCCGACCGCCCGCGACGTGCTCGATCCCCCTCAGCGGCTGACGTTATGGGCGGGCACCTTCCGGCGTTTCTTTCCGTCGGTGTGGCTATCGGTCGCGGCCATCCTCGGGAGCGGGCTCTACCTCATCATGGCGCAGTACCGGGGTTTCGCGCATGCGCCCGTATACATTCACGCGATGCTGGGCGTGGGGGTCCTGATGATGCTCATCTTCGGACATGTTTTCTTTGCCCCCTATCGTCGGTTGCGGCGGGCGGTCCTTGCCCAGGACTGGCCCGCGGGGGCGCGCCAGCTGGCGCAGCTGCGCGTGCTGATCGGCATCAACCTGCTGCTGGGACTCGTCAATATCGCGATTGCGCTCTTGGGCTAGAAGGCCGATAGGGGAGAATATTCAAGTTTCGCGTGCCATCGGCCGATAGACGGAAAACGCGCGAGAGAAAAAAAGGACGAGAAGGGAAGTCGACGGATGCTGGTGCTGATTGGGTGGGCGGTCGTACTGGGGGCGGTGTTCGGAGGGTTCGCCTTAGAAGGCGGGGAACTCGGGGCCTTGATGCAGCCGATTGAGCTGCTCATGATCGGCGGTGCCGCGCTCGGTTCTTTCTTCGTGGGCAACAGCCCCAAGGCCATCAAGGCGGTCCTCAAGACCTTGCCTAGCGTGTTCAAGGGGTCGGGCTACACCAAGGCGCTATACATGGACCTGCTCGCGCTCCTCTACGAGATCCTGGCCAAGGTGCGCAAGGAAGGGTTGATGGCGATCGAACGCGACATCGACAATGTCGAGGAAAGCCCCATCTTCTCCAAATATCCGAGCATCCTCAAGCACCATCACGCCGTTGAGTTCATGGCCGACTATCTGCGCCTCATGGTCGGCGGCAACCTGAATGCGTTCGAGCTCGAGAATCTCATGGACAGCGAAATCGAGACCCACCACAAGGAAGGCGAGGTTCCCGTCCATGTTCTGGCCAAGCTGGGCGATGCGATGCCGGCCTTCGGGATCGTTGCTGCGGTGATGGGCGTCGTCCACACCATGGCCTCGGCGGATCAGCCGCCGGCGGTGCTGGGCAACCTCATCGCCAAGGCACTTGTAGGGACTTTCCTGGGCATCCTGCTCTCCTATGGCATCGTCGGGCCCCTGTCGACTGCCGTCGAACATCGGCTGCACGAATCCTCCAAGGTGTTCGAATGCATCAAGGTGACCTTGCTCGCAAGCTTGAATGGGTATGCCCCTCAGGTGGCCATCGAGTTCGGGCGCAAGGTCCTATATTCCACCGAACGCCCCACCTTCAGCGAGCTGGAGGAGGAAATCAAGAGCCGCAAGTCGAAGTGACGCGCAGATAGAGAGGGTGCGGCCAGGCGGCCGCCGGTTCCCCGGGGAATGCATTGAAGCATGAGTGACGATTCACAACGGCCCATCATCGTTCGCCGATCGAAGAAGGTCGAGGGCGGCCATCATGGAGGCGCATGGAAGATCGCCTATGCCGACTTCGTGACCGCCATGATGGCCTTTTTTCTCCTCATGTGGCTGCTCGGGTCCACGACCAAGGCTGAGTTGCAAGGCATTGCGGAGTACTTCAAGACGCCGCTCAAGGTCGCGCTGGAGGGGGGCAGCGGCAGCGGCGACAGCTCGAGCGTCATCAAGGGCGGGGGAACCGACCTGACGCGCCACATCGGGCAGGTCATGGAGGGCAAGGTGCCGCCCGCGCATCGGACGCTCCAGCTCGCGGAGGCGCGTGCGGAGATCGAGCGGGCTGACGCGGCCCGCCTCAAGGCGCTCAAGAGCGCCATGGAGAAGGCGATCAACGCCAATAGCTTCTTGAAACAGTTCAAGAATCAGATCTTGCTGGATATCACGCCGGAGGGGTTGCGCATCCAGATCGTCGATTCCAAGAAACGCCCCATGTTCGACCTCGGCAGCGCGACGCTCAAACCCTATACTCAAAAAATTCTGGACGAATTCGGGCCGGTATTGAACCAGGTGCCGAACAAGATCAGCCTGTCCGGCTATACGGATGCAACGCCATACTCCGGCGGCGTCGTGGGCTATAGCAACTGGGAACTGTCTGCCGACCGCGCGAACGCCTGCCGCCGCGAACTGGACAAGGGCGGCATGGATCCCAAGAAGATCTTGCGGGTGGAGGGGCTCGGGTCGGCGGTGCCGTATGACCCGGCCAACCCGTATGATCCCATGAACCGGCGCATTTCGATTCTTGTCCTGAACGAGAAGACCGCGCGTGCCATCGAGGCGCACAGCGGGCGCTCCGGCGCTCTCCCCGCCGCCTCCGCCATCAAGCTTCCCGGGACGAGTGCCCATGGGACGTGATGTGCCTGGCGGCCCTTCGCCTTCCCTGGGCGCAAACGTGCCACTGAGCGCACCGTCTTCCGGCCGCCTCTCGCGCATGGCCCACGCTGCCTCGCTTCGGGCGCTGGCGGCACAGGGGATCAGCTTCCTGGCCCTCGCGTTCCTGCTGCGCTTCATGCCGTGGCCGATGCCCCCGCATGGGGCTGCGTGGCTGGACGGGCTCGTGGCGGCGAGCCTTGTGTTTGCATGGCGCCTGCCTTTCTGGTGGTGGGTGATTTCCCTGCTGTTTCCTCCCCTGGTTGCCGCGGCAGCCGCATGGCACGTGCGGAGCGCATGGTTCGGTGGGCTCTTCCTGGTCTCGCTGCTGCTTTATTGGAGCGCATGGCGCGGGCAGATACCTCTCTTCCTGTCCAGCCGGCGCGTGTGCCGGCTATTGAAGGCGCAGCTGCCGAAAGATCAGGCACTCGCCTTCGCCGATCTAGGGTCGGGACTGGGCGGCGTGCTGCTCGGCATGGCGCGCCTGGTGCCGGACGGCGCCTATACGGGCGTCGAAAACGCGCCGTTGCTCTATGCCGCCAGCCGTCTGCGGCTGGCGCTCCAAGGGGCGCGCTCTTGTCGCGTGCTGCGCCAATCCTTTTGGGCGCATCGGCTGACCGACTACGATGTCGTCTATGCCTATTTGTCGCCTGTTCCGATGAAGGCGCTTTGGGAGAAGGCCTGTGCGGAAATGCGGCCGGGCACGCTGTTTGTGAGCAACTCGTTCGCCGTGCCGGATGCCGAGTGGAGCCTGCGCGTGCCGATTCTAGACTGGACGGGCTCCGTCCTCTACCTGTACCGCATCGCTACCCGCCACTGAGAGAGCGTTCATGCCGACAAGCATCGGGGATTGGATCGCACACCTCCAGACCAAGGATCTTCCTGTCCTGAATCGCTCCGTGCTGGAGATGAACATCCCGGCGCGCCGCTACGAGACGCTGACGGCGGGAGACATCGCGGCGCGCGTCTATTCGGATCCTCTGCTCACCTTTCGCGTTCTGCGCATGGTCAATAGCCTCCCGCGCAGTCATCTCGCCTCCGAGATCACGACGGTCGAGCATGCGGTGCTGATGATGGGCATCGGCCCGTTCTTCGACCGTGTCGGCGTACTGAGCACCGTGGACGACGAGCTCGCGGCAGCGCCCGAGATTCTGGATGCCCTGCGGCGGGTCTTGAGCCGTGCGCATCATGCAGCGGTCCAGGCGTTCGACTATGCGATCCTGCGCCAGGACGTCAGGGCGGAGGAGGTCTATGTAGCGGCGCTGCTGATGCATCTGGGGGAGGTGGCGGTCCTGTGCTGTTCCCCCGACCGGGCGCTCGAACTCGCGCGAGCGGTGCGTGTGCAGCCGGAAGCGGCGGCGGAAATGGAGCAAAGGATCCTGGGCTTCCGGATTGTGGACCTGCAGGCGGCCTTGGCGGGGGCCTGGGGATTCCCCGAGATGTATGCGGCATTCGCCGAGCCGGAAGGGCACCACCGTGCGCGTGCGTTGACCGTGACGCTTGCCACCGCGATTGCGCGGGAATCCGAAGCCGGCTGGGGCGGCGAGCGGCTGAGCAGCAGCGTCGAGGAACTCGCGTCCGTGCTGCACATCCACGTCGAGGACGCATTCGTTCGGGTCCACCGCAACGCGGTGACGGCCGCTCGCGAGTGGGAACGTTTCGGGGTTCGCCCCGCGGCGGCATGGCTGCCCATGGAGCCGGGCGAGTGGCCGGCGGCGCCGACCCCGCAGCCGGTCGACACGGTCTGCCCCATGCCGCACCCCGACAGGACGCAGGCCGTCATGGCGGAGATCGGAGGGCACCTGGATGGGAGCTTCACGCTCGACGACCTCATGAAGCGGGTGCTCCACGGCATGCATGAGGGCGTCGGACTGAGCCGCATCGTATTCGCGCTTCTCTCGCCCTCGCGCACCGAACTCGTCGCCAAGTACGTGATTGGTGCCGGCGCGGACTCGCCGTTGCGCGCATTCCGGATCGGGCTCGAGGGCGAACACCTGTTTTCGCGCCTGATGGGCAAGATGCAAGCCGTATGGCACAACGCCGCAAATCACGAGAAGCTCGTTCCGTTGCTGCCGCAGAGCGTGACCGACGTGGTGGGGCAGGGGCACTTCTACGCCATGTCGGTCTTTGTCCAGGGCAAACCCGTCGGGCTGTTCTATGCCGATCGCGGGCAAGGCGCCTGCGAGCTTGACGAGCACAGCTTCGAATCCTTCAAGCGGCTGGTTCTGCGGGCGTCCGAGGGACTCGCGCACCTGTCGAGCACTTGAGGCAGCGGCCCGCCGCCTCCACGACGAGACGCGCCACGGACGAACGCTCGCGCTCCGGCGAGAACATGGGCTTTCGGCGCGCGCACTGGGAGCGCAGTCGGGCGAGGAAGCGGGGATCGGTTTCCGCACGGTGCAGCAAGACCGCCAATTGCTGCGTGTCCCCCCAGTCGTAGTACCCCTCATATTGCCTTCCCAGCATGCCGACATTGCCGGGCACGCGTGAGGCGATGACCGGGACGTCCAGGGTGACTGCCTCGCAGATCACATTGGCGCCGCCTTCCATGACGGAGCTCACGACCAGCAGCTGTGCGTGCGATAAACGGCGCAACGCCGCCCAATGGGGCAGCTCGCCCAGCCACCGGTAGCGCGGGCAAGTGTGTTCGAGCGCGCGTGCCTGGAGGTCCGTGCCCTCTTGCAGGGCCGCGCCGATGTGGGAGACCCGCAGACGCGACGCGGCGGGCAATTGCTGGGAAGCCCAAGCGGCGCGGAAGGGGTCTTTTTCGTCGCGCAGGTGTCCGATGACACAGACCTCGAAGCGGGTTTTGCTTGGGGACGGGTGAACGCGGGTGGATGCCGACTGGTAGATCACATGCGCCTTGTTGCAAAGACCCGAGGAGAGCTCATCGAGCCCGCGTTCTTGCAGGACCACCAGATCGGTCGCCCGTTCGAGGGAGTCCTTCGCCCGGGGGTCGCTTCGGATGTCGCGATAGAGGTCGGTTCCGGTGAGCACGACGATCAGCGCTCGGTCGGGATGGCGTGCGCCGAACGCCTCGATGGACGCATGGCTGCGGCGCGCATGCAGCGCGATCATCAGGTCGGCGCTCTGCTGGTCCCAGACGACCTGAATCGTGACGTCGTGGCCCGCCTGCCGCAAAAACTGAGCCCAGCGCTGGGCGGTCTTCCGGTTGCCCGTCCGTTGATGCGCTGCCGCGGGCGTGATGAGTGCAATCTTCATAAGGAGGTGGCTGTCGCCAGGAACGCCGACCAAGATGAGGCCGCTTGCGCCTCAATATAACAGAAAGCGCACGCGCGGTGACCCCTGCGCCCATCGGCGGCGCGCGGGTCGCGCCCGGTCTCCCCCTCGGGTTCCCCGGGTTTGACAGCCGCGGGGCGCAGCGCAGCCGATTGCGCGCCACGCCTTCGCGGCTCGTGCATAATATCGGGGAATTCAACGCCCTAGGCCGCCGTAACGCATTCGTGGGTATCCGGGTGTGCGCGGTTGAGGATGTGGGCCAAGGCGGCGCTGATAACGAGAAAGGACGAAAATCATTCAGAAGCGGCGTATCCAGTGGTATGTGCAGACGGGCAGGCAGATTGAGGGGCCTTTCCCCGCCCGCGTCATCCGTGAACGGCTCCTGTTGGGTAGGCTCTTGCCTGGGGGGCTTGTGAGCATGGATGGACAAACCTGGGCCCCGGCCATCGACTTTGATTCGTTGATCCCGCCTGAATGGCACCTGGAACGGCGTCCGTCCGACGAGGATGCGAGGCGTTGGCGGGGCGAGCGGCTTGCGGCCGCGCAGCGTTGGGCGGACGAGCGCAGGGCTCGCGAGCGCCGCATACGCGCCCGAGCGGCCGGGGAGGCGGCGCGTGCCGATCGTCGCGCGAGGGATCGCCGAAAGCATCCTGAGCCCCCGGAGACACTGGCTTGGCGCGAACAACGGGCACGCGGGCCGCGTGCGGCTGTGCCTGATTTTCACGGTGCGCTGGGCGCGCTGGGGTTGCTGGTGGCGGGCTTGGCGCTGGCCGCAACGGTCCTGCCCCCTGTCGAGCCGGTGCCTGTGCAGCTTTCGCCCGGCGTTGTCTCGTGCGCCGCGACTGCGCGCGATCGGGTCGACTGGGAAGGCTGCGACAAGACCGGAGCGTGGCTGAAAGGAGCGGCGCTCGGGAGCGCGAATCTCGCCCGCATGCGTCTGGGGGGGGCCAACTTGACCTTCGCCGACTTGTCCTATGCGGACCTGGAGAAGACGGACTTGTCCTATGCGGATCTTCGCTACGCAAGGCTGCGGGGCGCCGATCTGGCCGGAGCCAATCTGGCGTTCGCCGTGCTCGTGGGGGCGGACCTGCGCAACGCGGACTTCCAGGGCGCCACCCTGACGGGCGCCAATATGACCGGCGCGCGCCTTGGGCGCGCGCTGTGGACAGACGGAAAGCCGTGTGCCGCCGGGTCGGTGGGATATTGTGCGCGGCCACCCCGATGACGCTCAAATCGATCACTTCGCGGAGCAATCCGCTCTTCAAATCGCTCAAAAGACTGGCCGAATCGAGCAGAGAACGCCGGGAGACGGGGCGCACGCTGCTGGACGGGATCCATCTCATCGAGGCATACCAGGCGGCGTGGGGACACCCGGAGCTCCTTGTGGTGACCGACGAAGCCTCTCGCCAACGGGAGGTGCAGGCGCTGCTCGACAGGGGGGTGGCGTCGCAAGCCATTGAGCTGCCGATGGCGATGTTTCGCGAACTCGCACCCGTCAGGACCCCGACCGGCGTGATGGCGGTCATCGACTATGCGCGACAGGGGCGCCCCGCGGCGCGAGAGTTCTGCGTGCTGATCGAGGATGTCCAGGATCCGGGCAACCTGGGGGCCATTTTGCGTTCGGCCGCTGCGGCAGGTGCCGATTGCGCATGGCTTTCACACCAGTGCGCCGACGTCTGGTCGCCGAAGGTGCTGCGAGCGGGAATGGGGGCGCACTTTTGCCTGGAGGTCGAGGAATCGGTCGATCTGGTCGCGCGCGCCCGGCACTTTGGAGGTCAGGTGCTGGCGGCGAGCCTTGCGGCCGAGACGAGCGTTTTCGACGTCGATATGACGGGTCCGGTGGCCTTCATCATCGGCAATGAAGGCGCAGGGCTCTCACCGGCCCTGGAAGCGAGCGCCACGCGGCGAGTGCGCATCCCGATGCCTGGGCGGATCGAGTCCCTCAATGCGGCCGCTGCGGCGGCTATCCTCTTCTTCGAACGGGTGCGCCAAGTGGGGCAAGGAAACGGGCCCTGAGCGTCCCCGCGACGCGTGTTTCCGGATTGTTGCCGAGGGCCATTTCGGCTATCATACGCCCTGCGCTCATCAATGGTATTCCGATCGCTCATGACCAAATACGTCTTCGTTACCGGTGGCGTCGTCTCTTCCCTGGGAAAGGGCATCGCATCCGCCTCTCTGGCAGCAATTCTGGAATCGCGCGGCATCAAGGTCACCCTCCTCAAGCTAGATCCCTACATCAATGTCGACCCGGGCACGATGAGCCCGTTCCAGCATGGCGAGGTGTTCGTCACGGAGGACGGCGCCGAGACGGATTTGGATCTGGGGCATTACGAACGCTTCGTCAATGCCAAGATGTCCAAGCGGAACAATTTCACGACGGGCCAGATTTACGAAAGCGTGATCAAGAAGGAGCGGCGGGGGGACTATCTGGGCGGCACCGTGCAGGTGATTCCCCATATCACCGATGAGATCAAACACTATATTCAGGTCGGGGCCGGTGACGCGGACGTGGCGCTGGTCGAGATCGGGGGCACGGTGGGCGACATCGAGTCACTGCCGTTCCTGGAAGCCATTCGTCAGATGGGTGTCCATGGCGGCCGCCACAATGCCTGTTTCATCCATCTGACGCTTGTACCTTACCTGCCGTCGGCCGGCGAGATCAAGACCAAACCGACGCAGCACTCGGTGAAGGAGCTGCGGGAGATCGGGATTCAGCCCGACGTGCTCCTATGTCGCGCGGATCGTCCGTTGCCGCAGGACGAGCAGCGCAAGATCGCGCTTTTCACCAACGTCGAGCAGGAGGCCGTCATTTCGGCCTACGATGTCGACAGCATCTACAAGATTCCCGGTAACCTCCATGGGCAGCATCTAGACGAGATCGTGTGCCGGAAGCTGGAGATCGATGCGCCCCCGGCCGACCTATCCGTCTGGGAGGGCTTAGTCTATGCGCTGGAGCACCCCGAGCATCGGGTCGACATCGCGCTGGTGGGCAAATACGTCGACCTGACCGAGTCCTATAAATCCCTTTCCGAAGCGCTGATCCATGCGGGCATACACACCCGTTCGAAGATCCGCATTCACTACATCGATTCGGAGAGCATCGAGAAGGACGGCACTGCCGCGCTTGAGGCGATGGATGCGATCCTGGTCCCCGGAGGGTTCGGCAAGCGCGGCGTCGAGGGAAAAATCGCGGCCATCCGTTTCGCCCGGGAAAGGAAGGTTCCCTATCTTGGGATCTGTCTCGGCATGCAGTTGGCCGTCATCGAGTTCGCGCGCCATGTCGCGGGCCTCGCGCATGCGCACAGCACGGAATTCGAGCCCGATTGCGTGCAGCCGGTGGTGGCCTTGATCAGCGAGTGGCATACGCGGGAAGGCCGTGTGGAGACGCGGACGGCGCACTCCCACCTGGGCGGCACGATGCGCTTGGGCGGACAGGAAGCGGTGCTAAGAGAAGGGAGCGCGGTGCGCAGGATCTATGGGGCCGAGCGCATCATCGAGCGGCACCGCCATCGGTATGAGGTGAACAACGAGCTGCTGCCGCGGCTCGAGGAAGCAGGGCTCATCGTGAGCGGACGCTCGGCGGGCGAGGGCTTGTGCGAAATGATCGAACTGTCTGATCATCCGTGGTTCGTCGGCTGCCAGTTTCATCCGGAGTTCACCTCGACCCCGCGCAATGGACATCCCCTTTTCAAATCCTTCGTTGAGGCGGCCATTGTCAATGCGGCCCGCCGCGGCCCGCGCGAATCGCAGCCGGCCATGGAAAAGGTGTCTGACTAGTGGGGCCGCGCATCGTTTGGGGTTCAATGATCCAAGGTATCGTGCGATGAAGCTAGGTGGCGCTGAAGTCGGACTCGATCGGCCGTTGTTCCTCATCGCGGGGCCCTGCGTCATCGAGTCCGCGCAGCTTGCGATGGATACCGCAGGCGCATTGAAGGACATCTGCGCCGAGCTTGGCGTTCATTTTATTTTCAAGGCGTCCTACGACAAGGCCAACCGCAGCTCGGGAAGATCCTTCCGAGGCTTAGGGATGGATGAGGGCCTCAGAATCCTGGCGGAGGTGAGGAGTCAAATCGGCGTTCCGGTGTTGACGGATGTGCACACCGAGGAAGAGGTGCCGGTGGTTGCCAGCGTGGTGGACGTTTTACAGACCCCCGCGTTTCTGTGCCGCCAGACGGATTTCGTTCAGCGCGTGGCGGCCGCCGGCAAGCCTGTGAATATCAAGAAGGGCCAGTTTCTTGCCCCTTGGGACATGAAAAATGTCGTAGACAAGGCGCGGGCAGCGAGTGGGCAGGACAACATCATGGTTTGTGAGCGCGGGGTGAGCTTCGGATACAACAACTTGGTCTCCGACATGCGTTCCCTCATGGTGATGCGAGAGACGGGGTGCCCGGTCGTTTTCGATGCGACGCATTCCGTGCAGCTGCCCGGCGGCCAGGGCGAGAGAAGCGGCGGGCAGCGGGAGTTCGTGCCGGTGCTGGCGCGCGCGGCCGTCGCTGCCGGTATTGCGGGACTCTTCATGGAAACACATCCAGACCCCGAGCATGCGCTGTCCGACGGCCCCAATGCGTGGCCCTTGCAGCGTGTACGGGAGCTTCTGTCCACGCTGAAGACGCTCGATGACATCGTCAAAGGGCAGGGCTTCATCGAAGCAACGGTTTGAGTGCCTGATCCTGACAGGCAGCAGCCTTTTAACGGCCGCGTCAAGGCGTGCGATACGAGCACCTCTCGCCGGATGCGCGACGCGGTTAGGATCCCCAACCGAATTCAAGAATAAAGGAAAACCGAATGAGTGCAATCGTTGACGTCATCGCGCGAGAGATCCTCGATTCGCGCGGAAATCCCACGGTCGAAGCGGACGTCCTGCTCGAATCGGGCGTGATCGGCCGTGCGGCAGTGCCTTCCGGCGCCTCGACCGGAAGCAAGGAGGCCATCGAATTGCGGGATACGGAGTCGAGCCGCTACAACGGCAAGGGCGTTTTGACGGCGGTTGAGCACGTCAATACCGAGATTTCGGAAGCGATCATGGGCCTGGACGCCGAGGAGCAGACCTTTATCGACCGCACCCTGATCGATCTCGACGGGACCGAAAACAAGTCGCGGCTGGGTGCCAACGCGATTCTGGCCGTCTCGCTCGCCGTGGCCAAGGCGGCCGCCGAGGAATCGGGCTTGCCGTTGTACCGCTATCTCGGGGGTGCGGGGCCGCTTTCTCTGCCCGTGCCGATGATGAACATCATCAATGGCGGCGCACATGCCAACAACAACATCGACATGCAGGAGTTCATGATCATCCCTGCCGGAGCCCAGAGTTTCCGCGAGGCCTTGCGGTGCGGCGCGGAGGTCTTTCATGCGCTGAAGAAGATCCTCGACGGGCGGGGCATGACCACCACCGTGGGCGATGAGGGTGGGTTCGCGCCGAATCTGCCGAACAACGAGGCGGCACTGGCCATGATCATGGAAGCCATTGATCGGGCCGGCTATCTGCCCGGTTCCGATGTCTCGATCGGGATCGACTGCGCCGCCTCAGAATTTTTCAAGGACGGACGTTACCAGCTCAAATCCGAGGGGCTCGCCCTGACCTCGGCGGAATTCACCGACTATCTCGCGGCTTGGGCTGACAAATATCCGATTGTGAGCATCGAAGATGCAATGAGCGAGGATGATTGGGGCGGCTGGGAGACATTGACCCAGAAGTTCGGCCGCTCCCTTCAGCTCGTGGGCGACGATATCTTCGTCACCAACACCAAGATCCTGCGCGAGGGCATCAGCCGCGGCGTTGCGAACTCCATCCTCATCAAGGTGAATCAGATCGGCAGCCTGACGGAAACCTTCGATGCCATTGAAACGGCGAAGCGCGCGGGCTATACCGCAGTCATTTCGCATCGCTCGGGCGAGACCGAGGATACCACCATTGCCGATCTGGCCGTCGCCACCAATGTCATGCAGATCAAATCCGGTTCCCTGAGCCGCTCCGATCGGATGGCCAAGTACAACCAGCTGCTTCGCATCGAAGAAGAACTGGGCGATAACGCACAGTATGCCGGCCGCGGCGCCTTTTACCAGCTCAAGTAGCGATGCGCGGCCTGGCCTTCGCTCTGGTGGCGCTGATTGCCTTGATCCAGTATCCCCTTTGGCTCGGCAAGGGGGGCTGGCGCAATGTTCGGCAATTGGAGCAGGAGGTCAAGGCGCAGCAGGCCGAGAACGCGTTGCTGAGCGCGCGCAATGCCGCGCTCGAAGCCGAGGTCTACGATCTCAAGCACGGCTCCAGTGCCATTGAGGAACGCGCCCGCAGCGAACTGGGGATGATCAAGCGGGGCGAGACGTTCTACCAGATCGTGGAAACCCCGCCCCGGCAGGGCGGATCCCGGCGACCGGGGCGACGGGTCTCCGCCGCGGCAGGCGCCCGCGCGCTCACGCATTAGCGCCTAGGTGGGATCGCCTTCCGCCGGGTACGGCAAGGGCAGGACTTCAAGCACCGGACCCTGGCGCGTCTTCCAATGCAGCGGGCGCGTTTGTGCGCTTTCGATTTGCGCGACCGCGAGCACGTCATACCCCCCGGCGGGGGCGGGGGCTGCATTGACGATGGTCCCGCTCGCCTGGTCCTCGACGTCTTCCGCGTAAAGTTCATCGCCGGGAAGGACTGCGGTCTCCGACGGCACGTGCGCCCGGTACATGCGGCGCTTGAGCTTCCCGAGGTATTTCGTCCGCGCGACAATCTCCTGCCCGGGATAGCAGCCCTTTTGGAAGCTGACGCCGCCCAGCCGATCAAAGTTGAGCATCTGCGGGACGAAGGCCTCTTGCGTGGGTGGCGTGATCGCTGGGACACCAGCCCGGATGTCGAGCCATTCCCAGCAGGGCATGCCGACCGGCGCCGCGCGGGTACAGAGCTTCTGCCACACGGCGGGCGCGCGCTCGGGTGCTAGCACGAGCTCAAAGCGATCCGCTTCGAGGCACAGGATCGTGTGGGCGTCCGTGCTGACCATGTCGTGAGGGTGGCGGGGAATCTCCCCGAAGGCTTCCAGGAGCGTTTCTGGTGCATGAGCGCCGGCCAGTCCCAAGCGCACCAGGGTGTCGCTGGCATCCGACAGCGTCACCTTTGCGCGGAGCACGAACCGGCTGAGGCGACTTTGCACCGCCTCGCGTATGGCGGAAGGCAGCTGCATCAGATAGCCGTCGGGCGTCCCCCAGAGGAGAAGGCTCGCCAGTGCGCGCCCCTTGGGCGTGCAGTAGGCGCTGTACTGGCTGCGCCGCGGCGATGCTTCGCGCACGTCGTTCGTGAGTTGTCCTTGCAGGAACGACTGGCTGTCGGGGCCCGTAAAGCGGATGAGCCCCAGGCCGGACAGATCCGCCAGCACCATCGCGTTCCCGGCGAGCGCCCGCTCACGCGCCGGATCGCCGAAATGCGCCACATGGCCTTGTTCGAAGACCGCGCCGGCGCCCGCCAGGTAAGACTGCCAATTTGGGTTCATATGGTCTGAAAAAGCTTCCGTTGGTTTCACAAAGCCGCCCGTCGAACACGGGCAGCACCTACCGAGCAGAAATGTGTCCAGCTATGGTGCGAGTACGGTCGGTTCCGCTTGCGGGAGCTGGCCGGGGTAGTCGCGGCTGTAATGAAGCCCTCGACTTTCGTGACGCGCCATGGCGCATCGCACGATGAGGTCGGCGGTCAACACCAAATTTCGCAGCTCGATCAGGTCGGCGCTTACGCGAAAATTGCGGTAGTACTCGTCAATTTCGTCGGTCAGCAACCGGATGCGGTGCGAGGCGCGCTCGAGCCGCTTGTTCGTGCGCACGATGCCGACATAGTCCCACATCGAGCGGCGAAGTTCACCCCAGTTGTGGGTAATCACGACTTCCTCGTCGGCGTCGGTGACGCGGCTCTCATCCCATTCGGGAAGGCCTTCGGCGGGCGCGGCCGCCTGGGCGAGGATGTCGTGCGCGGCCGCCTGGGCCATGACGACGCACTCAAGCAATGAGTTGCTGGCGAGTCGATTGGCGCCGTGCAGGCCGGTGTATGCGACCTCGCCGATCGCATACAGGCCGCCCACGTCGGTTCGCGCCGACAAGTCCGTCACGACGCCGCCGCAAGTATAGTGCGCGGCGGGAACGACCGGAATGGGTTCGCGCGTGATGTCCAGCCCCAGTTCGAGGCAGCGTGCCCGAATATTGGGGAAATGGTGGGCGACGAACTCGGGGCTCTTGTGGGAGATGTCCAGGTACACGCACTCGAGTCCGCGTTTCTTCATCTCGAAATCGATGGCCCGGGCCACCACGTCGCGGGGGGCGAGCTCGGCCCGCGGGTCGTGCGCATCCATGAAGCGGGTGCCGTCCGGCAGGCGTAAGAGGCCACCTTCGCCGCGCACGGCTTCCGAGATCAGAAAGCTCTTCGCGCGCGGATGGTAAAGGCAGGTCGGGTGAAACTGGATGAATTCGAGATTGGCGACGCGGCAACCTGCGCGATGTGCCATGGCGATGCCGTCTCCGGTGGCCACGTCGGGATTGGTGGTATAGAGGTAGACCTTGCCGGCGCCGCCCGTGGCCAGGATGGTCTGTGCCCCGCCAAAAGTGGTGACCCGGCCGCTCTGGGTGTCCAGCGCGTAGACGCCCAGGCAACGGTTGCCCTCCCGCCCGATCTTCTTCGTCGTGATGAGATCGATCGCGATGTGCCTTTCCAGCACCGTGATGTTCGGGTGGGATTTCACGCGGTCGATCAGGGTTTCCTGCACCGAACGGCCGGTCGCATCCTGCACATGGAAGATGCGCCGCTGGCTGTGTCCGCCCTCGCGCGTCAGGTGGTAGCCCGTCGGGTTGGTGGCGTCGGCCGTGAACGGCACCCCCTGGTCGATCAGCCATGCGATGGCGGCCCGTCCGTGTTCGATGATGTGGCGCGTGGCCACGGGGTCGCACAGCCCGGCCCCGGCGGTCAGGGTATCGGCAATATGCGCCTCGACGGTGTCGGCACTGAGCGCGGTGTCCACGGCGGCAATGCCGCCTTGCGCAAAGCTGCTGGCGCTGTCCAGCAAGCCCCGTTTGGTCAGCAGCAGCACGCGTCGCTGCGCGCACAGTTCGAGAGCCGCGGTGAATCCGGCCAACCCGCTGCCGATGACGATCACATCAAACCGTTGCACCCGTGGCCCCGCATCAATGGTGAAAGATCGCATCATAGCGCAAAGTGCCGGGCGCGTGTCCGCTCCTGCCCGGCGACCTGGCGGAGGGGGCCAGGAAAGGGCGCATGAGGCGCTTCGCGGCGCGCTCGGGGGCGTCTTGCCGGCGGTGGCCGAAAGGAGGCTCGCCAAGCGAATGTCGAGCATTCTCGCCACTGCCGGTGAACTATTGAAATGGCTGGCTGTCTCTAGGGTGGTATCCGCAAACCCCCGGACGGGCTGGTAAAACGCTATACTTACGCCTTGGCCTGGGGTCAGCGGCGCAAGCGGGATTGACCCCTCAAATTAAACAGCACGTAGGGAAAAAACCCGCATGGGTGATCGGGAAATCGACCAGCAGTTGGTCGAACGGGCGCAGCATGGCGACAAGCATGCGTTCGAGCTGCTTGTCGCGAAGTACCAGCGCAAGCTTGCCCGCTTGCTGGCACGTTTCATCCGAGATCAGGCGGAGATCGAGGATGTGATGCAGGAGGCGTTCATCAAGGCTTATCGTGCGCTTCCGACGTTCCGCGGAGACAGTGCGTTCTATACGTGGCTTTATCGCATCGGCATCAATACCGCCAAGAACTACCTGGTGGCCATGGGCCGGCGGGCACCGACGACCACCGAGTTCGGGAGCGAAGAGGCCGAGTCCTTCGAGGAGGGCGAGCTGTTGCGGGACATCAGCACCCCCGAGAGCCAGATGATGACCAAGGAGATCGCCATGACCGTGAATGCGGCCATGGACAGTCTGCCCGAGGAGCTTCGGACGGCGATCACGCTGCGTGAGATGGAAGGCTTGAGTTACGAGGACATCGCCGGGATCATGAATTGCCCGATCGGAACCGTGCGGTCGCGTATCTTCCGCGCCCGCGAGGCAATCGCCGAGAAACTCCGTCCCCTGTTGGGTACCAGCAAAGACAAAAGGTGGTGACGAACATGAGCGAGCGAATATCTGCGTTGATGGATGGCGAGCTGGATCAGGAGGAAGCGGTGCACCTGATTGCGGCGGTGGCCGAACAGTCGGATCTGCGCCAGGCGTGGGCCACTTACCACCTGATCGGCGATGTTCTGCGGGAGTTGCCTCAGATCCCGGAGAATTTTTCGGTGGCGCTGTCGGCGCGGCTTGCAAGCGAACCTACGGTGTTGTCTCCGTATAAGCCGAAACGACGAGGAGAAGCGATGATTCTTCCGATGGCGGCCTCGTTCGCCGCCGCAGCGCTTGTCGTCGTGGCGGTATTCAAGCTGTCCGCAACGCCCTCGGTTTCCCCCCATGTGGTTCCCCAGAGCGTGCAGAGCGCGCCGATCGCGAAGGTGAACGGGTTTAGGCCGGATGCCATCATGACCCAGTACCTCATCGCGCATCAGGAGTTTTCGCCGAATGCCGCCATGGAGGAAGTCAGACCCTACCAGTTGGCCGCCTTCCGTTCGTCGCAGGGTGGGCCGCAATGAGGATCGGAAGTCTCGCCTGTGCGGTGTTCTTGCTGGGGCTTCCGCTGACTTCGCATGCAGCAAACGATGACGGTATGGTCCTGTTGAGGAAAGTCGCTCATGCCGCCCATGACCTCAACTATACCGGCACCTTTGTCTACCAGTACGACAACCGCGTCGAGACCTCCAAGATCACCCATTACGTCGATCGTACCGGCGAGTATGAGAAGTTCGAGACCCTGAATGGTCCCTTGCGCGAAGTCGTGACGACGCGCAAGGGCGTTCTGTGCTACTCGTCCGTCAAGCGGAGGGTGCGGGTCGAACCCATTCATACCCGCAGTTTCTTCCCCGCCCTCCTGCCCGAGCGCGTCGGGCGGCTCAAGGCCTTGTACACGATACAGTTGGGCGATGAGGAGCGCGTGGCCGGCCGCAACTGCCAAGTCATTTGGCTGATGCCCAAGGATGGCTTCCGGTATGGCCATAAGCTTTGCGCCGATACCCAGACGGGGCTGCTGCTCTCTGCAGCCATGTTCAAGAAAACCCCGCATGAGATTGATCGATTTTCCTTCACGCAGCTCAATCTCAAAGGGCCGTTCGACAGGGCGGCCGTGAGTCCTAATCCGGCGTGGCGGCGGCTGGTGTGGCACCGCGACGCCTCGGTGATCGTGCGTGGCGGGGACGCCGGAGCCGGCTGGGAAGTCAAGGATCCTCCCCCCGGCTTCGAAAAGATCATGGAACTGCGGCGGACGCTGCCCGGGAAGAAAATGCCGGTCACCCATCTCGTCTATTCGGACGGGTTGGTGGCGGTGTCGGTTTTCATCGAACCGCTTTCCGACCTGGCGCACGCGATGCAAGGACTCACCAGCGAGGGCGTGATCAACATTTATGCGCGGCCGGTGCTCAATTACCAGGTCACCGTCCTGGGTGAGGTGCCTGCCGCCACAGTGACCCAGATGGCCGATTCCGTGGCCGTCTCGGCGCATTAGACCGAGAGGCGGCAGCGCATGCTCGAGACGCAGGCGGTCGTGGTCAGGATAGAAGACGGGGTCACCTACGTTCAGACCGAAAGGCCCTCCGGTTGCGGGCATTGCAGTTCCGAAGGGGGCTGCGCGTCGGGCACGCTGACGAAGATTTTCGGCGCCGGACGAACGGCCTTCGTGGCTGCCAACGGCGTGGATGCAAGAGTCGGGGAGAGCGTCATCATCGGGGTGGAAGAAGGCGCGCTTCTGAGCAGCACCGTCGCCGTCTACCTAGTGCCGCTGGCGCTTCTGATCGCCGGCGCGGGACTCGGTACGGCGCTGTCCCACCGGGCGGGCAACCCGGACCTGTACTCGGTCCTCGGGGCGGCCGCCGGGCTGTTGCTGGGAACCGTCTGGATCAGGATATTCAGCGCAACACGCCGGACGGGCAGCCGCTATCGGCCGATCATCCTCGGGCGTGCATCGGAAGGCATGCAGTGCACGCCCCGGGGATGCGGCCATTGAAGCGTGCGGGCCACGAACGGGGCGAGGGGGGCCAAGTGCCGCAGGACGTGCCGAAGCTCGTGGTCATCAGCCGCGAGTACTGTCATCTGTGCCACGACATGGCGGCCGGCTTGAAAGAACTCCAGGCCACGCGCACTTTCGTCTTCGATGTCGTGGACGTCGATCAGGATCCCGCGCTGGAAAGCCGGTATGGCATCCTGGTTCCGGTGCTTCTGGCGGGGGGCGAGGAAATTTGCCATTACTTCCTCGATGTCCCCGCATTGGATGCGTACCTGGCGAAAATCCGTTAAAATCCCAACTCTTCGCGATGAGGGCACGAAGTGCCCTTTTTACTTGCCCGATGCGCGCCACCTCCATCGGAATCGGAATCGTTTTGACACCCAGCTCAATGCCCAACCATGGTTAAAGGACATCCGGCGACGATTGGATGCGTCCTCGCCACGTTCGAATCTGGCCGGAATCGGCCTTTAGGCGGTGAACGCGTGCCGCGCCGACCGGCTTTCCGTTGCGCAAAGGAAGCCGTGATTTCGCCTGCGGAAGCCCTATGAACGAGATCCGCAATTTCTCCATCATCGCGCATATCGACCACGGCAAGTCGACGCTGGCGGATCGCTTCATTCAGCGGTGCGGCGGCCTGAGCGATCGCGAGATGGAATCGCAGGTGCTCGATTCCATGGATCTCGAGCGCGAGCGTGGGATCACGATCAAGGCGCAGACGGCCACGCTCCACTACGCGGCGCGGGACGGGAAGACGTATCTGTTGAATCTGATCGATACGCCCGGGCATGTCGACTTTTCCTACGAAGTGTCACGCTCGCTTGCGGCCTGCGAGGGCGCGCTGCTGGTGGTCGACGCATCGCAGGGGGTGGAAGCGCAGACGGTCGCGAACTGCTACACGGCGATCGAGCAGGGGGTGGAGGTTGTCCCCGTGCTCAACAAGATCGACCTGCCGCAGGCCGATCCCGACCGCGTCATTACCGAAATCGAAGACATCATCGGCATCGATGCGCACGAGGCTGTCCGCGCCAGCGCCAAGACCGGCGAGGGCGTGGATGAGATTCTGGAGGCCGTGGTTGCCCGAATTCCGGCGCCGAGCGGGGATCCCGGCGCGCCGCTTCAAGCCTTGATCATCGATTCCTGGTTCGACAATTACGTCGGCGTGGTCATGCTGGTGAGGGTCTTCAACGGCGTGCTCAGACCCAAGGACAAGATTCGCCTGATGGCCACCAGTGCGGACTATCTGTGCGAAGAAGTGGGGGTGTTCACGCCCAAGTCGCTTGCGCGCAGCCAGCTCTCCGCCGGGGAGGTCGGATTCGTCGTGGCCGGCATCAAGGAGCTCAAGGCCGCGCGCGTGGGCGATACCCTGACCTTGGCGGAGCGTCCGGCAATCCAGGCCCTGCCGGGATTCAAGGAGATCAAGCCGCAGGTCTTTGCCGGTCTTTATCCCGTCGATGCGCACGAGTACGATGCGCTGCGCGATGCGCTCGAGAAGTTGCGCCTCAACGATGCTTCGCTGCAATTCGAGCCGGAAACCTCCCAGGCCCTGGGTTTTGGGTTCCGCTGCGGATTCCTGGGCCTGCTGCACATGGAGATCGTGCAGGAGCGCCTTGAGCGCGAGTACGACATGGATCTCATCACAACGGCGCCGACGGTGGTCTATCAGGTGCTGTTGCGCGACGGCTCGGTCGTCGAGATCGAGAATCCTTCCAGACTGCCCGACTTGTCCAAGGTGGCGGAAATTCGCGAGCCTTTGATTACGGCGACGATCCTGGTTCCTCAGGACTACGTCGGCGCGGTCATGACCCTTTGCATGCAAAAGCGCGGCGTCCAGAAAAACATGCAGTATCTGGGGCGGCAGGTGATGCTGTCGTACGAGATGCCCATGAATGAAGTCATGATGGACTTTTTTGACAAGCTCAAGTCGGTGAGCCGTGGTTATGCCTCCCTCGACTATGAATTCAAGGAGTTCCGGGCCGCGGACCTGGTCAAGCTGGACGTGCTTGTCAATAACGAGAAGGTCGATGCGCTCTCTTTGATCGTGCACCGCGCGACCAGCGTGTACCGAGGGCGGGAGTTGGTGGCCAAGATGCGAGAGCTCATCCCGCGCCAGATGTTCGATGTCGCGGTGCAGGCGGCCGTCGGCTCGCACATCATCGCCCGGGAGACGGTAAAGGCCCTGCGCAAGAACGTCCTGGCCAAGTGTTACGGCGGCGACATCACGCGCAAGCGCAAGCTGCTGGAGAAGCAGAAGGCGGGCAAGAAGCGCATGAAGCAGGTGGGTAACGTGGAAATCCCCCAGGAAGCCTTCTTGGCCATCTTGCAGGTGGAGAGCAAGTGAGCGGTTTGATCGCAACTCACCCGAGGGCATCCTGGGGCGGGGAGCCGAAGCGGCGTTTTCGAGCCCCGTGACGGAAACGTCGAGGACGCGGGGATACACCGGAGGGGAATGGTCTTGAGCAAGGGGCTGGTTCCTCGGACAGTCAACAAGAAGTGGAGAGCTCGATGAATTTCCCATTGTTTCTATTTATTGTGCTGGTCGTGACGGGACTCGCATGGCTGCTGGACTGGGCCGTCCTGCGTTCGAGGCGGCCGGAGGGCGTCGCGGAACCGTGGTGGGTCGAGTACTCCAAGAGCTTCTTTCCGGTGATCTTGCTCGTGTTCGCGGTGCGCTCGTTCGTGGTCGAACCGTTCAAGATCCCATCCGGTTCGATGATCCCGACGCTGTGGGTGGGCGATTTCATCCTGGTCAACAAGTTCGACTATGGCATCCGTCTGCCGATCGTCAACACGAAGATCATCCCGATCGGGGAGCCGCACCGGGGCGACGTGATGGTCTTCCGCTATCCCGGGGATCCTTCGGTCGACTACATCAAGCGGGTCGTGGGACTGCCTGGCGATACCGTGACCTATACCTATGCGACGAAGAGTTTGACCATCAACGGCAAGCCTGTGCCGTTGAAACCGGACGGAACGTTCAGCTACGTGGAAAGCGGGCTCAACTACGTGACGACGAACCGCTATCTCGAGAAGCTCGGGAGCCATGTCCACAGCATCATTCTTGAGAGCGGACTGCCGGCCATCGAACCCGAGGCGATCCAGAATTTTCCCCACAAGCGCGACTGCGTCTATGGGGATACGAGCTTTACCTGCAAAGTGCCGGCGGGCGAATATTTCATGATGGGGGACAACAGGGACCGCAGCAACGACAGCCGCTATTGGGGTTTCGTGCCGGAACGCAATATCGTGGGCAAGGCATTTCTGATCTGGTGGAACTTCGACGCGCTCAATCGGATTGGGAAGTTGATCAGCTGACAGGGGGAGGCGAGATGCGAAACAAGCAGACCGGGATGACCGTTTTGGGGATGTTGTTCATTGGCGTTGTGCTCGTTTTTGTCGCATTCATCGCCATGAAGCTTGCGCCGGCGTATATCGAGTACGGCTCCGTTCGCCAGATCATGTCGGCCATGGCGCAAGATCCCAGTGTGCAAACCATGACGCCTGAAGAGATTCGCGACTCCTTCGATCGCCGTGCGGATATCGATAATGTGAACAGTATCGCGGGCCGCGACCTCGAGATCTCGACGGACAATGGCCGAACCGTGATCGATGCGGATTATACGGTCAAGGTCCATCTGCTCGGCAATATCAGTGCGCTCATGGACTTCAAGGCGTCCACCGGAGGGTAATGGGCACCTCAGGTGGGACAAAGCAGGATGCCGTGAGTTCTCCCCAGGCGGCATTGGGCCGTCGCTTAGGCTATGTCTTCAGGACGCCCGCGCTCTTGGCGCAGGCGCTCACGCACCGCAGTGTCGGCGTCCCCAATAACGAGCGGTTGGAGTTCCTGGGCGACAGCGTGCTCAACTGCACGATCGCCGAAGCCTTGTACCAGGCGTTTCCGCGCCTTCCTGAGGGCGATCTTAGCCGGTTGCGTGCGCACCTCGTCAAGCAGCAGACCCTGTATGAGATCGCTCAGCGCCTGGATCTGGGCAGCACCGTCCGCCTGGGCGAAGGCGAACTCAAGAGCGGGGGGTTCCGGCGCCCGTCGATCCTGGCAGACGCCTTGGAGGCCGTGCTTGGGGCGGTGTTCCTGGAAAGCGGCTTCGAAGCTGCTCGGGACGTGATCTCTCGGCTTTATCAACCGCTCCTGACTGAGATCGATCCGCGGACCCTGGGCAAGGACCCCAAGACCCTCCTGCAGGAGTGCCTGCAGGGCCGAAAGCTGGCGTTGCCCAAGTACACCGTGATCGCCACGACCGGCGAAGCGCATGCTCAGCACTTCGAAGTGGAATGCAGTCTCGAGGATCTCGGAGTGCGCTCCGTCGGCGCAGGCACAAGCCGCCGGGCGGCCGAGCAGGATGCGGCAAGGCAAGCCTATGCGTTGATCGCGGCGGGTGGGTGAGAATGCCTCCTTGCCGTATTTCTTTCCTCGATCAGGATCTTCATGACGCCATCTGATTTTCGCGCCGGCTTCATCGCCATCGTCGGACGTCCCAACGTGGGCAAGTCCACCCTGCTCAACCATCTGGTCGGGCAGAAGCTCAGCATCACCTCGGACAAGGCACAGACCACGCGTCATCGCGTGACCGGCATCGTGACGGATGAAGGCGCCCAATACGTGTTCGTCGATACCCCCGGGTTTCAGCTCAAGCACCAGAACGCGCTCAACCGCACGATGAATCGCACCGTGACGCGCGCCTTGAGCGAGGTCGATGCGGTCTTGTTCGTGGTGGAGGCCTTGCGGTTCGATGCGGCCGACCGAGAGGCGCTGGCCCTGCTGCCGAAGAGCGTGCCGGTGGTGCTCGTGGTCAACAAGATCGACCGGGTGCGCGACAAGACGGCGCTTCTTCCTTATCTGGAGAAGGTGTCCGCGCTATTTTCCTTTCATGCCGTGGTGCCGGTCAGCGCAGAGCAAGGCCGTCAGCTGCCGGATCTGCTGAAGGAGATTCGCACGTGTCTGCCGACGGCCGCGCCGATCTTTGGCGAGGACGAGATCACTGACCGCAGCGAGCGATTCCTGGCGGCCGAACTGATCAGGGAGAAGTTGTTCCGTCAGCTGGGGGAGGAAGTGCCCTATGCGCTGAGCGTCGTGGTTGACCAATTCGAACTGGCCGGCGACGTGCGGCGCATCCATGCGTCGGTGATTGTCGACAAGCCGGGCCAGAAGGCCATCGTTATCGGCAAGCAGGGCGAGAAGCTCAAGAGGATCGCCACCAGCGCGCGGCGGGACATGGAAGTGCTTTTCGGGGGAAAGGTGTATCTGGAAGTCTGGGTGAAGGTCAAAAGCGGGTGGGCCGATGACGAGCGATTGTTGAGAAGCCTCGGCTACGAATAGGCAGGCAGGAGCAACGGCGCGATGAGCGGTTCGCCCAAGGCGAGGCAGGATGGCCAGCCCGCCTATGTTCTTCACAGCTACCCGTTTCGCGAGACCAGCCTCGTGGTCGAGGTCTACGCGCGCAACTTCGGGCGGCTTGCGCTCGTGGCGCGCGGCGCGAGAAGGCCGAAGTCGGCTGTCCGGGGGGTGCTGCTGCCCTTTCAGCCGGTGCTGCTTAGCTGGTTCGGGACGTCGGAGCTGCGCACGCTCCATCAGGCGGAGTGGCAGGGTGGACAACCGCAGCTGACCGGCCGGGCACTCATCTGCGGGTTCTATCTCAACGAGTTGCTCCTGAAGCTCCTGCCGCGTGAGGATCCCTACGAAGGCCTGTTCTCGCATTATCAGGAGGCGCTGCTCAAGCTCGCTTCACCCGCGGATCAGGCGGCCGTCCTGCGCAGCTTCGAGCGACGGCTTCTGCAGGAACTGGGCTACGGCTTGGTGCTGGATCACGACGTGGAAACAGGGGCAGGGATAGAGGCCGCCGGCGACTATGTCTACGAGCCCGAACGCGGCCCGGTCCCAGCCCGCGATTCCAAGGCGGGAAACAGTGTACAATTATGCGGAAAGACCTTGCTCGACATGGCCTGCGACCGATATGCGGATCCTGTCACCGTGTCGCAGAGCAAGGCGCTGATGCGTGCCCTCATTAATCATCATCTCGGCGACCAGACCTTGCATACGCGGCAATTGTTGAAGGATCTCCAGCAGTTATGATCAAACTGGGTGTCAACATCGATCATGTGGCCACCTTGCGGCAGGCGCGCGGGACGCGCTATCCGAGCCCGGTGCAAGCAGCGCTGATGGCGGAAGCCGCGGGCGCAGATTCGATCACCCTGCATTTGCGCGAGGACCGCCGGCACATCCAAGACGCAGACGTGGCCGGCTTGCGCGAGCTGCTTGCGACGCGGATGAACCTCGAGATGGCGATCACGGATGAAATGGTGGATCTTGCCTGCCGGCTCGGGCCGGAGGACGCATGCCTGGTCCCCGAGCGCCGGCAGGAGCTGACCACCGAGGGCGGACTCGACGTGGTCGGACAGTTCAAGCGGGTGGAAGAGGCGTGCCAGCGCCTCCGCGGGGCGGGCGTGCGCGTGTCGCTTTTCATCGATCCCGAGAAGGCGCAGTTGGAGGCGGCCAAGGCAGCCAGCGCGCCCGTCGTGGAGATTCATACCGGTCGCTATGCCGACGCGCAACGCGAAGGCGTCTTTGTTGCCTTGCAGCAGATCGCCCAGGCCGCATCTTATGGGGCTTCGCTGGGGCTCACGATTCATGGCGGGCATGGGCTGAATTACCACAATGTGGGCCCGGTTGCGGCGCTGTCGGAGATGCGCGAGCTCAACATCGGACATGCCATCGTGGCACAGGCCTTGTTCGTCGGGTGGCGAGAGGCCGTGGCGCAGATGAAGCAGTTGATGGTGGCTGCTCGGCGCTCCGCATGATCTTCGGGATCGGCTCCGATTTGGTGTCCATCCAACGCATCCGCAGCCTGCTGGAGCGCCACGGCGATGCCCTGGCCAAGCGAATCCTGTCGCCGGAGGAATGGCCTGCGTACGAGGCAACTCACCACCGCGCGCAATGGCTGGCCAAGCGCTTTGCGGCCAAGGAGGCGCTAGCCAAGGCCTTGGGGACGGGCTTGCGTTCCCCGGTGTCCCTGCGCAACATCAGCGTGATCCATGACGGGCTGGGCAAGCCGGACTTCAAGCTCAGTCCGCCGTTGGCGCAATTTGTCGCGCAGCAGGGCGTCCGGCGCCATCATTTGTCGTTGAGCGACGAGCAGGAAATGGCCTGCGCCATGGTTATACTGGAGCAATAGCGGAAGATTCGGCCCGCCTCCGGCGGGGCTGTCTCGCCATCTATCACGGGTTGTGAGGTGAACTATGTCGCTTGGCCCAGTCATGGTGGACGTCGCGGGCACGCAATTGACGAACGTCGATCGGGAACGGCTCGCCCATCCCCTCGTCGGCGGCGTGATCCTGTTTAGTCGGAATTACGAATCGCCCTCCCAGATCCAGGCGCTCACCGGCGAGATCCATGCCCTCAGGAATCCCCCCTTGCTGATCGCGGTGGATCAGGAAGGCGGGCGTGTCCAGCGCTGTAAGGCCGGATTCACGCGGATTCCCGCGATGCGCCTGTTGGGCAGGCTGTGGTCGCAGCATCCGCACCGTGCAAGGCCCCTCGCGCACCAGACGGGCTTCGTCCTCGCTTCCGAGCTGCGCGCCTGCGGCGTGGATTTCAGTTTCGCGCCGGTGCTCGATCTGGACTACGGACAGAGCAGCGTGATCGGGGATCGGGCCTTTCATCGCAATCCACAGGCGGTCGCGGAGCTCGCCCATCAGCTGATGCTCGGCTTCCGGGACGCGGGGATGCCCGCGGTGGGCAAGCACTTTCCGGGACATGGATACGTGAAGGCGGATTCGCACGTGGAGGTCCCGATCGACGAGCGCAGCTATGCCGACATCGCGCTCGACGACCTTGTTCCGTTCGCGCAGATGGTCGACTTTGGGCTTGCGGGCATCATGCCCGCGCACGTCATCTATCCGAAGGTCGATTCACGTCCGGCGGGTTTCTCAAGGATCTGGCTGCAAAACGTGTTGCGCAAGGAACTGGGCTTCCAGGGCGTCATCTTCAGCGATGACCTTAGCATGGCCGGGGCCGCGGGGGCCGGCACCGTGGTGGAACGGGGAAATGTGGCGCTGGCCGCCGGGTGCGACATGGTGCTCGTGTGCAACGACCCGGCCGCCGCCGACGAGCTGCTGGCCGGCATGCGCTGGGAAACCTCGCCGGTTAGCCTGTCGCGGCTGGTTCGCATGCACGGGCGGGCGCATCCGCCCGGCTTGGACGAACTCAAGGAGATCCCGGCGTATCGGTCAGCGGTCGAGGCCATCGCGCGCCTCGTGGCCGAGAGCCCCGTTTTGCCGCTAGATCCTGATGCACCGGACACCTGTGGCTCCCTTTGACCCGGTGCCGGCACGATGCGTACCCCTCGAAGTTCAATGATCGTGACGCCTCATGAGTTTTCTCTTGCATGCCGCGCCTGCCCGAGACTGTCGGACTTTCTCGAGGCCGTGAGAAGCGAGCATCCGGACTATCATGCAAGACCGGTGGCGCCGTTCGGGGATGCGGTGCCCCGGCTGCTGATTGTCGGTCTCGCGCCGGGCAAGCACGGCGCGAACCGCACAGGCCGGCCATTTACCGGGGACCATGCCGGCATTCTGCTGTACGAGACGCTCCATGAATTCGGGTTCGCGAGCGCTCCGGCCTCGCGCAGCGTCGATGACGGGTTGACCCTCAAGGGGGTGCGAGTGACCAATGCGGTCAAGTGCCTGCCGCCGGAGAACAAGCCCGACAGGGCGGAAATCCGGCAATGCAATCCTTTTTTGCGGCAGGAACTCGAGGCGCTCACGCCCGGTGCGGTCATGCTGGCGCTAGGGCAAATTGCCCACCAAGCCGTGCTCCTCGCCCTCGGCGCCAAACCGGGCAGCTTCCGGTTCGTTCATGGCGCGCGCCATGCGGCGCCGCGAGGGCTCGTGCTCTATGATAGCTATCATTGCAGCCGCTATAATACCCAGACCCGGCGTTTGACGCCGGAGATGTTCAAGGCCGTTTTCGCGGCCATTGCGAGCGAGCTGCGAGGACGTTGAGATGCCTTACGTGAACATACGCATTGCCGGAACGTTGACGCGGGAACAGAAGCAGAAAATCGCCGAGGAATTCACCGAGACCCTGGAGCGGGTGGCGCACAAGCCGCGATCCTATACCTACATTGCATTCGACGAGCTTCCCGATGAGCAATGGGCCATCGGCGGCAAGCTCCTGGACGAGGAATAAGCGCGCGCCCCTCAGGTTTCGGCGCGGAAACGCATGTTTGACGTCCAGGCATTTCTCAGGAATCTCCCCCATCTACCGGGCGTTTATCGCATGCTCGGTGCGGAAGGGGAGATTTTGTACGTCGGCAAGGCGCGCGATCTCAAAAAGCGCGTATCGTCCTACTTCCAGAAAACGGACCATTCCGAGCGCATCCGTCGCATGGTCGCCCAGATCTCGGCGGTCGAAACGACGGTCACACGCTCCGAGTCTGAAGCGTTGCTCCTTGAGAACAATCTGATCAAGGCGCTGACGCCGCGCTATAACATCCTTTTCCGCGATGACAAGTCGTACCCCTATCTGGTGCTGAGCGGCCATGAATTCCCGCGACTCGCATTCCATCGCGGGGCGCTCTCGAAGCAGCATCGCTATTTCGGACCGTTTCCGAACGCCGGTGCCGTTCGCGAGAGCATCCAATTGCTGCAGAAGGTCTTCCGTCTGCGCACCTGCGAGGATACGGTGTTCCAGAACCGCTCGCGCCCCTGCCTGCTCTATCAGATCAAGCGCTGTACGGCGCCCTGCGTGGGCGTTGTGACAGCTCACGACTATGCCGAGGACGTGCAGAACGCAGCGTGGTTTTTGGAAGGCAAGGAGAACCAGGTGCTCGACGGGCTTTCGGCGAAGATGCAGGAGGCGGCGGCCGCGCAGCGCTATGAGCTTGCCGCATACTATCGGGATCAGATTCAGAGCTTGAGCAAGATCAAGGAAAGCCAATTCGTCGATCGCGCGTCCGGTCGGGACGCCGATATCATTGGCTTGAGCATGGCAGAGGGGGCGGCCTGCGTGAATCTGGTGATGATTCGGGGCGGGAGGCATTTGGGTGACAAAAGCTTCTTCCCCCGCAATGCCGAGGCGTGCGACGGCGTCGCGACCATCGAGGCGTTCCTGGCGCAGCACTATCTCGCCGGCCAGATCCCTCCAGAAATCATTCTTGGCGAGCAGGTGGACGCGGCCGCCTTGGAGAACCTCTTGAGCGAACATGCCGGCCATAGGCTGAGACTCACGGTGCATCCGACGCGCGAGCGGCGCGTCTGGCTGCGCATGGCCGAAGAAAACGCCCGATTGGCCCTCTCCCAGAGGCTGGGCCAGCGTTCGACCCAGGAGGCACGTCTGGCTGCGCTCAGGGAAGTGCTGGCCTTGCCCGAGCTTATGCGCATCGAGTGCTTCGACGTAAGCCATACCATGGGTGAAGCGACTGTGGCGTCATGCGTCGTGTACGACCAACTGGCCATGCAAAATGGTCAATACCGGCGCTACAACATGAAAGCGGTGACGGGGGGCGACGACTTGGCGGCGATGCGCGAGGCGCTTGCCCGGCGCTATCGCAAGTGGGCTGAAGGCGAGGGGCCCATGCCGGACCTCGTCCTCATCGACGGAGGGAAGGGGCAGGTCAGGGTGGCCGCGGACCTCATGGCCGACTTGGGGTTGGGGAATGTCGCCCTGGTCGGGGTCGCGAAAGGGGAAGGGCGCAAGCCAGGATTGGAGCAACTGGTTTTCGCGGACGAAAGAAAACCGTTACAATTGGCTCCGAATCACCCTGCGCTTCTTCTGATTCAACAGATTCGCGACGAAGCCCATCGGTTCGCGATCAGCGGGCATCGTGCGCGCCGCGCCAAAGCGCGCGTGTCGTCGAGTCTCGAAGATATCGAGGGGGTGGGCGCGGTACGGCGGCAGAAGTTGCTGTCCCGTTTCGGCGGTCTGGGTGGCGTGCAGGCGGCGAGCGTGGACGACCTCGCGCAGGTCGAGGGCATCAGCCGAAAGTTGGCAGAAAAAATATACGACGAGCTTCATTGAGTTTGCGGCATCGCGCTCATGAGCGCCCATTGGCCCGCAAGTGCCGGGCGAATGACGCCGGTGCGCACGCTTCGATGGAGACCTTGGTCGCAATGATGTGATCGTACAAGGCTGGACCGGATGCCGCTGAACATTCCGAATCTCCTGACATGGCTTCGCATCGTGCTGATTCCGCTGTTTGTGGGGATCTATTATGTCCCTGGGGACTGGCTCAGCCTGCGCGATGCGAATCTCACGGCCGCAGCGGTTTTTGCCGTCGCATCCGTCACGGATTGGCTGGATGGGTATCTCGCAAGGCGTCTGCGCCAGACGTCTCCTTTTGGCGCATTTCTGGATCCCGTCGCGGACAAGCTGATGGTTGCCGCTGCGCTGATTGTGCTCGTGTATCTCAAGCGGGTCGATCCCATGGTTTCCTTGATCATCATCGGGCGAGAAATTGCTATCTCAGCGCTGCGCGAATGGATGGCGAAGATTGGTCAGAGCCGCAGCGTGGCGGTGTCGTTTCTTGGGAAGGTCAAGACGACGGCCCAGATGGCCGCCATCCTGCTGTTGCTCTACCATGGCACGATCTTCACGTGGGAAACCGAATGGATGGGGACCATGCTCATCTATGCCGCGGCCGTCCTGACGCTTTGGTCCATGGTTTACTACTTGAGGATGGCTTGGCCGCAGGTTCTGAAACATTCGTGAGCGAGGGGGGCGCCTTTTCGGCGGGTTGTCGGGTGCCTCGTTCTTGACAATAAACCCAGAGTTGTTAAAATTGCGGTTTGCTTTTACGCGGGAATAGCTCAGTGGTAGAGCACAACCTTGCCAAGGTTGGGGTCGCGAGTTCGAGCCTCGTTTCCCGCTCCAGATTCAAGGGAAAGCGCCTGCTTTCCCTTTTTCGTCCCGTTCCGTTCCCTCGGAGTGGATGCGGTCGATGAGGGCAACGGCACGCGCGGCGTGCCGCGCCAGTAGAGGGATCGCATTTTGCGCACGCATTTAACCATGTGCGGAATCCGGTCCACATCCCCTAGCGGCGGGGTGGCAGAGTGGTTATGCAGCGGCCTGCAAAGCCGTGTACGCCGGTTCGATTCCGACCCCCGCCTCCAATAAATCAATAGGTTACCGAAACAGTTCCGCCATCGGTCTGCGAAAATGGCGAAACTGTTTCGCCATCATTCTGGTTTTTTCTTCCCGCTGACGGGGAGAACGCGATCGCCGACTCGAGCGCGCACATAGTGCCGAGTCATGTTTTCAGTGGTGTGCCCAAGGAGCTTCCGCGCTTCCGACATGCTTTCGATATCGGAGGCTGCTTTCGCACGCAAATCGCGTAACTGGAATCGCTCGAAGGGAATGCCCAGGGATTTCGCGTCCTTGTCGGCCTCATCGCGCGCCTTGTCAAAGTTGCTGCGGAAGTATCCGAAAGGCTTCAGGGGCTGACCTTTCGGATCAGCCAGGATGGTCATGCCTACGACACCACGCCGCTTGATTCGATCAAGCAGATCGGAGAGCGCGCCCGTAACCTCGATTCCGAGCTTCGCCTTGGTCTTCCCCTGTTCGAGCCAGATCGCGCCGTCGCGGATATGGTCCCAACGCATCTTGAAGACATCGGCAGGCCGCTGGCCGGTCAGGTAAGAAAGGTCGAGTGTGTCACGAACGACATCGTCCGCATGCTTGTACACGAGCGCAAGCATCTCGTCGGTGACATAGATCTCGCGCGTCTCGGTGACTTTCATCTGTCGAGTAACGCCCAGGACGGGATTCTGCGCCCGCATATAGCCACGTGCGCGGGCCCAGCTGCACACAACGGACAGGAACTTCACTTCCTTCTTGGCGGATACCTGGGACGACCGTTTCTCGAAGTATTGGAGCATCATTGGGGGCGTCAAGGCGTCGATTGGTACCTGCCCGAATACAGGACCCAAGTATTTCCAATACTTCTCCCGGTCCTGCAGCGTGCGGGGAGAAAGGCCCGAGAGGGACCTGTTTTGGGCCCATTTCATATAGCGTTCGCACACGGATGCCACGGTGCCGTCTTCGGGGCTCAGTCTCGCTTTCTCATGTGTCGTGCGCTCGAGTTCCGCCCATTTCATCTTGGCCAGTACGAGGTCCTGGCCTAGCGCAGTGAGCTTTCTTCGCCCGTGCTCGTCCCTAGGATGCTCATAATAGTATGCTTCCCATACTTCTTTCGTTTTCTTTTTGATCTTGCGGCGCCGGACAAGCCTGGGCGGCAGATCTCTATGTGCGACCTTCGGTTTCGACATGCCCATAGGTTATCGCACTTTTGAGAAGTCCGGGAGAGTTCCACCAACAGGCCCGGAGGCAACGGAGGTCTGAAGGTTGACGCCGGCCATCTTAAGGCGCGCATAGAATCGCCCCACAATGGGCACCCCGGCTGCGTTACGCACATAGATCCAGCCGTGTTCATCCAGCCATGCAGCTTGATGCTCTTTGCGCGCGCGGCCAGTTATTTCCGCGATCTCCTCCGGTGCCAGGATCTCCGATTCCAGGGGAGGATTAAGGAACTCCATAGTCGTAGGCCTACTTGATCGCTGCCTTGGCAATCTGCACAACACCCTCTGCTGCCTGGGGGTTCGTCATGATAAAGTCCGCATCGGAACGCTTGAGAATCCTTCCATTGATTGTCGCGCCTTCCGCGACCCGGATGGTCTTGTACGCGATTTCTCCATCGATCCGAGCGCCTGATGCCAATACCAGTGCGCCGGCTGTCAGTTTGCCGACGAGCCGTCCTGCAACGTAGGCACGGCCCACTGTGATTTCACCCTCCACGACACCACCCTCGGCGAGCATGAATAGATGCTCATGCTCCTCCGGAATGGACAGTTTGCCGATAAAGTGTCCATCGATCTTGATACCCTCCTGAAGGATCAGTTCCCCCTCGAAACGAGCGCTTTTTGCGACGAGGGATGTGATGCCTTCCTGGGTTGCGGTTTTCGCTTGCCCTGTTGCGCGTTGTTTCCCAAAAGGGACGAGGCTTCTCGCGTCGCTCATGATTAGTTCCCCCAGTACGACAGGTCTTCGTCGACGGCTTTTTCCGGAGAATCAAAATCCCCGAGGTCGACAACATCATATAGGTCGGCCGCGATAGCAGTTGCAGCCGCTGGCTCGACCCCCGCCTTCTCGACATATCTCGCCGCTGCGCGATCGAGCCATTCCACTTTGCCAAGATTGGTCATGGTGTAACTCCTGATCATTTCGCAACGAGATAGATTGCCCGATTTGTCACGAATTCTCGTGCACGTGGATTTGTGCCCGCAAGGCGCTCGTTCATCCCGGGGATGACCTGGCCGACGAACACCTCGCGATCATGCCCCCCGAAACGCACGATCACGCTATTGATGGTGATCGCCAGGACGCCGTCGGTTCTCATGGCAATACGCCGGATTGGGAGGGCCACGGCACGTGTGGGCGCCTGCGGGCGTGATCTTGCATCAGCACCTTGTCCGATCTGCTTTTCAAGCATCGCAATCATCTGTGTGAGTTGCGCAACTTTGGTTTGGAGTTGCCCGGCATTATTGTCGGCAGTACCCGGGGGCGGCGCCGCTGCGGCAGCGGTTCTCGCTGACACATTTAGCAGATTGGGTTGTGTAGCCGTAGTAGCAGGCGATGGTGCCCGCGCGGCGTGTCTCGTCACCGCGCTCTGAGGGGCCGTTATAGGCTGTGACGATGGCCGCGGACTCGCGGTCTGGGCCGGCGACTGCCGAACGCCCGCCGCGATCCCGGCGGGACGAGGAGGCAGAGCAATTTGTGGATGTGCCATTGGAGCGAGACGTGGATCGCGCTTCATCGGGGGCGACGGCAAGGCGCCTGGATACCGGAGCCGGATGCTGCGTGTAGATAGCACCATATATCCGGCTCCCATGCCAGCTGCAATAATTATCACGGCGACTGCGCTCAGAATCTTCCTGCGGCGCTGGGGTCGCGTTTCCTTGAATTCCGCCTCGATGATTCTCTCTCCCAGTCCACCCTGATTGAGGATGTCGTCGTTTGAAATATGCAGCGCTGCGGGATCGTTCATTGTCCCTGATCTCCCTTCAAATGTTCCGGAACGGCGGGGAGCGCGTTCGCGCAAACCACCACCAATCCACCATAGAAGCGCATGGGCTGACGAAGGGTTGGATAGTAGTACAGGTTCCAGCAACCCCAGCACACGAAAAAGCCCGTGGTCACCAGCGATACGCCGCGAGTCTCCTTATGAGCGTATAGCACGCGGCAGTGATTGAGAACCATGAGCCCCGCAAGCGATTCGAAGGCCCCGTCGATCAGGTCAGGCAAACTCACGCCCACACTCCGGGATCTGCCTATCGCCTTGGGATCGTGTTTGGGGCATGGAACGAATTTCGTGATACCTGTGGAGAAAAAGATTTCTAGCCTCGATAGGCCCTAATGGCTCGATAGGTGTGGGAAGCGGTTCAACACCTGAAAGGCATGCCCACTCGTCGTCATGTGGGGGCATCAGATCACGCTGTTCGGTCGCAAGCGCCACTAGATCCGCACGTTTTACCGATGGCGGTAATGGCCACGAGAGCCGGAAGTGCGCCAATAGCGCTTTCTCAATGCGGGCTTCGATGGCTCTGTAGTCCGGAAGCAGTTGCTTCAGAGGCTGCACACAGTCTCCGATGGCTAATTCAACAGCGTCGTGCATAAGCCCGTGAACGGCGTCTTCGCGCGGCACCACGTGGCTCACCAGAACGGAATGCTGAGCAACTGAATAAAACTCTCGCACGTGCCCACCGAACCGGCAGATGTGCGACAGCGCATGCGCGATATCTTCGATGGTGAAGTCACTTCGCTCCGGATGCAGAAAATCGAAGTAGTGACCAGAGGCCGTCAGAATGTCCGGCCGGGCCGTGTATTTTGCCAAGATTGGTTCCTCCTATCGGGGCGCGAAGCCCGCTTCCGCGAGCGCCGCGCGGATCTTTTCGCCGACATAGAGCATGCGGTAGGCCTCCGCGTGGTCCACGGCGTTTGCACTGTAGTCTGCAAACCCCACCCGCTTCAGAAACTGCGCGTAATCCCATGCTTCCTGCTCGGAGAGTTCGATGTGCAGCCGTATGGTGGTCATTTGATCCTTCCTTGGGCTACGCTTAACGCTATGGCGACCGGCCGCACCCAGATGGGCGTTGCTGACAGCACAAACGTCTCACCAGACCATGCCAAAAGCAGCGTCGTCCCCATTACCTCGGCAATAGCCTGCGCCGCGTCCGGAGGGACAGCATTTCCTATACGTTCGCGCCACGCGCTATCGGATAGCCCGTCGAGCTCCAGCTGCTCCTCAGGATCGACGAGGCTCTGGAGCGCGGCGATCTCGAGCGTCGTGAATGGTCTGTGCCACGTTCCGTCAAGCGCTCGGATTACGCACACGAGCTTGTCCGACCCGTCAGGCAGCCGAGGATCGGCGACGTTCCAGCGCCCATTGTCGTGCCCGGCTGCAGCCGATACGGCTCCAGTGGGGCTCTCCCATGGAACCACACCATAGTGGCCAGCAGTGAGATAGCTGTCGCCTTTCTGGCGAGCAAAGCCAGGACGGGGATCCGCGACGGCAAATGCACCGTTTCCGGTGGTGCTGCCAGCAATCACGGTATTGGCGGGCGCATCGAATGCGGTCACTATGTATTTGCCCTTGCCGGAGAAACTGGTCGTACACCGCGGATCTGCAACGCACATCGCGCCGCCCGACGGATGATTCGAGCCAGTAACGGTCTTGGCCGTTCCATCCCAGTCGGCGACATGCAGGACATTGCAGTGGGTACCCGCGCCGAAGCCTGTACGCGGATCGGCAACGGCCAGGCCGCCTGCGCTTGGGCCGGTGCCCGCAGTGACGGTACCAGATGCCTGATCAAAGCGGACGATGCGGAAGCAATTGTTGTGCTTGATCTCGAGGCGGGGATCCGCAACCGCGAATGTGCCTTGCCCGGGACTCTTTTGTCCGGTGATAGCGCCTGTGGGATCTTCCCATCGACGCACCCCGTAGGCTTGCCCATCGTGCCACCCGGCGGACTGCGCGAAACGCGGGTCCGCCACGCTGAACGCTCCGGTCATCGGCCTTCCATTTCCAGTTACCGTGCCCGATGGCTCGTTCCAGTTGCGAACGCCGAGGATCCCGTTATGAGCGCTTGAAAACTCGCGAGGATCCGCGACCGAGTAGCATCCATTAGACGGGCTGCTGCGCCCCGAGATCGTACCTGAATGTTCGTCCCATCCCATGACACCGAGAAAATGATCGCGGTACTCCGGAACGATTAGAAAGTCACGCAAGTAACCATCCTCGACTTTCAGGTTGTTGAGCGAGCGCCAGTCGGCCCCGGCTTCGACGAATGCGAGCCGTACCCAGGTTTTCCACTGCAAATTGGGAACGCGATGCATAGGGCCGCCACTGGGATCGCCAGGCAGCGGCATCCGATCGAGCACGGTGCCCACGGCCTGTAGGCGCTTCTTCTCCGGCTCGTACAAGAACGGGGGCACCTTTTCCTTGTGACGCGCGACTAGCAGGAAGCGCTTGCGGCTTTGCGCAGGCTCACCCAGTTCGCCGCAATCATGCGTCGTCTCGGCTATGGCGTAGCCGTATGTTCCGAGCAGCTCGGAAATCTGATCCAGCAGATAACGGCCGCGATTGGCAATACGGGGAACGTTCTCGAAGACGATCAGCTCGGGAGGATCGTCACTGAATGCTTCCAGCATCAGCCATACACCACGCACCGTCAGGCGGTTCAAGGCCTGATATTTGGCTGTCCGGCTCCGGTTTTCGGAGAGCAATCCCGAAAATCCCTTACATGGGGCGCTCAAGAATACGATGTGCGGCCGTTCATTTCCGGCGGCGCGTTGAATGTCTGTTGGTGTTGCTTCACGCCATCCTGGAGGTGGTTCCATATCGTGGAAATCTTTAAACTGTGATCTATCAAACAGGTCCAGCATGGTGCCCTTGGTGCCTGTCAGACGCTCAAAATCGCGAATAGCGGCAGCATCCACATCGACACCACCTAGGCAGCGGAACTTGCCAACCATTTTTCCGACCCGAGCATTTGCCTTGTTGAAGCCCTTGGCGCCCCCGCCAAGCCCGCAAAACAGATGGAAGTGCCGGATTTCGCGGACATCTGGCCTAACAGTAAATAGGTCGCGCGTCATTACTTTTGTTTCTCCCTGGGACAGCCGCCAAACATACCCAATGCGTCCGATTTCAAGCGGATCGCGACGTTTGTGTATAGCACACTCCTTCAAGCGGACTGAGCAACGCCGGTGAGTGCTTTGTTTAAAGAACCAGGTGGGGCGGGTGGCTACCCCCTTCGGGGCCAGATGCTCAATATTTAGCATAACACTCAATTCGTGCGAACGTGAAACGCTAAAATCATGGGCTGAAAAGGGCAGGAGGCGGGATTGCCGATTGGGGTGGCAGCATGTGCCTACGATTTCAGAGTTTCTTGCCTGTCCATGCCCAGACAACGCGTCCGAGGATGCGGAGTTTTTCTCGCTCGCCATTCTCAATCAGGTAGGGCTCGTATTTCCTGTTGTCAGAAATCATCAGGACAGCGCCGTCAGGATGCCGCTGAAGACGTCTGACATACAGTTCGGCGTTCAGAACAACCAAGTGAATCCCGTTCTTCTTGATTTCGTGCATGCCAGTGTCGATCAGCAGGATGTCTCCCTCCGCGAATGTTGTTTCCATGCTGTCGTCGTGTGCGCTTGCCAGCGCCAGGTTCGCAATACTTGTCGTGGCTACGTGGCAAGGCAGCCAAGCTCGGCCCAGAAACATCCGTTCAGTCACCTCTTCATGTTCGGGTACGAAAGGTGCCGGTTCCACAAGTGTTGCGATATCGATCTTTGGAATCTCGATGGCGTCGGGTTGGTTCGCCAGCAAAGACGGTTCGCCCTTTCCGCTAAGGGCGGCAAGCTGTTGCCACAACTGATCGCGGATCTCGCTCGGATCCGCGGAGCTGATCAACGCCAACTTGCCCGCCGTCACCAATTCTAGCCACGGGCTGTCCCGATGCACCAGATGTGGAGGTTTGACCTCAACATAAATCTTTTTCCCATTCTTCGAAATCAGCAGATCGGGAACCCAGAGCTCGCCGGCGATCCTGAGGTACGATGGTATATCGGCGGTCCTTGGCAGCAATTTCTCCACCTGCCACCCATCCGCGGCCAACGTTTCGGCCACCGTTCGCTCCATTTCGTTTTCGGTGAAGAATGGCCGGTCCATGGCCCCCTTCACCATCCCGTAAGCCTTTTCGATCTTCAGCGCGAGCCGGTCGCCGACGCGGGCTTTTCCTTTCTCGCCGAGGATCTGGCTGAGGTAGGCCGCATCCGTACCCACTTTTTCCGCAAGAGCCTCCTGCGTCCCTTCCCGGGTAACCAGAGTGGCCAGATTCAGTTTTCTGATTTGCTTGGTGTCCATGTCCGGCATTAAACCTGTTTTTAGGAAGTGACTAAATGAGTAAAAGGATAAAGATGTTGAGATATAATTAGTAAAATACTAAAATCATTGCAACGTTGTAATGTGTGAACATGATGACCTTGATCGACTACTTGCGGGCCCTCAAAACGGAAAAGGCTCGCACCGGCTTTGCCGGCGCTGCGGGAACCACTGTCGGCTATCTTCGGCAGATCGCCTATGGTTTCAGCAATCCCAGCCCCAACCTCTGCAAGGCCATCGAGAGGGCAGCCAATGGCGTGGTTAGCCGTTATGAACTGCGTCCGGATATCCATGGCGAGAACCCGCACCTTGGGACCGGGACCCAGGAGAGTGTCGACCTCGTGTACCTGTGCGGGAACTTCGCCCCAATGCAATTTGAAGCAATGGTGACCGGATTCCAGCTTGTACGTTCAGGTGGTGCTCCATCCTGACCGGTGGCTCTGGGCGGAGACTCGTGAGCGTGTGCTATACACCACTGTCGCGATGCCTAACGGCGGATTGCCGCACCCTCGACCGGAGCGCGGTACTCCGCTTGAAACGTCTAGCGTTATCAGCCGGTGTCATACCGCGTCCCTCATGAACCATGGGGGCAGGATCCGGTGCCCAAACCCGCGGGGTGACCCCCGGGAGAACATTAACAAGCGCAGGAGTCTTTTGATGAGCAGCCGTTTGCCAGTCCACCATTCGCGCGGACAAGGTTCAGATGTCGCCATTCATACACGTCCAATTGTCAGTTTCTCAGACGGCGGGATCGAATTCGGCGTATGCCTCAGCGAGCGTGCGGGCATTGGTGTCCTGGTGAACTCATGGTATCGCAACGGCAATTTTCAGCGACGCACCGAGTTTCTGCTCAAGGTTGCCGGCAATGGCAAGATTATGCTCGGCCAACAGATCGCCATGGTTTCCGCCGAGGATATTGAGGCCCTGGTCCAAATGACCGAGAGCAATGCACTGTGACCTGCCCCGGGATTTTCGGACCAGCCAAAATTTGAGATGATGGCTCCCTCCGACAAGGAGGAAGTGGTGAGGAAGAGCCGATTCAGCGAAGAGAAGATGGTGTCGATTCTGCGGGAGGCCGACCGCGAGCCCGTGGGCGAGGTGGCCAAGCGACACGGGGTCAGCGAGCAGGCGATCTACAACTGGCGGCGGCATTTCGGGTCGATGGACAGCGCCGACGTGAAGAAGCTGCGCGAGCTCGAGCAGGAGAACGCGCGGCTGAAGAAGCTGCTGGCCGACCGCGACCTGGAGATCGACGTGATGAAGGAGATCGCCGCAAAAAAATGGTGAGCGCGCAGGCGCGTCGCGAGCAGGTCCGGTTTGCCGTAGGGCGGGGCCTGTCGCAGCGAAGGGCTTGCGCGCTGCTGTCGGTGGCGAGGTCGGCTTTGAACTACACGTCGAAGATGCTGGAGAAGGATGTTCCGGCGCTGGGCGCGATGAGCGTGCTGTCGGCGCAGTACCCGCGCTTCGGGTACCGGCGCGTGCATGTGTTCCTGGAACGCCAGGGCTTCCAGATGGGCCATGGACGGGCGTGGCGGCTGTGGAGCAAGGGCAACCTGCAGGTGCCGCGCAAGCGGTCCAGGAAGCGCGTCGCCGGTAGCCGGCCGCGTCCATGCATTCCGCGTGGGCCGGGCCAGGTCTGGGCCTACGACTTCGTGCATGACGCCTGCGCCAACGGGCAGAAGATCAAGTGCCTGACCGTTATCGACGAGTTCACCAAGGTCAGCCTGGCGATCGACGTCGCCGGCTCGATCCGATCCGGCCGCGTGGTCGAGGTTCTGTCGCAGCTCGTCAGCATGCATGGCGCGCCGAGGTATGTTCGATCGGACAATGGCCCCGAGTTCGTCTCGAAGGCGATCCTGCGATGGGCACGGTCCGAGAACATCGACCTGGCGCTGAGCGATCCGGGCAAGCCCTGGCAGAACGGCGTTGACGAGAGCTTCAACGGCAAGTTCCGCGACGAATGCCTGAGCCTGGAGTGGTTCCGGAATCGCACCGAGGCGAAGGTCGTCATCGAGCAATGGCGACGGCATTACAACGAGGTTCGGCCGCACAGCAGTCTCGGCTACCGGACCCCGAACGAGTTCGTGCAGCAAGGTTGTTCAACTGTGAAACAGGGGGCCGTCGTCCAGAAATGACTGGTCCGACGAACCGTGGCAGGTCAGAAGGACAAAGCCACGGGCGACAAGAAGGAGCACACCGAGTGGCATCGCGTGGTCTTCTTTGGCAAACTCGCCGAGGTGGCGGAGGAGTATCTGAAGAGGGGGACGCAGATCTATGTCCAGGGGAAGAATCGCACACGCAAGTGGCAGGACAAGGACGGGATTGCGCGCTTTACCACCGAAGTCCGGGGCGTGTCCATGCAGATGCTCGGCAAGAAACCCGCCAACGAGGTCCCCACCGCACCCGCGCATGAAGTCCCGACCGTGGAGGGTTTTTCGGTGGAAGAAGAACCGGACATACCGTTCTAATTTACACTCAAGACATGTAGTGTACAGTTTGTATTCAGAGCCCAGTTTTTACTGGGCTTTTTTTATCTTCATTCTCTCGTCGAAGGTGCCAGAAAGGCTTTACGCTTATTTCTCCCACTCTGATATCTTCTTGTTTTGGTGGATGCCAACTGGCAGGCTCGGACCACGGTAACCCTTCCTGGCGTTCCCAATATGCATCCTCTGCTTCGGACTTGGCTTTTCGCCGGTGAGTTCGATTCCGTTCGCCTGCGCCTGCATCCGAACATAGCCACGAAGCATCTTTTCACGGTACGAATACCAGCCGCGTCGCCCTTGCTCCTGTTGTATAACCGAGCCGTACCCGGCCGTCTTGAGCTTCCTTACTTGTGCATTATAACGCGCGCGATCTATCAGCTCGCGACCCTCGTTTCGCTTGCTGACGATGACCTGGTAGGACTCATACATGGCACTCAGCGATCGCTGGAGATCATCGTGATCGGCTGTGGACCATACAATATCCTCGAACTCCGAGTCTCGCTGCAGAACGGCCTTCTCGTACGGTCTTCTTAGTTCCGCTGCGGTAGACAGAATCGCATCACTTAACCCTTGAAAAAAAAGATCCCAGCCAATTGCCGTTACTGATTCATCCGCGGAGAACGAGGCCCACAACATTTTTTCGGTGATCAGGTGGATATAATACGGATAGCCGTCACTCACCATCGCGATCCGCCAATTGACATTATCGTCGAGTCCAAGCCCAAACGAGTCAGCTGCCGCTTGGACGATTTCCCTGCGGGCTTCCCATGCTAACTTTGGTAGCTCAACAGTCTCCAACTGTCGATAGGAGGATTGGTGAGCGCCAAGCAGCTCATCTAGGGATTTGCCAATTCCCGTGAAGATAAACTTAAGGTTCACGGACTGGTCGCCCATCTGCTTCAGCAGCGCTGCGAACTTGTTTCGCTCCGCGACATCCGGGATGGTGTCAAACTCGTCAATCACAATGATTGGTTTCTCAGAGTGTTTTTCGGCGACCTCCTTTAAGAGTTCTACCGCATCGCCAATAGTTCTGACATGCGAGGCGAAGTCCACGTCATTTTGCTCCTCTCCTTCGCCCCATCCAATTCCTTGGACATGAAGCGAGCGTGACCGTGTCGTCTTAGTTGACTGCGTCCTCGATCTAGAAAGTGCCTTATTAGCAATGTTGACGACGACAGAGGCAAAAGTATCGTTTGGCGACCCCGAGGCGAAAATAGGCGACGCGTCAGACGATTGATACTGATATGCTGCCGTCTGGCCAAGTGAACTCTTACCAACGCCCCTATCACCATAGATGAACACATGACGTCCTGGGGCATAAAGGCTTTTCTTGATGACGTCGAGTTCTTTCTCGCGACCCTTCAGGTGCTCGATACTATGGATTGGCCTGGAGGCAGATAGTACCTCGCCAAGCGTGTACCCAAACTTATCCTCTGTATATCCCGGGATGGACATCTCTCGACCCTTGAACAGTACTGGACTATGCCTGAAATCGCGCTGCTTACCAAAAGGAAACCCGGCAGATGCCGGGCTTCTCATCATACGGTTGTAAAAGTCATGCGGCGCCCTATGCTGCCTTCGCTGGCTTTTCTTTCCGTTGTCCCTCCTTGGACGGCGGCTGTTCCCGCGAACCTTCCTTCCTTTGTGATTCGACCATACCCGCCACGATGGCCTTCATCTCTCCTTCGGCGAATCGCTTCAAGGCATCCCTCATCAGAGGTTGGTAGCCAATCCCGTGAAAGGCGGCGATGATCTTGAAGGACTCAATCAGGTCCTTATCCAGCCTGATTGAAATCATCTGCAGCCCAAGCGACTCATCTACTTGCTTAGCGGTCTCTTGGCTAGCCAGGCGGGCCTGTTTCGCATCCGCCCCCAGTTGCTCAGACTCCCAAGCTTCATCTGTGCTGGGAATCTTCTCCTTTTCGCTCATTTCGTGCTCCAGTGGGGTGCTACTTACCAAGCTGCTCATAGAGCTCGATTACGGCTTGACTTGGTTCGTAAGCTGATCTGATATGAATGTTGCCGTCGACGAAAATGAAGATGACCTTCAACAGCCGCTCGCAGTTCGTTGGAGCCACGAACCATAATGTGGGGGGATCACTCTTATGCTCCTCCCTGCCATCCTCAACATAGTTGCCAACCCTGTTCTCAAAACACTGCACAACCTCACGTGTTGTGACGTTGTGCTTGGTCTTGAGCTTTTCAAGGACTACCGGCGAAATGAAGAGCGGTCGCATGCCTTAACTGTATATACACGTCCCAGGCAAGTCAAGTTTTTGAGGCCTGCATTACATACACGTGCGGCGCACGTGTTGTATATACACCATTTTGGTGGGTGCCCGCAAAACATTAGCAGAAAACTGCGGCGTTTGGCTCAAGTCCGCCGCCCTGATTTATCGGTGCGCTCACCGCTTTCTCCCGGGAGAGAACCTTGACCGCGACCGCGTTGCCGTCACTATCTCCGCCGCCAAATACGCCGCCGGCGCCCCCTTCGCCAATGCCCTCGTCCAGCGTATAGGCAGAGAATGTGGTTTCAAGCGAGATAGGTTTCTTGGGTGAAGGCATGATGATCGGGGCGCGACTTCAAAAGTCGCGATCATAACGTATTTCTCGTGACGACTGCGTGAGTGTCATGCCCGGTAACTCTGCAGCGCCTCCATGAAGACCATTTCGTCGACGGTCTCGCCGGCCGGGTAGCCGATGCTTCCCAAAATTGCTTTGGCGGTTTCCAGTGAGATCCGGAACCCCGGCACATCCAGATCGGTGCGCCGCGGCTGCACAGGCGCTTTCTGAGAGGATTCCTCCTGGGCTCCTGCCTCGGCGCTTGTCCCTCTCGGCACCGGTTCGGTTGCGGCGCCCAGGCTTGCAGCAAAGGCGCTGTCGTCGACATTCGCGTCGCGACCGTCCAGCGCATCCGTGGGGGACCATGTGTCATCCGATCCCGCAGTTGCGTGGGACGAGGCCTCCCCACTCGATTCCTCTCCTTCGACGGCGCGGGTTGTGGAGAGCGTTGGCTCGGGCGCCAGCGGCCGAGCGGGCGCGGCCGGAGCTTTCTGCGTTTGGGCCTCTTTCTTTTGACCCGTGGGCGAGATGAGGGCCCACACGTATCGGGGAGCGGGACGCTTGAACTCACCCCCGCCCACCGGTTCGGATAGTTCGTTCCATTTCTCGACGAAGGCCTCAAACACGTCCTTTCGCCCTTTGCGAATTTGCGTGCAGAGCCTCCCCACCACATCCCAGTTGTCAACGCCAAGACGCTCGAGTTCGTCGGCCTCGGCTACGTATGTGGCACGATCGACCAATCGTTGCACCACGACGTCATCGACGCCAAGGGAGTTGGCCAAGTGCGTCGGATTGCGGTACGCCCCGTGTTCGAGCAGGGCCTTATAGGCCAAGCCTCTCTCTGAAGGGCTCATATTCTCCCGGAGCTCGTTTTCGAGGACCTGCATTTCGAACCGGACGGCTTCGTCGACGGTCATGATAACAGCCGGAATCAGACCGAAGTCGTAGCCCGGTTTCCTCTTGTACCCCAGGGCTTCGATGCTGAGCTTCCCAGCCTCGTCTTCGCGCACCCAGTGGCGCGCGAGCAAGGCAGCGCGTACCCTCCGTTCGCCGGAGACGACGCGGAACAGCGTCTTGTCACCATCGAGAAAAACCGTGCAGGAAATGGGTTGCATGATGCCATGGCGCAGGATCGACACGGCGAGACGCACGATTTTCGTTGTGTCGTCATCTGTCGAGGTCACTTCCTCGACATTCTCCACATCCGCCTCGATCTTCGGAAGCGCAACCCTCGGGTACGCCGGCACATCGGACGCAGCAGCCAGTTCGCCCGTCTCCCGGAGGGACAGTTTCCGCGGCTGATTGGGATCAAGCCGGATATCGTCGAGTGGGATATAGCCTTTCGGTATGCCGGCATTCGAAGCTACTGCCGCTTGCGCCTGCGCAAGACCCTGCCGTTTCGGGCTGCTAAGTTTTGCCATTAGTTGCCTCCGGTTGTGCCAAGAATCCTGTCACAGGCATCACGCCATGCGACCGCTGCGGAGTCGCGCTTATCAAACGCCCATACGGGCATGCATGCCATGCGTGCCCTGCGGACCATTTCCCGGTCCGAGAGCGGGACGGGGAGAAGCACCGGCCCCAGGACGCCACGCAGGTAATCGAGAATGTCCCGCTGTTCCACCGCACGCGTCTTGATGCGGTTCGCGACCACGAAATGACATAGCCAGGCGTTGGTTGCCCGCACGGACTCAACTGTGTTTCGAATGGCCGAGAGCCCCGCGACCGCCAGATCGTCGAGTTCCATGGGCGTCACGACCATGTGTGCCGCCTCCATCGGTACGATCTGCCGGGGCCCGGCCGCAGGGGGAGTGTCGAAGATCACAATATCGTATTTTGGAACCCGCGCAAGAGCGGCGCGCGTATCACTCCAGTCAGAGGAATCCGCTCCGGCGATGTTCTCGCTGGATGCAAGGACATCGACCCCGTTCCATCGGCTTGATGTCGGCTGGATTACCGCGTCCTCATCCCAAAGGTTTTCCGCGAGAGCTTCCGACGCTGGCTGGGTTCCGTACCCAAGCAAGGCTCCCGTCGCGGAGCCCGGTTGCGCATCAAGGTCCACGACCAGGACGGACTTGCCCGTCTCCGCCGCACGGGCAGCGAGATTAAGGGCGAGGGTCGTTTTTCCGACCCCGCCTTTTTCGTTTGCCACGACGATTCTCACGCTTCACGACTCCTTGTGACGGCTTATGGCCCTAGCGCGACATTTCAAGCGGAATGACCTTTGATTTTCTGGGCGCCACAAGGATGCAACAAGAGCATCACGCCGTCGCCCGCGCGTTCCGTTTCTCCTCTCGCTCGCGGGCGCGCTTTGCGGCAACCTCGGGCGGTGGATTCTTCCACCAGGTCCACCAGAAGATAATGGTGTATAGCACAGTCGATGGGGACTCACCGTATTGGAAAGCGAGGCCCCGCACCCGCTCGTTAAGCGCCTCTGGGATGCGCATGTTGACCTGGACCCACCCGGTCGCGCGGGTCACGGTGATAGGAACCACCATTTTCGTACCGTCCGGATGCTCGCGGATCTCTTCCACTACTTCGCGGCGAGAAAGCGCCTGCGTCTTCCGCCAGGGGAACCCTTTGGCCCAGAGTTCGCGCTGGAACCATTCCTCAATCATGATCTTGTACATATCCGTGAGCATGCCCCCGTAGCTCTTGAGGGCCAGCTCTTTCAGGTATCGCAACGCGGGCGAGGGTACACGTGTCGTGATGTCGACATAGCCAGCCCGCTTGCCTGCCTTGAATCGCTTTGACATCGGCACACCCCTTATGCGCAATAGATATTTAGCGAACCCAGTATAGCACATGGATTACTGCCGGTATTCCGAGCAGCTCGGAGAAACCAGGCGATGCGGTAAGGCTTAGCGCTCGAGTTTCCGGCCCTTCTTTGGCCCATGGGCTTCTATGGTCACGCCGCTCTTGCCGCGGCGAATGCGGATAGTCGCCCCGGGCTTGATGTCTGGCGATAGTGATTCAACAACCATGCTCGGGACGGGGACTTGAACGTCCTTCCCGGCGCGCGTCATGTGCAGAATCCGGCTGTTCGGGTCTTTCGGATCGCTCGCGATCTCGCGCAGCGTACCGGTGACCTGGGGGTCCACGATAGTTGATGGTACATCGCGCCCCTCGGCGTTTCTGTCCACGCTCGGACCAACCGTCAACTGTTGCTGCATGGTTTTCAGAGGCAGATAAATGATGGCGCGCACCATTCTATCTTGTCCGGCCTTTACGTTCAGAGGAACGTCCTTACGGGCTTCGTATTCCTTCATCACTTTCTCGGCGGCCGGAAGGATGTTGGCAGTCATCCGCGCGATTTCACGGAACGAAATTTCTTTGGGAACACCCAGCTCCTCGCCGAACCGAACCAGATCGGCTGGGGTAAGCTCGCGAAACGTGCGAGCATTTCCTACAGGGAATGACAACTCCACGTTGGGCCAGGTTGGCTGGCCTTGGGCGACGATCTCGGGGCGTGCCCAAGCGCCTGTACTGACAAGGTCGTAATGCGGCGCGAGCGCGTATCCTTCATGTGTAGCCACAAAGGACAGGTTCTTCAGATGTGCGTCCCCGTTGCCGATCAAGGCATTAAAGAGCGTCCAGCGAAACAGATTCACCCGGGTCGTTGCTTTGACTCGGCATTTCTCCGCAACGTCACGTAGTGCCTCGACACCCGCTTTCGCGTACTTGGCGCCCGCTGCCACGGAAAGCAATTGGACCGCATCGAGCGCATGAAGCCGCTCTGTTCCACCTACGCGCTGCACACGGTCAAAACGTTCAATAATGAAAACGCTCGACGGAATATGACGAAGCTCGACGTTCGGCACGCGTATATTCAGCTCATGAGCCACTCGCGAGCAAAACCATTCGTTTACCGCACTTGCAGGATAACTGTCGCTGAGGACGTTAGGTTTCAGGATATGCGTCGAAGGCGTGGCGCCTATCGGGTCGAATAAGGATCCATCCGCACCCATGACGACTGGCAGCTTCTCCTGCGCGCCGGCAAGCGACATTTTCTTTGGGGCATTCCTGGACAGTGGCTCTTTCGGCATCGCAAGAATGCGAGCATTCAAATCCGCATCTGAGAGCGGGCGCAAACCAGGTTCCGGTAGGCTCGCCCCCAGCGGGAGCAACGTGAGCGCTCCGGCCGATTCTGCGCCGAATTGCTCAAGCAGATCCCATGCGTCGCCCTGATTCCGCCCCATGGACGTGAAGAGCTTGGCGCGTGCCGCGTCTTCCGGCAGCAGATTGTCAAAAAACCACTGCACTGGACGTGTCGTCGCAGCATCCACCAGTGCCTCGTTCGACAGTGGGAGACCAGGGGAAAGCGGGTAGCCATGCGAAGACCAGCCTTCATCATATTTGAAGGACCAGATGCCATTATTCTCGAACAGCGAACCAATCTGTTCCGAGCCAATGAACACGTTTAGTACTCGCATCATGTCCGGACCCTCGTGCGCTTCGGCTTCTCGTTTTCTGCCGGCAAACGTATGTGGCCGGCTTGGGGCGGTGCGTTGAGCTGCACCTCAATCCCCAGTTCATCAAGCAGTTTGAACAGTTTCTCCAAGGCGGTGGTCGCATTGCCTTGTTCAAGCCTGCGCAGCAAGACAGCCGATGTGCCGGCCATTGCCGCCAGGTCGGCCGCAGGCAAGTTCAGGGCTGTGCGCGTCGCGCGAAGCATGGCGCCCAGTTGGGTAGGGTTTTTGACAACAGGCATGGCAACCTCGTATAGAACGATTTTGTTCTATTATATGGTTGCTTCACAGCATGATTCAAGATATCGCACAAAATATTTCGATAGAGTTCTTCTTCGCGGGTCGATATGCTTTTATCGAACGATATTGTGCAATAGATGCCTGTGTGTCTACTGCCGTCCAATTTCTTTCGGCTTCGTCTTGCCCGTCTCCACTTGCACCGCAAAGTATCTGTCTATCTTGAGCTTGATCGGCTCGTCGCGCTGATAGTTGCGCGGGATGGCGGAGACCGCGGCCTTCGGAACGTCCACCCGCAAGAGATGGCCGGCTTGCCGCACGTGGATCGTCGCCCGCCGGGGATCGTCCTCGTCCTCAGTCACGCCCTGGAATCGTCCCGTCACCTGCTTCAGGTCTTCGATGGATTCCTTCCGGGTTCCCTTGATCTCTTCGTATTCGAGGGGCGCGCCGGGGAGATCCGGACGGGCATAGTGCGGCGCGGTGAATCGAAGGCGTCTCGCTTCCTCGTCGGCGACGTCGCACGCGCGCTCGTACTCTTTCTCATCGAGGCTCCACTTGATAAACGGGGTGCCCTCGCCGTCCTCGATCGCATCCTTGAAAACCGGGCCCTCCATGACTCCGTAGCCAATGATCTCACAAACGTCTTCCGGGTCCACGTCACGAAGATCCGCCTTCGCGAGTTCGGGCGAGGGATCCACGATAATGCCAGGCTTCGTGCCGCCCGAACCCGTCAAGACCATGTCAGGCTCGACGCGGTAGGGGAGGCTAAGCTCAACATCATCGTTGCCATTTCGGCCACGGATATGCAGGAGCACGCCTTTCTGGACTTCCTCCATTTTCTGCTTCGTCTGCTCCATGATTTCTCCTACCGCGCAACACCCAGCGCTCTTGCCTTTCCGGCATCGACCTGCACGCCCAGCTTCGAGTCGTGCCTCAAGACGAGAGGGTCGCCCTTCCCGTGCCCTAGCGGGATGCCGTCGAGCGCTTGCTTGGGCGCTTCGACTGTCAGGGGCACACCCGCGCGCGTCATGTGGATCGTGACGCGATCACCGGACGCTGGCTCAATCCCCGCGAAGCGCCCGGTGACCTGTTTCGCGTCCTCGATCTGGTAGTGAGGGCGCTTGAACACGGAGCCCCGCTGTTGCGGAATAGGATCAGGACGGGGAAGGTCTGGGCGCGCCTCCGAGGCCTCGGCCCTTGCGAGATCCTCCGCCTCGACAACAGCCTGGGCATCGCCACGTGTCATCCCATGGGCTTCATACTCCTGGATCCTTTGTTCCTCGGTCTTTTCCGCACTCCGCTCCTGGGATCCGCGTTCAAGCAGCAAGGCGTGCTCCTTTTCCCTCACGTAGTCGACACCCTTGCCCGCATCCGCGGCCGCGCGGAAGATTTCGTGCTTGTCGCGCTTCAGGACCTCGGCCCAGCTTTGCAGATACGCTTGGTGCTGTTCGTCGCGCGTGCGCGTGATGCCGGTCTCCATCGCCATGAACGCGCTGAATATCTCGGCACGCAGTTCCTCACGGGCATATCCTTGGGAACCGAAGCGGTGCCCGCCTGTAATCCCCTCGCGCTTCAAGCGCTGGGGCGCGCCAGTTGCATGGCCAATCTCGTGCAACAGGGTGGACTGGTAGCCACCCAAATCCTTGAACGCTCCGGGAGGCGGCGTGGTTACGGTGTCGCTGGCCGGCTCGTAATAAGCGGCGGGCCCGGTGACAAACTTGAGTCCATCCGCCCGCATGGCCTCCTGAATCTCCAACACGCGCTTTTCAGGATCGATCGCGCCCGTCAGCTCAGGCAGCGGATCAAGCGTCAGGTCCTTGCATTGTCCGACGTTGAACACAATGTACGTCTTGCTGTACATCGTGTCCAATTCCGCCTGCGCCTGGCGCCAGGAGTAATGCTTTCCCCGGTACACGACGTCGAGGCCTGAGGTGTTGGGGCTCCCCCCGTTGTCCAGCTGCGCCACGCTGCCTTCGACGTTCAGGACCTTGACGCGCATGGATCCATGAAAGATTTCGACGTCCTTGCGCTTCCAAAAGCCCACCCGGTCCCAGCGTTCGACCAGATGGCCGTGCTGCCCATTATCCACCTGGCCGCCCAGGCCCTTCGCCTGCTTGAAAGTCACGAAGCGTGGATCCGAGTAGCCGGCATCCATCATGGCCACGGCCAGCATCAGGCGATTCATGCCGCTGTACTCCTTTCCGGAAACGGCATTACGGGGTCCGATGCCGGCCCGCCATGGCTTGTCCCATGGCAGCCGCTCGCCCGACTCGATCGCGGCCACGATCTTGTCGGTGAATTCCTGGCGAAAATCCGTCTTCTCCATCGCGCGTTCGGCTGCCATGTCCCGTCTCCTTAGCGGCCCAGGGACTGTTCTTGGCCCTGCGCGCGGACGATGCGCTCAACCTTGACGCCCTCATCGCCCCGCGACACGCGGAATGGCACCCCGGGTTTGAGTTCCGGAGCGACGGACTCAAGATCCTTGGCCGGTACCTGCACGCGAATGTCCTGGCCGGCGCGCGTCATATGAAGCACGCGGCCTTCTGGGTTTTCAGGGTCAACCGAGACGCCACGCAGGCGCCCGGACACCTTCGTGTCTGAGACGATCGGAGACGGGTCGGCCGCGATCGAGGCCTCGCGCGAGCGCTCGAGGCGGGCCTGCAGTGCCTCGACCTGGCTCACCACGAATTCCTTCCGCTTCGCCGTTGAGCGCACGCCCATCGTGGTGCCGTCGGGGAGCGTCGCCTGCAGGTTTTCGGCTTGGGGGATCTCGATGTCCGGGCGGACATAATGGCCCCCCTGGAACATGTTGAGGGCCACCATGTCCTTCTCGAGCGGCTTGTCGAAACCCTTGGGTTGCTCCCCGGCCTTCAGGAGCTCGCCCTTAAGCGTCACGGGCTTGTCGATGTCGGCGGCGTGAAAGGCCCCCAGCATCTTGGCCGTGGTCACCGAGTTGGCGTTGAACGTGACCTGCAGGAGTTCGGGACTATCCTTTTGGTCGAAACGCGCCACGACGTTGAGGCGTGGTTGCCCTTTGACGTCGGTGTCCTCGACCGTCTTGACCTCGGCTAACCGGATGTTCTCGAACTTATCCGTCTGCAGTTCGTGGCGGATGGCTCCGTTGCCGCCTTCGACTTGCACTGCGTTGGGGGTTTCGGGGGAGACTTTTTCGGCGAAATGGCCTTCGCGGCCATTGAACTTGACGAATTTCATGATCAGTTCCTTTACAGGCTGGTTGGAGATTAGGTGTTACCAGACTCCTATAGCACTGCAAAGAACGCTATAAACAATGGCCCGCACTTACCCACAGATTTTGGGGATAAGTGCAGGGGAAATTCCGTATTTGGTGGTTCTGGACAGGGACTTAACGGTGCTGCGCAAATACTACGCAGCCGCTTCGATGGACTCCTTTTCCTCCTTTTGCCCGAGCCGTTCCGAAAGCAGCTTGACGATTCTGCGGAGCGCATCCGGACGGTCTTCGTCGAAGCCCGTAAGGGCAACCGACTTCAGAAGGTTCTCATGGCGGGACTGCGCAGAGGCGAGCACGCCATCAAGGGACTCCGCCGCCGGCTCCGGGAGGTGGACGAGCAGAAGCTTCGCAAGGGCATCCACCAGCGCGACCGTCACGTCGATCGTGGCGGTGAGGCTTTCCACATCCCCACGCAAGGCAACCATCGTGGAAATGATCCGTCGTTCGAATCCGGCCAGCTTGTCGCCATCCGGGGCATTCCTCCCTTCGATGCCTTCCATGGCATACTCGGATACCAGCGCGTTTAGCGTCACGTTGCGCCGCTCGGACTCTTCGCGCAGTACTCTCGCGTAGTCGCCAACCAGTTTGACCTGCGCGAACACGGGGCCCTTGCTATTCATCACAATCTCCTTCTGCCTCAAGCATGGTTTTCGAAAATGCTTCTCACCAGGGACGAGAACGTGTGCCTGCGGCCGTCCAGCAGGGAGAAGAGGCGTGTGATATGGTCCGGCGCGAGCCTCACCGCGACCGATATGGTGTCCGGGCGCGGCCGCACTGGGCTCGGTCGCAGGCTCACAGCCAGGATGTCCGTGTCGGAGTGTTGTTCGAGCCACTCCCCCAGGATCCTCGCGCGCTCGTCCGGGGCCATGGTGTACGCCGGACTCTCGACCGGCAACCTCGCATTGCAATAGTTCTTCATCACCCCCCTTTCCCTTTCTTCGGATAAGGATTCATCATTGACGGCGGCGCCCATGACCGCGGGCGCGCTGGATCGGCCGCCAGGGCATCGGTATACGGCCCAGGAAAGACGATATCCTTGCTCACAACGATCGCGAGTTGCGCCCCTGGCTGTACGTGAATCGTGGGCGCGATCGTGGCATATTTCTGCAGCTGCTGGCTCACCGCCTGTCCGAATGTTTGACTAAATTGCTGCGTGAAGAGCTGCTGGGTGGTCATCACGCCGTTATACGACTGGGCGGGCTGTGCCTCTGCCATACCCGTGGAGATCAAGGACACGAGCAGCGCATTCTTGAACATGAGCCAAGTGTGGTTGTCCACGGCACCCGAAAGCCCGCTCATCCCGTTCGGGTCCGTACCCGGCATGGTCCCAAGATTCACATAGCTCCCGTTCGGGAAAATGATCCTGTTCCAGGCCACGGCGACGGAAGATTGTCCCGGCAGGACTCTCGGCACGTAAGTGCCGACGATCTGGCTTCCACCCGGGATTAGAAGGCTCGCTCCGCTTGCCGAATCGAAGACGTTGCGCGAGACGATTCCCGTGATCTGTCCGGGCAGGTCCGACTCGATCCCGGTCGTCAGCGTCGCGGGAATGACCGATCCCTGCATGACCTCATAGGGTGAAGCCGGCCGTCTGAGGAGATGCGTGTCGTAGACCCCCAACCCAGATTGGTCGTTAGGGCTCGAGACCGCTGTCGGCAGGGAGGAGGGTAGCGCCGGTGTCGGTAATTGGGGCGTCACGTTTGGTGGAAACGACAGCCCCGTGCTTTGCACAGGTTTCGCAGCTTGTGCTCCACCCCATCCGTTCGTCCCGCTACTATTGCCGCCCGAGAGCGCCGCAATCGTGGCCTGTTGCTGGGGCGATGGCTGAGGTGGCTGTGCGGGCTGGCCATTTTGTTGCGGTTCGCCTGGCTGCGCGTTGCCATTCGCGCCTTGTACGTTACCTGCGGCTGTGGCGGGCGCTGTCCCTGGCGTTGGCGGAAGGCCATTGTTCGAGGCAGTGGGTGCCGCCAAGGGTTTTGTCGCCGGTTCCGGCGGCGTTGGCAACGACACCGCGGAGGCCCGGGCGAGGACCACGTTCTCTCCACCAGGTCCCGTTCCAGGACCGGCGGTCATGCCGGCTTTGTGGTGCATCCCCGCCGATCGCAATCCAATCCAGCCGGCGATCACAGCGATCACGAGAACGCCAATGGCTATACCCAGCGGTTTCTTGTTGAGCAGGATCGCCATTCTCCCGCCATCGGGCTTGATGTCGATGCCGCTCGGGGCATCCAAGTCCGCGTCGGTGTCCTGCGCGCTGGCCCGGGAACGCTCCATGAGACGTGCAAGGATCGGGAAGTTCTTGTAGAGGTTGTCCTTCAGGCTCATGGACGTGAGTTCGCCTCATGCTGGATGGTCACCACCCGTTGTTTCGAGCCGTTGCCCATGCCGGCAATCAGGTTGATCCGCGGCGGCACCCCATCGACAACAAAGTAGCCATCCTTGAACCTGTAGTTGATGATTGCAGGCTGGCCGGCGGTGTTCTGCGCCATGATGGTCGGAAGCCCAGCGGTATTGGCGAGGTTGTCAGGCATCCTGATGTAGGTATGTACCCCGTCGCTGAAGACTCGGGTGGGCATGATCCCCGCGCAACTTGGGGCGGACGAAAACCATCCGCCATGGCTTGCGCAAGCGATTTTCCAGGAAAAGTCGAGCGAAGCCGCGTTGATGCTCGGAAGCGCTGCGACAGTCTGTGCGGCAACATTCTCCGCGGTCGCTTGTCTGCGGTTCACGGTTGCTTGAAACCGCTTTGCTTCCAGAGTCCACTGCTGGGTGATCGCATCGGGATAGTAGAAGGCGACCTTCGGGATATATTTTGACTCGTCGGAGACGAGGTTGACGTAATACTCCCGTGACATTCCGTTCGGCGACGTCGCGGTGATCAGCAGATTCGTGTGCAGCCCCTTGAATCTGGGAGAGATCGCCAGCATCGGCGTGTCGCCAGCCATCGTCTGCGTCATGTTCCACATGCCAGGCTGGCCGAGAGTGACTTGCGACGGTTTGTCGCCGGGACCGAGCTGGATAACGCACACCTGCAGAGGTGCGCAGACAACCGTTGGCCACGATTGGCCATACGGATAGTAAATCGTGCCGTCGTCACCGGCGATCGGTGGAAGATCGGCCAGCCGACCTGCCTCGTATGCGGCGACGACCGCGCGCTCGGCATCCTTCTTTTCTTTGAAGGCAAGCCGCCCCTGGGGGGGTGTGGCGATTAGTTTTTCCCATTCCTCGCTGCTAATATCCGAGTTGCTCGGGGAGATCGCGGGAACCTCCGGCACGGTGGTCTGCCTTGCGTTCTGGACGGGCTGTGCCGATTTCCCGGCGAGAGCCTGCCCGGCGAACAGCAACCCCGCGAGAATGAGAGAAACGTGAATGGCTCGCATGCGTGCGTCCTGCTTCAAAGGGTTTGCTGCCATTGGAAGCTCGTGATGTAGATGCCAAACGGATTCTGTAGCAGTTGTTGCGTCGAGTGCGCCCCGACATCCGGCGGCAGGAGCACGTAGGAGACGATTCCAGTCCAACGCTGAGTTGACACAAGGGACCCGTCTTTCCCGTGTGTGCGCTCAGTCCACTGGATCTGGTAGGTCCCCCCCTTCGGGGTCGGATTTCCCAAAGGTAGGGCCGAGTGAATTTCGACGGTCCGTGACCCGACCCCGCTGTTGGGATCCGACGCTGCATACATTGGGTCCTGATTCATATAGTTCCCGAGCGCCTGCCCGGAATCCTGCGTCATGTATGTGTATGCGTCCAGGATCGCGGCTTTCTCGGCGTTCGGGTCGCCTATCCGTTCGCGGACATCCACGAGCCAATGGCTGAGAACATGCGTCACGATCGGCTGCCGAGCGGCCCCTGTCTGGATGGCCTGCGCCAGCCGGACGGATTCACCCAGTTTGTCGACTTCGACAACGTAGGGCTCGACCTTGACGCGCTGGGCCTCATACACCATGCCAGCGCCAAAGAGGGCTGCGATCGCAATCGCTCCGAATGCCATCGTCCGCCAGTTCCGTGCCTGGGCGATATAGTCGCCATAGCGCTCCAGCCACTCGCGCCTGGCAGCCATGTAATCCGGGGAAACTTTGCTCATGCCCACTGCGTCCCTCTCTGATATTCGCCTCTGAGCAGATATAGCACAAGTAAAAGGGTGATTGGGCCATGATTCCGAGCAGCTCGGAATCATGGCCCGGAAAATGAATGCGCGGCGACAACGTCCCCAGAAAGGTGCAGGCGCGTGGATGTCTGGGGTTACTCCGGCTCTGTCCGCCGCTTTGCTGGGCGCTTGGGGTGCCAGGCCGCAATGACCGTGGCAGTAATGAGAATTCCACAGCCCCAGACTGGGTGCCCGTTGTAGATCAGCAAGCCCGTAGCCAGCGCAACAACCCCCATGGCTTTTTGCACGCGCCATTCCTGCGGTTGCTCTCGCTTCATGTATGCGATTTGATCCTGGAGTCCGACCAGGTACCCGCGCCTTATCTCGTCCTCGTGTTTGCCCATGCGTCACTCATTCCCATGCGAGAAATTGACATGGTTTGATTGCACCGAGCCTGCGCCATGCTGACCCCCGAGCGCGGACCCGATCCCTTCACCTGTGTGCCTGCTCGCCGCACCCAGCATGCTGCTCGCCAGGGATCTTTCCTGGGGACCAGATGGGGACAGACCGCTTGGTGGCTTTCCTCCAGCGCTATCTACACCCGCAGAAGCAGGCGAAGGGGAGCCAGCCGGATCCTCGGCGCCTCGTGGTACCCCTGGTGCCGGGACGCCTTTAGCCGCCCGGGCATTGATCGACGCAATGTCCGTCAACCCAGACGCGGCGGCGTCCCCCATGCCGGCCCCGCCCAGCTGTGCTGCCGCGACTTGGCTCATGCTAGCGCCGGCAACGGCCCCCGTCCCCGCCGAGATGGCACCTCCGGCCGCCTTGGCTGCCATCCCTGCCGCGAGAGCTGTTCCGCCAGTTGCTAGGGCGGCCGTGCCCATGGCGGCGGCGCTAGCCATAGGAGCCGCCATTCCGGCCAGATTCGTTCCTGTCAGATGGGATCCTCCTGAGAGCATCGATGCCGCCTTCGATGGTAGCGCTTTCGATATCATCAGCAGGACAAGGCCCACGCCCGCGACCGACATTACACCTTCAAAACCGATGTTGTTTCCCGAAAAAATGTCCTTGATCGGGCCCTGCAGGCCGGGGACGACACTGTTCACAACAACGCCAACAATCATATAAAGCACGGCGAGCCGCATGCCCACATTGACGGCATAGTTGATGTAGCCTTCCGCGTACTTCGCGGTCCATCGCGATCCGCCAAACCCGAGGAGAAAAAGGCCTCCGCCGATGACGAAGTAGTTTTCGACGGTCAGGACGATGAGATCGATGGCCATGAACATGAAGGCGAGCCACATGAGGCCTGCGGCCAGGTAAATCAAGGGCAGATACATCAGAAATTTTGGAATGGATTCGATAACTGATGACCAACTGCCACTGAAGAACGTGGCATACATTCCTTGATCAAACTCCTCCAGAATGTTTGCGAACGTGTTGTTGCCGATGTCGATCAGAGAGCTGGGTGTCAGGGGCGCGGATCGCCCAGAAATCTGCCCCCCGATATGGACGAACGTGGCCTCGATCAGTCCCGCGAGGCGCGAGCCGTTCATGAGCAAATACGCGAAGAAGCCAAGAACCAGCATCTTGCGGATCAGGCTCGGTAGCAACTCGTCGAACGTCTTCCTGTTGATCACCCATTGAAGCGCCATCCAAACGACGTCAAGCACTGCGAATGTGTAGAGGATATCCTTGCCCACCGCTTCGGACTGTGCGCCCCACGCCACCATAGGGGCAAATGAACTGGTGACGATATCGAAGACGCTCGATGCATGCGCGGAGAGCGGGGTTATCTCAAGAATCACAAGCGCGATGGCCGCATTCCAGGAAAAAGACCACGTTTTTACTTCACGATCTGCTGTCATTTTGATGCCCCTTCTTTGGCAATGCTCCAGACGTCGAGGGAGTCCGGCGACGTATTCTTGTAGGTCGAGTATTTGTCGTTGCTGAGAAATTGGGTTGATGCGTACTGCGCTTGCTGCGCGCCATCCTTGTCGGAGTTCAGCATTTGCTCTCGGTACGCTATCTGGCTTTGCTGCTCGTTCATGATGAGCTGGCGCAGTTCCTGCACCTGTTGGGCAAGCATCGCGGAGACGGCGGTGCCCGCCTGGATCGCTTGCAACCTGCCCGTTGCGCTTTGGCTCAACTTGACGGCCTGGTTGAGGGCGTTGCTCTCGTTGGTAAAATCCGCCGCCTGCAGGCCCGCGGCGGTGAGTTCATTCTCGAGGTTGGCGAGGGTCGTATTGCGCCAATTCGCAAATTCCTGCCCAAAGTCCTGTCCCGGTTTCCAGTTGGAATAGAGCTTTTGAAACATGCCGGTAATATTCTGTCCGGCGTAAGACAAATTCGTGCCCGTTTGCACGGCGCTGATCAACTGCCCCATGAGGGGGCTAAGGTTCTGGACCGGGTTCTGCGCCAGACTTTGCAGGTTCCTTGCTTGGTTATACAACGACTGGAACCCTTGGTACGTCTGCTGAACGCTCTGCTCGTACCGTTGCACGGCGGTTGCTTCCTGAACGATCTGCTCCGGCAAAGTGGCGCCGTCAATCATCCCGGAGGCCCGGACAGCAGGGGAGGCGAAAAGTCCCGATAGGACGATAACCGCGCTAATGCGTTTCCGGTCGAACATGGCTGGCTCCTCGTGCGATGCGTGATGGATGATATATAGCACCGGAGACAGGGGAATAGTGCGCTGCCGGTGTTCACGAGACGCTTATCTATCGCCTCACGAACCCTACGCTGCCGAACAACGACTTGAACTACCAGAAATCACGGTTAATCGGGTATAAATGCCACGATCTTAAGAGCCGGCGGCAGAAGGCGGATTACCAGCTTGGCGAGGTCGTCGATGAATCTGATGCGAACTACGTCGTGGAGCATGCGGATCGGACGTTGAGAATCCTTGGCTTTTGAGCAATTATTGCGCCACCTGCTGCGCCACGCCGGTCTGATCCTGGATTTGGCGCACTGCGGCATCATAGCTTGAGATCCCGCTCTGCGCGGCCCCCGAGTCTAGCGCCTGCGTAGCCGGTTGCGCTGTGCTCATTGCTTGCGCATAAGCGCTATTTTCCGTCGCGGCGTCTTGCTGTTGGACCTGAGTTTCCCGTTGTGCGCGCGGGGCCTCCCTATCGACGATAGCCTGTGCGTTCCCGGCCGCGTCCAGCCACGCCCATTTTGCCTCGAAGTCGGGTGCCCTGGCGGCAGCAGCATTGTCCTGCGTCGCAATGCTTCTCGCGGCGTTTGCCACCGTCGTTGCCGTCAGCCCGCCCTGCCGGGTCTGCACTTCGCTGACGCCCGCATTGATGTTTGCCTGGTTGTCTGCCTCCTGCTGTGAGTTATAAGGATCAGCTGCGTGCGTGTAGCTTGAGTCGGTCGAGGCTGTGATGGGGGCCGTCATGACATTGACTCCGGCAGGCACGCCTTGCGTAACCCCCGTTTGTGTCTGGATCGCCTGGCCAACCTGATTCACATCTTGCTGGGCGGCCTTTGACGCCGCTTGGTCCATGACCATTCCCAACACCGGCGCCGCCCCCGTGCCCGCGGCAAAATCGGCATCCGCTTCTGTCTGCTTCACATAATTCACCGCCCCCCAGTATGCCGCGCACGCATAGTTGCCACACGAGGCAGCCGTCTGCGCTGCGTGCACAGCGTCAATATTGGATTGGGCTTCATCCTTGGCTAGACCGTTGAGAGCGGCCTGTTCGGCCATGCCGGCGGCAAGATAGCTTGTGTCTTGCGAGACGGCTCCGGACACTTGGCCCTGGGACACCCCGGTCGACGATTGAATGGACGAGAAACTACTTGTGGCGCCTGCCTTTCCAGCAGCCTGAGTCCCCGCGCCCGTTTCCGCTGTCACGTCCTGCGCGTCGTTCATCTCCTGATCGAGAGAGTTCTGTTCTTCGGCCTCGGATTGCCGTGCGATCGCCGCCTGCTCGGATGCGAGGGTCCCCTGTTGATCCGCGATGGCCTGCGCCCCATTGGCGGCATCCATCCAGGCTTGGTACGCTGAGTAATCCTGATTCGCCTTGTTGGTGCGGTTTGCCGCTTCCTGCGCGTCATGTGCCGCGGCGGTTTGATATTGCTGAGCTACAGAGGGATCAGTAGCGGATTGGGCCGTCTTTCTGTCGGACGCCTGTTTTACGTTCCATGCGTTCGCCTGGTCGAGGTCCTGCTCGTAAATCCCATACTGATCCTGGGCGTTCGCAATGTCCTCGTTCGCCACATTTTGCGATTGCGCCTGTGCACTCGTATACGCCTGGGCTTGCGCCCACGCGGTCGCCGCCGCCTGGGTTGCCTGCACGTTGGCGGCATGATCCGCCACGATAGCGGCTTGAGGATCGGCCCAAGCAACGGCAGACGATAGAAACAGCCCACAAATAGCCAAAAGACGAATCTGCACCATAGTGACTTCCTCATATAACGATGGTCGTCACTTAATATAGCCACGCTCGGAGGCGTATACACCTTTCTTGTTAACCGCGAGAAGGAGGCGCTTACGGACGGAGGGGTGAACACAAAATGCTACCGGCCCCGGAGGACTATGCGTCGTTGCAGGGATCTGCTTTTAGGCGTGTCATGTGGCCGCCTTGGCTGAGGTGGCTATACGGTCTCATAACCCTCATGGGCGCATCGCGGTAGCCGCATTGAGTGCAACCCAACATTTATTCGCATCAGCGATGTTAGCCGGTTGTGTCTTACACCATTTCCACTCCTGGAGGGCCTGCGAGGGATGCGTCCTGTACCAAGTGTAAGTCTGGCCGGCATAGGGTCCATGAGCGGTAAGAAGCGGCGCGGACGCCCCAACTGTGGTGTGCTTGCTGCATGCGGTAAGAGCGAGGAAGGCGAGCGCGGCTGCCAATTTTCTATAAGACATTGTGATCCCCTTGGCGGTTGACAAAACAGGATTTTACACTGAGAGCACCCGTCTACAAGCGGAATGAACAGGCTCTTATGGGGGCGTCCTTGCGGGGTTTTTCTTGAACTCCCATTCGGCTTGTTTTAACCAGTCACCTTTATGGCTCGGCAGGCGTTCCCGCAGCCATGCGAGCGGCCACTCCTTCCCGTGGCGTCCCATCAGCTCGCGAACACGTTCCACGTCTTTGCGGTCCGACACGGCGGTGAATGCGAGGGCCACCGGGCCCAGCGCGAGCCCGATCCTGCGGCGCCCATCCGGACTGATGACGTAGTAGTCCGATTTAGGGGTGCTGCTGGCGAGCAGTCTGATCTGATACTCATTGAGCCCCAGATCTCTGTAAAGCGGTGCCAGCTGTTCGCTTCCCGCTTCCTTGTTGGGCAGCAGAATCTTCGTCGGGCACGACTCTTGAAGAACCGGACGGAGCGGACTGTCCTTCAGGTCGGCCAGGGACTGCGTAGCAAAAACGACGGCCGTGTTGAACTTCCGCAGCACCTTTAGCCATTCCCGGATCTTGCCCGCGAACTGGGGATTGTCGAGCATCACCCAGGCTTCGTCGAGGACGATCAATGCCGGCGAGCCGTCCAACGCCTGCTCAATCCGGTGAAAGAGGTACATGAGGACGGGCACTGTGACAAGCTTGGCGGATTCGGTTCCGGAAGAGAGCAGGTGCTCCATCTCGAACACATTGAAACGGTTTCCGTTGAGATCAAGGCTGTCCGTCTCGGCGGCAAGAATGGCCCCGGCTCGCCCCGTGCTCGTATAGAAACTCACAGCGCTTCGCAACTCCTCGTCCTGCAGGAGGTTGTAAAAGTTGTCGATGCTTCTTTGCTCGGAAGCAGCCAGGGCCTCGACCGCCTCGTGGATACGCTGGCGCCGTCCGGCATCAACTTTGACGCCTTGCAACACGCAAATCGATTCGATCCAGCGTTCCGCGAAGGTTCGCTCGGTGCCCGACTCGTTCACCCGGGCGAGCGGCGCGAACGCGAGCGGCGCGTCCTCGTTGCCGACGTCGTAGTGCGCCCCGCCAGCAGCATTGCATAACGCGTACGTAGACCACCCCTTGTCGAAACCGAAGATCTTGCTGGCCGGATATCGGCGAAACTGCGCTTCGATCAGAGCGAGCAGCACCGATTTTCCGGCGCCTGTCGGGCCAGCAATCAGGGTGTGTCCAACATCGCCCACATGGAGGTTGAATCGGTATGGCGTGGCCCCGGTCGTCGCCGCATGGAAAAGGCACGGGGCCTCCTTGTCCCCGTACAATTTTCTGTACATGGGGTTGGGATTTTCGGCGCTGCCGGTCCACACGGAAGTGGTCGGCGCCAGATCCATGAGAGACAGGCTTGACACCGGGGGTCGGCGGACGTTCTCGAATGTCTGCCCTGGAATGCTCCCGATGAACGCCTCGACAGCATTGGTTGTTTCCAGGCGGGTCGTGAAGCGCCTGTTATCCAGGTGCTTCTTTACCACGTTTACGCGCTCGTGCAGAATTTTCCGGTCGGAGTCGTGCAGAATGATTGTTGGCGTGAAATACCCATACCGTACGCTCCCGGATGATGCTTCGGCGACAGCTGCATCCGCGTCGCCTGCCATCTTGAGCGCATCGGTATTCTCGAAGGCTGATCCGGCTCCGCCCATGGCCATGGTGACCTGTTGGAGCACTCCAAAGCGCTTCTGGAACCAGTTGCGACGATATTTTGAAAGTTCCTTCTCGGCATCGTGGGGATCGAGAAACAGAAAACGAAGGCTGAAGCGGAAAGGGATCGCCAGTTGGTTGATGCTTTCCAGAATAATCGGCATCGACCTCTGCGGATATCCCATGAAGGATATAACTGCAATGTGCTGATCATCGATCTTTGGTTCAAAGCCCCCGAGGAAGTCGTGCGCACCCACAACCGCGTCCAGATACGCGGGGTAGCGGGGCGGCCTGAGGGAGTGAAAGTCATTGGTCAGACACCCGTGGAGGTGTGTCATGAGATCTTCTGAGGACATCGGTGTAACGCGTGTCGCCCCACCGAAGATGGCCATCAGGGACTCCATGTCCGTGGTGAAGTGCTTGATCTGCTCCTCAAAATCGAACTCCGCCCGGGATGGATTCCTCATCACGTAACGGGTTAGTTTTTGCTCCGCATCGGTCGGTAATTCCCAGCTGAAAACGGCCGCTTGGCGGGTAATGAAATGTGTGCCATCCTGGCCATACTCGCTTCGCCTCTCCTCATCGATCAGCGCTGTCACCGGATCCGGAAAGAAATTCTGCTCCGGGGCAGAGTACCCTGGTGCCGGTAGCCTGACGTTATCCAGATGAACAGACCATCCTGTTCCCAATCGGAGAACCGCATGGTTGAGGTGCGCGGACAACGATTCCAGATCGGCCTCAGACGACGACTCGATGTCTGGTCCGGAATAGGTGAATCCCGCCATGAGGGAGCCGGATTTGTTGAGCCCTATACCGAGGCGACCGTCGCCATCAATTGTTCTCTCTCCCACAAGCATGGCGAAGTTGAGAAGATCCGGCAGTCCAAGCGCCTTCGACCTATATTCCTTGAGGCTCCGCATGTTTTACGAATCTCCGAAGACGACAACCTCCCCGCGGACGACGCGGGGACTAAACCTCATTCTAATCTGGGTGCGCCTAGTGCCCAGCCGCAGCAGCTCATGGCGGACCGCAAGTCCACGGTATTTATCGATGCGGCGCGGGTTCGCGTGGATAACGAATTTGGCGCGTTTACCGGCCTTCTCCACGCAGTCCGATAGCCGTACGATGTCCGGAACAGACACTGTAGTGTCGCGGCCTTTGAAACCAATAACCACGTCTGGCGGGAATAACGGACCGCGTCCCGTGGGCTGGCGCGCCGGGACTGCTGCGGCCATTCCCGTCGCGCCGCCCACAGTGAATGTGCCCGACATGCTCCGAGACGGAGGAACCGGGGTCTGAGGCTTGCGAGTGGCCGCAAGCGCGGGAGCGGACGGTACCGCCACATGCCTCGGCGGAAGTTGTGGGGGGGGAATGTAGGGCACGAAGAACATGCTGTTCCTAGTGAATGATCTGCTGTCGCGCGAAAGGGGAGGCGGCCGCGGGATAAAATTTCTGCTGATGGATATGGCGCGCATACACCGCTTTGCCCTGCGGATCTTTCTTGGCCCAAATCACCAGCACAATATGCACCAGGGTCCCGAGCGCCACACCGGTAACAGCGCCCACGAGCCCTCCGACTCCAAAAATCAAGGCGCAGGAGATGATCCCATTTAGCATCACGAGATCGCGGTCTCCGCCCCCTAGAAGCTGGGGACGAAGGAGGCTTTCGTGGATTGGAATCGTACGCACTGGATTACCACCCAATGACGGCGCCGGAGCTCATCCCAAGTCCGGAAATAAAACTGGCGGCACCAAGGGCGATCGACCCGCCGGCTGCGATTCCCATGATTTTCCGCATGGAGGAACCATGCTCGCCGAACGCCCACATCAGCCCGGTAACAACGATTGCAATAATGATAAGACCATGCGCCACCGGCCCCTGGAGGTCGGTCTCGATGTTTGATAATGTGCTGTCCCACGGCATGGTCCCGTACGTGGAGGCGCAAGCATCCTTTGTCACAAACAGCATGGCCGCCCCAAGTAGCATGCCGGCCCGAACTTTCTCCAGAAAACCTTTTACCTTATCCATGTACGCAAACCTCACAGTGTTGTTTAGGATGCAGCCCGCCACCTTTTTCCACGATGACGTATAGCACAATGAGTGCCGCCGTACTCATTTAGGTCGATCGGAGATCTCCTTGAGCGGAAGAGGTCAAGGCCGTATTGCTTGTCTTGACGTCGAAGATGGCATGAACACGGCGGCCAGGTGGTTCATTGGTCCGTGATATCTGAACCACTAGATCCACGGCTTCACGTATCAATTGGTGCTGGGACGGCACACCGGCTTCCTGGCACAACTGATCCAGTCGTAGAAGCGCGCCTTCCGGATTGTTGGCATGGATGGTCGCCAATCCACCCGGGTGCCCGGTATTCCAGGCCTTCAATAACGCCAGTGCTGATCCGTCACGGACCTCCCCAACGATTATTCGGTTTGGCCGGAGCCTCAAGGTGGCTTTGAGAAGCCGGGTCATGTCCACGGTGTCCTTGGTGAGGAGACTCACTGTATTGGGTGCCGTACACTCGAGTTCCGGCGTGTCCTCGATCAGCACGATCCGGTCGTTAAGCCCCGCGCCAACCGCGACTTCGCGCAATAGCGAATTTCCCAGTGTGGTCTTGCCTGACCCTGTCCCGCCGGACACCAGGATGTTCTGGTGGTTAATAACTGCCTGTCGCAGTCTTCCGAGCTGCTCGGAAGACATGATCCCCTTGGAGACATAATCCTCGAGCGTGTAAACCACTCTGGCCTTGAGCCGAATGGCAAACAGCGGCCCGGGGGAGCAGGGCGGCAAAACGCCCTCGAAGCGCGCGCCGCCGAACTCCTTGGGAAGCGCGCCCTCCACGATCGGATGGTCGGCGTTCCCGATGGCCCCGATCCAACTAGCGACCAGGCCAATGGCATTTATTCCCTGCTGGGCCGGGAGTGTCCCTTCCACCTCAATCCCACGGCCGTGGCGTTCCACCAGGACATTCCCGTCGTCGTTGAGCATGACCTCCACGACGAGCGGATCCTCGAACGCCCTGCAAACCACCGGCCCGAACGTCGAGCGCATCTGCTGTACAAGCCGTCGGTGCTGCTCTTCCTTGGGGGACAAGACAGCGGACATGTTTGTTACTGGTCTCCAAAACCACGCTCGATGCCTAACCACCCAGATTGTCGTTCGCGCTTCTTCCGTCTCGCGTCTTCTTCCTGAGCGGCGCGGCCGTCCCGCTCAGGAAGTGGGATGCCTTCCAAAACGCTTCCTTCGAGACGGGCCACGCCTAGCGCCTCGGTTTTGACCGCCTCTTTGGTAATGGTTGCCGCAAGCTCCTTCACCGGCGGTCTATACCCCAAGACCATGGCCTGGCGCAGCAGTTGGCGCTGCCGGCTCTCCGCCTGCAGCCGTTGGGGGCTCCCAGCGATCAGTGCGCCGGGCTGGGGCATGGACCGGTCTTGCGCAATGGCGCCCAGGAGGTCCTGCACCGTCTCCGAGTCGCTATATTCAGAGGCCCAGGCCTCGATGTCGGCTGCGTTGAACATCGTCAGTAACCCTCCGGGATGAACTTGAGTGGTGTGTAGGACATGTACATCGCAACGCAACGCTGCATCTCGTCCGTCGCAGCTGCGGGTGTCCTGGCCAGATGAAACATGCAGTTCGCCAGCTCGCTGTCGTCGGCAGCGATCGCGGCCTTCAAGCAGTAGGCCGAAATTTGCTGCGGCGGAATCTGCGTCAACAGGGCATTCAAGACCTTCCCCGCATCATGCTCCGTCACCATCGTCATTTTCCGAGCAGCTCGGAATTCCCCATCCATTCGATCGCCCCCTTGTTTCGTTGCTTACGGGGGTTATATAGCCCGCACGGGTGCGCTATAACGCTCGGCTGATTATGCGCTTCGCCTCGCGGGCCAGCCTGCCGAGAACCGGATGCTCAAAGCCCGCATCCACGAGGTTGGCCAGCGCCCGCTCGATCGCTGCTCGCGTCTCCCATGCGCCGCGGCGGGTTCTCGCGGGGGGCCATCCTGTCTTGTACCGCCTGATCGTCGCCCTGTCGCATTGCGCGTACAAGGAGAGAGACCTCTCGCTGAACCCTGCCCTGCGGGCCGCCTGAATGAGTTTCACCCAGGCGATTCGGTAGGGGTCAGGGGAGGGCGTCATCTGAGACATTCGGTCTACAGTGCCAGTTCAAGCTGCCGGTGCTCTTCAACATATTGCCTTTGCGCCTATGAACGGGGGCTTCTGCCCCGGCGTCCGACTTGTGTTGTTGATGAGACGCGGATAGCACGTGACGAGTAGCTTTATGCAATGCATGTGAGCCACGTCAGTGTGGCAGCCAACAAGTCGGACGAAGGGGTGACCTCGGTCATTCGCCTGAATGACTCGATGAGGGCAAGTCCGGTCGCGCGCATCTCCGCACGCTCACTCCCCGCGAGTCTGCGTGCATGCGGTATCGCTGCATCCAGCCTCCGACCGGCCGAGGATACGTCTCCTTCCTGCAGAAACTCATCCACTTCGTGCACCAGCCTAAGAAGGGTCCCGGTCGTCGCCGTGGACTCAACGACTCTCTTCACCATACTTACGAATAGGACCTGATGTTGAAGTGAGGTGTGATGGAGTGCGCATAGCACCGCATGAGCGGTTCGATGATCCAAGGTGGCAACGTCCGCCAGTACCTCGATAATGTGCGCCTTGACCAGTGCGTAGTGTGCGGGATCTCCGTTAAGCCGGACAAGGTCCTGTGCGGGACTCAGGTCGCTCTCGGTAATCACGTCAATGAGAGTGCGATCATCTTCGCCGGAGATCACCCCGTCTAGCGCCGCCAGGCGGCCATAGCTCAGCGCGCGGCTCGTGGTAGGCGCGCGCTCCCCTGGTTGGTAGGAGAGCCGCACAAACGCCTCGATTCGCGCATGCGTTTCCTCCCGCGTTGGGCGGGCGAGCAGGTGCGGCGCCAGCACCCTCGACAGAATCGGTGTCGGCTGGCGTCCGAAGTCATGGTGCCACGCCAGGCGATAGAGGCTGGCATGGGCGAGGTCTGACACGTGCTCCCAGCAGTGCTCGAAGGCGTATGTCTGTCCACCGCCGCACGCGACTTGCGCCAGTGCACTCGGCAGAGATCCGGCGCGGGTTCCACGGAGGAACTCGTTGATCGCGCCGACTGCGCGCTCAACCGCGATTCTGAAGAGGAGTGGTGAAGATGCCGGTACCTCGCACCCGGCGCTCGCGCGCACTACGAACGCCGCCGCCGCGAGTCTAAGGTCCGTGCTGTCATGATAGGCGTTGTTGTATGCCGTCTCGACCGATGCGGTGCCCGCTTGCGCCGCATCGCGCATAATCTGCTTCCGGGTGAGCCAATCAAGGTCGGCTGCGGTCCGGCATGCCGCGCAGCCTTCGAGGACCGTGCGAAACTCCGCTGCGTCCGGCATCGCCGGGGACTTCGATGCGGGTACTTCCTCGGTACCCAAGTCCGTTGATACGGCTGGGACAGACATCATTCTCTTCCTTCGCGGATACGGCTTGCGCCGGGCCTGGATAGCTCCGCCAATCGTATAGCGTTATACATCAGTGAAACACAGATGGACAGTCAACGTCAAGCGTGATCCTGCGGCACTTTGCAGCGTGCAACGACGAGATTCCGAGCAACTCGGAATCCTCGCGTGCGTCGATACGACCAACCACACCCTTTATCTTGCACTCTGATTTCCGTGGGGGAAAAGTAGGTCTTTCCTACCGTTCGCTGGGTTCCGTGTGGGAAATTGCCAGAGGATTGACGCTTTGGCCATAGTCCCCGTGAACAACGGGAAACTGGAAGCATAACCTGGCCGTTTTGCCGCATTCTGCTTCCGAAATTGTCCAGGCCAATTCTTGCTTCCAGGGACACAGATCCGACTCGGCGAACCTCACTCCTTTTCCGCGCAGCCGAGCGCGGCGCGGATTGCGTGGGCTTTTGCCGCTTCACCGCGATGGAAGCCAATGTCGTGCGCCCGATTCGCGAACTCGATCGCTTTGAAAACCATTTCGTCTGTCCAATCGCCGTCAAACCGCTCGATGATCTCCCCATCGGCGTCATAGGCGACGATGCTGCCTTGATAATCCGGGTGGTCACGAACGAGGGTGCAGTCCTTTTTGGCAACCAAACCATGAAAGTCGCTCATGTTGTTGTTCTCCGCGGCCTAGAATTCTGTAGTAAGGGTATCGTCGGGCAATCGCTTCATAACATCCAAGTTGTCTTGGGCATTCTTGCAAACAAACTCCCGGGCGTCGGGCGCATGCGCGAATGCTGCGACGATGTTTTCGTCTTCGGTACCTGCACACGCAACCACGACCCATTTCGGGTACACGCCTAGAGTCTTCCTCTTGGTCTCGCGGTCATTCCGATCGACCAGAAACTTCACCCTGTTGAGCTCGTGCCTGGCACCGTCCAGATCGCCGCTCAATATGTGCTCCTTCACGTCCGATAAGGTGTCCAGGACCGCACGTTCAATCCCGCACGTCTTGAAGGTGGGGCACTCCAATTCTGCGTTGTGCCAAGCATCGATGTTGGGAACACCCAGCGCCAAGGAAACGTCATCATTCATCGGTCAGTCCTCGTCCAAGCAAAGGATTGTCACGACCGGTTCTCCCTCGTCGCCACCCCACCACAGCTTTGAGGTGCGCAAGCATTTGTTCGCTCCCACCGCGCGGAATGCAATAGAAGGGGTACACGATCTCGGATGCGTTTCCATGGCTTTTCTTGACGGCCACGAAAAGCATCCACAACACATCGTGCAGCTGTGCCGTCTCGTCCTGGTATGCAACTTCGATGGTGTTATCCCACACCACATATCCCGCATACGTCTGCGCGGTGATGGCTACCGGGATGATGAAGCCAGCTCCGCCCGCCTGTTTGTAACATCCATCAGCATGCCTTCTTCTATCGCTAGACTGCGCGAATAACAGACCACCGCGGGTCCGAAAAATGGGTCAACCGCGCTTTGCATTCGTGCTCCTCCTTATGAAAGTTTCAACGCTTGGTCCTTGGCTTCGGAGAGGGTATCGAAGCGATCGATTCGCCCGCTCCGATATAGGAGCACCCAGTGGGGATACGTGACCCAGGCACCGGTACGTGCGATTGCCGCGCGAGAGATGGCGGATTTCGCCAAGGATGCCGGTGGTGCGGTCCATCCTGTATGTGGATCTCCCGGATTTTTTCGCGTGACGAACAATCCTGATGGCCATAATTTTCTGTTGTTTCTGTGGTTCGATTTGGAATTGCCTTTGAGCTAAGCGGAACGCTTCAAGCGGAATGAAGTTGGGGGCGCTGCGCGACCACTTTCGGGCGGTGGCGCAGCGATCTCTTTTCAGTCCGCTTGAAAAGACGGGCGGACAATATGCGGGCATGGTGTCCGCACGACAGAGGAGAACAGAAAAGTGATCACCGACCCCATGACGACCTTGCCTTCGATGATCCGTGCGCGCCGTCAAGCGCTCGTCGCCGCGAAGATTCGCGCGGCGGACTTCAGGGCGCGCCTGCCCGAACTGCCGCAGTCCATGGTCGAACGGCGCGAGCGCCTCGCGCTGAGCACCATCGCGATCGCGCAGGCGCGCCTGCGGGCTATCGCACCCTATTTGTTTCAGTGGGAACAGGGGTAGGAGCAGTGGGAGGGACGCTGCCTGCACGGTGGGTCGATCGGCTTTTCGAGCGGCTGCAGGCGCTGTACGGTGCACGTTTTTCCGCGCTGAGGAACGGCAGTGCCCCTCCCACTTGGAAGACAACGTGGGGCGTTGGGCTTTCCGGATACACTGCGGAGGAGTTGCTTCGAGGGCTCGACGCATGCAAGACGCGCCCGACGCCCCCGACGCTTCCAGAGTTCAGGTCCCTTTGCAGATCCGTCTTGGAAAATCACGGGAACAGCAGCGGGGCCGGCAACATGGAGACATGTTACCGGGAGGCTCCATCTCAGCATGCCAATAACGCCTCAAGCAAAAACCTCCTATGGGCGGAGCGGATCTTCGAGCGACACGCGCAGGGCGAATACAACATTGAGGTCGGCCTTAGGGCCGCAGAGGCCGTCCTCGGGCGCCCGCGGCCCAAGGTCCTGCGTGCGTCAGAACCCACAGCCCCGGGCGTCGCAAATGCGCCCGGCTTCATTCCGCTTGAACGGGAAGGCACTGTGAGTGCAAAACGAAGGAACTCGGATCATCGAGTCCACAAAATTACAAACGTGCGCTATAACTCTTCGTCCACAGCATGAAAGGGACCCATCATGAAAAAAATTATGCTCGCCGTCGCCCTTGCCGCTGCCTCCGCATCCGCGATCGCAGACTCCGCCGTTTATTCCAACTATGTCGATGTGGATGCAACTGTGCTTTCCGTTCAACCTGTGTCGCGGCAGGTTCCAGTCTATGGTCCCTGTGGCGCTCCAGTGCAGAACGGCGGGAGCGCCACAGGGACCATCATCGGCGGCATTGCCGGCGCACTGCTGGGCAACACCGTAGGCCACGGCAATGGACGCGTCGCGGCCGCGGCGGCCGGCGCGATCGCTGGCGGCATCGTGGGCAACAACTTCTCGGGAGGCTCAATGGCTCCTGGCGGGCAATGCATGACGGGTTACCAGGAAATCAGCGAAGGTTATACGGTCACGTATTCCCTCCCCATTCAGGGAGGTGTGCCGATGACCATGCACACCACCGAAGCACCCATTGGAAACACAGTTCGGGTCCGACTCGTTGCTCAGCCGATCTTTTGATCCCCAAGGAACATACAGGGTTTTGCGCGGAAACGCTGGCAGCCGGGAATAGACCGGCCGTCACATTAAAAACAGCAAAACGATAAGATGGACGCTGAAACCCGCTGCCCTCCAAAGGAACAAGGAGCGTCGCCCCAGGGCCCGCTGGAAGTCTTTTTGTTCCAGAGCGGACTCTCGCCTTCCGATGTCCCCACATGGACTTACGTGGAGAAGTTCCGCCTCAACGCCTTGCTGGGAATCCCCGAAGGGAAAATCGTCTCAGACGGAATTGCCATTCCGTACCGGCACTTCGACGGAGGAGCACTGAACGTCAACGGCAGTCCGTTCGTACGGGTGCGACTCCTGGCAGAGAGGTACAAGTCGAGCAAATACCGCTCCCCTGCGGGCACGGGCTCTCATCTCTACATTCCATGCAGGCTCAAGGAGTTGCTCGATGCTTTTCCGAGCAGCTCGGAATCATCTTCCCAGCCCCCCGAAGGGGCTTCCACCGGGAGGCAGGAGAGTATTCCGCCTTTTGTCATCACGGAAGGGGAGAAAAAGGCCGAGGCTCTATGTAAGGCCGGCCTTCCAACCGTCGCCATCGCCGGCATCCACATGGGCAATGTTCGCGACGATCCGGATGATACGGCGTCGCCCAGACGACTGTTGCCGGATATCAGGGAGATCATCGGCAAATACATCGCGGCAGCCGGTGAGCAGGCTGTGGTGCTCGTTCTATTCGATTCTGACGGTGCACCTCACGGAGCCCCGGCCTCCGACAAGGACAAGCCAGTCGGCAAGGGAAAGCGCCAGCAATACGTCGGGAACCAAGATGTCTATTGGGAATGCCTGAAACTCGCCAAGGCTATCAGGGAAGAATTCGCAAGGCAGGGGCTGCCGGTTGCGGGGAACTGGTGCCCGCCCACCCAGGAGGGTGGCAAGCAGGGTATCGACGATTGGCTGGTACGAGACGGGCGCGATGCGGTCATACCAGCGATCATACACATGACCGCAGCCTCCCGGAGCGCCAACGTCGAGCGGCTCGCATCGAGCCGGAAGCGAGCAGAGGAGGCGAAGGCCGGTGGGTATGCGGCGCTCGGCTTCACCAAGGAACACCTGGTCATCTGGTCCCGCCCTACGAAGTCCGTAAAGCATCTTACACCCACAAATCTTAGCAAAGTTGCGGAAATCATGCATGCCTGCGGCGCTGCCTATGCGATGGAAACGTGGAAGAAGATCGGGAAGGACGATGCAGTCTCGATCGACGCCTTCCAAGCCGGGTATGACATCGTTTCCCAGTGTCATGCTGCGGGTCCTTGGGCCGATGCACGTGAGCGGGGCGGGGGGGTGTGGCGCGAGGTGGAGGGGCAACTCACCATCAACTCGAGCAGCGGGCTCTTGCGAACGAGTGAAGAGGGGCTGGTCCTCCTGGAGGAGGAAGCGAGATTCGGAGGCCAGTACGTGTACCCGGCCACGAGCCGCTTTCACGTCGACGTCGGGGTTGAGTGGACGGACGACGAGGCCCTTGAATCCGCCGCTCGATTGCTCCGTCATCTCTCCCAATGGGGATGGGCTGGCAAAGCGGATGCGCTGCTCCTGGCAGGATGGATCGTCGCGCAGTCCTATCTTGGCGCCTTGGACGCGCGGCCTTCCGTGACTCTCTGCGGAGAGTCGGGGGCCGGCAAGTCGGTTCTGGCACTGCACGTTTCGGAAGTTTTGGGAGGTACCGTGTGGCGCCTGGACGATGGCGCGAACAGCTCTGCGGCAGGGCTTAGGCAGCTGCTGGGAAAAGATGCGGTCACGCTTCTCGTCGACGAGTCGGAGCCTGGATCGTCTGATACGCAAGTTGCCCACCAGCGTGCGGCGATGCTGCGCCGCGTGCTCGACATGCTGCGAGCTGCGTATTCGACTTCAGACGGGTCTCGGGCTCTCGCAGCCGTGAAGGGATCCCCTGATGGACGACCAGTGGAGTTCAGCATACGAACCGCCGCCATGATTGCGGCCATCGGGAGGCCGGACTTTGAGCAGGCCGACCGCAACCGCTTCATCGTCGTCGAGGTTGCCAAGCGCGGGCGCGCGGAGCACCCTCCGTCAACCATTGGGCTCGGCGAGCTCGGCGAGCGAATACGGCACATCATGTGGTCTCGATGGGAGACGTTTAGGGAAATCTATTCGTTCCTGGTAGAGGAAGGGACGAAGGTGACCGAAGCCGACGCCAGGCTCCTGCGAACGTGGGGTGTCCCCCTTGCGGCATTCGCCACATTGTCATACGGCGAAGAAACGCTTAAGACGGAGGAAAGGAGGCAGAAGCTCCTTTCTTCGCTCCAGGATGTCGCGAAGGAGCAGCAGCATGCAAGCGGGAATGATGCGCTCGAGACAGACGCCGAGAAGGCGTTGCGGGCGCTTCTTGGGGCGCGGATGGCCGTGGAGGTGGAGACGGTAAATCCGGAGACCGGCCACCGCAGTGTTCTCCGCCATGATCGCGTCGTCGCTGAGGTATTCACGGAGGCGGCGAAGAGACATCCGAAGGATCACGACAATGCATACCAGGATGCGCTCAAGCGCGCGGGAATGGCGCGTATGGAAGGGGAAACTGCAGGCCAGCCTGGTTCCCTTTTTGTTTGTGATTGCCCAGAGCTTCGCGGAGTCCTCAGAAACACACAATATGCAACGCAGAACATTGTCACATTGCTCGGACGCCTGCCCGGGGCGGAGCGGTGCCGCCAGCGCGTGGCCGCCGGCCGGGCACATGGAGTGCGCATCCCGTTGCAACTAGAGTAGCGTCCGGAGCGGCGCCGCAGCGGGCACCGCTCCGTTTTCAAGCCCGGCCTTGGCCCTCGAATAGGGGAGAAGTGTCGGGCTCTTTTTTTGCGAGCAGATCGGACTCGCTTTGGCAGATGCTCAAGCGCTATACGCGCCTGCGGGCGAAAAAGCTGGGATAGTCGCCGGTTTTCGGTAGCCACGCGCGCATGATCATCCTCGCCATGGTTTCATGCCGCGTGTCTTGTTTTCCAGCCGCCATTATCTTCTTCCGCGACGATTCTCTCGTGATTCCTCTGGTCAAGCTCGTTCAGTCGCTTGATGAAACCGACGATCGGCACATTGCCTTTATCGTGCTCGACGTACAGGAGCCGCAGAAGCCGCTCAGCCGTGCGCGGCAGCCGACTCTTACGCTCCCATAGCGCGACGGCTTGGTCCGTCACGCCTAACAGCTCGCCGAGCCCCCGCTGCGACAGGTTCATCTCTTTCCGAAGGAAGCGTACCTCTGCACCGGTAAGAGGTGCCGGCTTGTCGGTCAGTGCTTGGGCGATGGCGCGATGCAGACCATCCACGTCGTGAACGGAGATTCCTTCACCATATTTCGTCTTCCTCGCAGAATAGCCGTTCACGAGCCAGACGTTTTGCAGCCCGCACTCCGTATAGTGGTAATCCTTACGCATGCTATTTCTCACTCTCAATCCATCACGGTGACCACCACGGCCATATCACCGTCTTCCTGCCTCTCGATGACCACCGCGACACGCACCATGTCGCCAGCGCAGTAATGCTCATTCCCCTTGCCTGCCAGCCTTAGTCCATGAGGTCCATGTATGGTCCATGTGTGGTCCATGTAGTAATACGGTTAACTATATGAGGAATAAGTGGAATGATACGACGAGTGTTCGCATGGACCTCATGGACCCAGATAAATACATACATGCGCGCATTCCTGCGCGCGAACTTATAAACCGCGCGCATACGCGCGCATACGCGCGCATCTGCGTCTATGTTTTATTTTTCCGGTCCATGACTCGACTATTTCTTTAACTACTGATTTTGAATAGAGAAAGAGCGTCCGATCATGGACTGAAAAGGGTGGTCCATGTGGAGATTTTCAGTCCGCTTGAACTGTTTGGCTAGGGTTTGGAGAAACTTTTCCGAGCTGCTCGGAGTGTTCAAGAGGGGGATCTGCCAATAAATGCCGAATATCATCCCATTCCGCTTCGAGTCGCGCGCCCTGCGCGTACAGGTCGACGATGCTGGTCAGCCGTGGTTCAACACCAATGACGTCTGTGCCGCCCTGGAATTGGCGAATCCGCGCGATGCGATTACCAAACATGTCGACTCGGATGACGTCGCAAAACGCGACATCATCGATAGGCTCGGCCGCGTCCAACTAGCGAGCGTCGTCAATGAGTCCGGCCTGTACGCGCTGATCCTCGGCAGCACCAAGGATGCCGCGAAGCGCTTCAAGCGCTGGGTAACCCATGATGTCCTCCCTGCAATCAGAAAGACAGGCTCCTATTCCGCGCCAGGCAAAGAAGAGGATCGCGCCGCTCGGCAGAAAACAATGCGTGTCGTGGACGGACGTGTGAGAGGTGTCTGCGTACCCATTCATTCCGCTTGAAGAGTGCTATATCTATTCAGCAAGTCAACAGAGGGTCTTATGCGCCACACAGATACCAAGATGCTCCGAATTCTTTGCCAGCTTTATAGAGCACACGGGATCATGCGGTTCTCGCTTCGTCAGGCGCATGTCGCGCTCTGCCCAAAGCGCCCGCCGGCGTGGCTGGGTGCTGGGGATGCGGAACGAGTCAAAGGCTATTTGGTCCCCCTGGTCAAAAGCGGGTTGGTGATTGAGCGCGAAGGTCCTCGTGGGGGAGAAGGGTGGGCGGTCAGTGTTCTCGGTGCGTTCAAAGCGGACCAATACGCTCTGACGCAGCACCCCCACTTTCAAGTTGCCTACTTTAGAGACCGGAAGAAAGCGTGGAGTCAGCATGCTTGATTTCTTCGCTGAGCTAAGACCCGAGGGAGTCTACACCGGAACGGTTCCCGAACAGCCTCCCCTTAACGAGCCACCGAAGGCGGTCGCGGTTGATCTGTTTGGAATGCCGGTCGAAACGGCGGGGAAAGCGCCACACAAGGTCCGCAAGAAGGAAGAGATAGCCTTTTTTCCGGCTACCCCAGGGGCATTCGATTCTTCCGAGCAGCTCGGAGAAGCACTTGATGCCCTCACAGTCGCGTCTGAAGTCAGTCTGGACTTGGAGACGACGGCGCTAACGCCTTGGCAAGCGCCGATCGCGGTCGGAGGAAGCACGAAGGTCGGGACCGGGGACACGGTCAATCAGTACAAGAAGGCCTACGGGTGCGAATTGGATAATCGCCCACGTGCAAGAATTCTGTCCTTCACCACGCTGTCCTCTCGCAAGTTCGCATTTGATCTTGATCGTCTGCAGCAACATGAACGGACGAGATTGGTTTCCGCATTGGATGGCAAAACGTGGGTGGGCCACAACCTTGCGTTCGACTTGCAGTGGCTGCGGCACGACGTTCCCAGCGTCAAGCCAGGACGGCTTGTTGATACCTTCCTGATGACGCTCACCATCGCCCCGGAGTTTGAGCTGTGTGTCTCCGACGCGATCCTTGGCGGCGCGGATCTCTATTCCCGATTGGGACATCACGAGTCTTGGGCGCTGCACTTGCTTCCGTTTGGGACCGAAGTTCACAAGCAGTTGCTGGATGCCGTCAAAAGTAGGCGGGCGCGCAAGTTCAAGAGCGATGCTGGTGAGGCCTCGCGGGGGCTTCCTCTGGATTTTCTGTCGATGGCGCTGCTGCATCAGAAACTCGACAAGGACTTCCAGACGCCTCACAACTGGATGCTCTCAACCCTATCCCCAAGGCATCATGAGTATTGCCTAGCAGATATCACGCAACCACCTGTCATTGCGAGATTGGTACTCAACCTACCCGCGAGTAGTTCAACCGCCGAGATGCTCGCGGCGTTGGACGCGCATTGTGGTGGCCACGCGTATAACGCGCTCGAGCGCGCCGTGCCGGTCCTCTCCCGGATGCAGCGCAACGGGCTCCGCCTCGATGCACTCGCTGTAAGCGACTATGTTGAGTGCAACCGCCGGGCGGCAGATGCTTCGCTCGAAGCGCTCTTCCAGGAACTGCCGAGCCTTGAACCCTACCGGCAAAATATCCTGGACGGTGGCCAGACCGAGCAATTCAAGGCGGCGTTTGCAAAAGCCCTGGAAGAGCGAACTGGCAAGCACCCTGGCTGCAATGCCGAAGGTGAGCCGATCCTCAACGCGAAGCACCTCAAGCTGGTTTATCGTGATCTGCCGGCGCTGAAGCGCTATTTGGAGGCCCAGGGCGCGATCAAGCGTGCAGCCATGGCGAGCGCTTATCTCGCCCAGGCGGATAGTGAAGGGCGCCTGCACCCGCTTATCGTCATCTCGGCGCTGACATGCAGAACGACAAGCCAGGAGCCGAACCTCCAGAACATGCCACGCGACAAGGCGTTTCGCACGCTTTTCCGCGCACGTGCAGGCTTCAAGATTCTCGCGATCGACTACGGAGCGATCGAAATGCGGATTGCTGCGGCGCTCGCCATGCGCGCCTATCGTGCTGTCCGGGCGCTGATCGATGCCATACTCAGTGGCCGTAGACATGAGTATGCCGAGCAGGTGCGCAAGCTCCGAATCGGATGGCTGCTGGGACACCCCGGCAAGCCAAACAATAATGGCTCCGCTTCCCTGATCGATTGCCTCGTGCATCTCCTTGCCTTCCAGGAACTCCCGCCCGGCGCTCCGGACATCATTGAGCGTCCGGCCGCCGGGGTCTCGGAGCCGTCGGAATGGGGAACCTACTACGTGGCCGAGTTCTGGCGAGTCGTCGTTCTGATGTGGAGAGCGGGAGCGTTTCAGGTGGATCCAGCAAAAGACCGCTTGACGCTGAGCGAGGTGTTCTCGAAGGGACTGGACCCCCACATCATCACGGCCGTTTCGACCGAAGTGCTGGCCGGAAGATACGACACAGGTGGGAAGCCCGCGCTCGAGTATGTCAAGTTGCTGGAGAAGGGGGCGCAAAAGGCTTTGAAGGAGTCCCTCAAGGGAGCGCGCCAGGCGGCGAAGCCGACAAACTTCGGACTGCTATACCTCATGAGTCCCGAGACGCTGCATTCGAATGGGATCACCGAATACGATCTCTCATGGGATCAGGCGGAGGCCGCAAGTGCGCATGGGGCGTGGTTCCAGCTTTATCCGGAGGTCTCGCTTTGGCACATGCTCACCCGTTTTGGGAACGTAAAGGTCGTAGATCCAGACAATCTTGGCCAGAAGAAGAAAATCTATCGCACCGCCACGTTGTCAGGGAGGCCGGTCGTCACGGACGCGCTGAACAACGCACTCAATTACCAGGACCAGGGCACGGGCGCGGAGATCGCGCTCAGTGCGCTTGGGAACCTCTCAGACGAGATCCAGGAATATCTTGTGGATTTCGTGCACGACGAGCTGGTGCTTGAGGTCCCCGAGGGGGAGGTAGAGTGCACCACGCGAGAGGTGGACAAAACGCTTATCGCCGCAGCGGACGAACTTCTTTTGCCCTGGGGTGTGCCGACAGAGGCGGAGCCTGCGGTGGCTGATTTCTGGGTGCATTGAGCGTCGGTTTTCTGTCCCATATGGAACACGCATTCTGGTGGTAGGCCCGTAAAGAGATTTTCATTCCGCTTGAACGTTCTCGCTTTGTGCAAGAACCGGGATTCCACCGGATTAACGAACAAGGAGAAGAGAATGCGGACCGTCCTCTACATGTACCTCGGCTGGAAGGTGGGTTATGCGCTTGGTCAAATTGTGGCCAAGGTTCTCACCTACACGATCGGCTACACGCTGATCGGGATCGCCAAGACGCTTCGGGGTATCAAGCGTCTCGCCAAGTATAGCGTCCGCCGGTTGGCGGCGTAATCACGGGATGCGAAGGGCCAATTTTCATGGCAACCAAGCTTCCTTTCACCCAGTTATCCGAGTCCGAACAGGCGCGCGCTCGGGCGATGTTTGTCGATGCTCGTGCCTCGGATGGCTATTTGTATGAGTTGGGCGTCGACGGTAAAGTGCTTTGCCGGGGGCGCGCTAAGCAAGAACGGACGGAGATCGCCAACCCCCCGCCCACGTACGAGATGAATCGCCGACAAGGGGACAGCGTGAGTTTCGGCTATGGACCCAGTACCAATCTTGAACGCGATTCGCTCGAAGCGCGCGCAAAGCGTAAGCAGAGAATCGCGCTGCATCGCAGCGTGGATCCTCTTGCAAAGCGGCTGCAGTCCATTTCCTACTGGCGGGAGTGCAAGGCGGCGAACCCAATAAGCTATCGCGAGCCCCTCTGCAGTCCGCTATACCGGCACCCAGGATTCCGCGATTACCTGATGCCACGCACGAGAGCCACGATAGAGGCAAAAGAGAGAGCCCAGCGCGAAGCGTATACGGCCCGGCTGCGCGAAGAAAGCGTCAAGTGGGAAGCCGCCAAAGCTGCCAGGAGGGCAGCAAAGGACGCTGAGAGGCGCGGTCAGTTATCTCTGTTTTGACCGAGGAAATGGCATGAGCCAGACCGTTGCGGAGAGTCTTCCGGCACGTCGGCTTTCCGACCATCAACGTGACCCGCTATGACCATCGGCCTGGCACTACAAGACCAATTTTCCGCAGAAATTTGGCAAGCGGTTCGTTTTGGCCTACCTGCACAGTGGTGGCTATTGTAGCTACAACGGCAAGTCGAATCATCTCGACGACCTAGTGCGGGTGATGTCGATTATGGACGGAAACCCGCACGCGGCTGATAAACGCGCGGCGAAGGGATGTCAGCGCCGCTCCCGGTCACGCTGGATTATGGAACACGCTGAAGGAGTTCGGCTGGCGTCACAAACACGACGCCATACGTTTCCGTTAACCACGCACGGTTTTTGGCGTTCAGAATGGATGGTCCGTTTGCGCTTCGGCCCAAGTCCTTAGTGCAGAAAGCGTCGATGCTATATCCGATGTGCGAAGCGATAGCGTCGCCATCAGACCATTCTGCGATCGCCTTCGACACAAGCGTGCGCTCCACGGGGTTCGCTTGTGCGAGCCCTTGAAGCCACAACTCACCCGTTGTGCCGGCACGATCACTGAACTTCAGTCCAAGTTTTAGCGCGACCGCTCGCCCAACGCCCCGGCATTCGATCGCGGCAGCGACTTCGTTCGCTATTTCCCGGTGCTCGATCGTTTGCGCAATCGATTCGCTCACGTAAATCGTGTTGTCGGGATCTTTTATGACCAGCCCGTCGACCATGCGTGCGGGCCCCCGCAACGCGCGCATGCCGAGTTGCAGGATGGCTTGGAGAGCCGTGCTGTGGATCCTGTGGAGCGGTTTTCGATGATGCTTGATGACAATGCCTGCTGACGTGGGATCTATCTCAACAGACGTTCTCCCGAGCACATCTGGGCGATCGGCGCTTTGGATGCCCTCAAGCGTGCAGTACGTCTGGCTAAAGTAGCCTTTAATCCGCTCTTCCTTTAGTGCTCGATGAATGGAGGCATACGTTTCATAAAGCGGATCTCTAGCGCGACGATCGGGGAGAGCCACTGCTTCTAGCACGTTCGCGTCGAATGTGACAGTGCGAATGGCGGGGTGGGATTTCGTAGTCATTCATTGAGCACCATACTACCACCCCAAACAGAGTGCAAGATAAAGGGTGTGGTGGGTCATATGCGCTCAGCCGGGTAATCGGAGCAGCTCGGAGTTCGCCATCCCGTTCCCGCATCGATGGAAGAAGTGTATAGCTCTTTCGCTGGGGCTATACGAGGGTAATCCAATACGACACAAGGGATCGCTCAGCATGCGGAAGCAGACATTCACCCCCGAACAGATCGCCGATCTGCGCGATTTTCTCAAGCATCCTCCCGCGCCACCCAAGCCACAGGCGACGCAAGGCGTGCGGAATCTCCTGCGCGTCATTGCGCCCGAGGTGAGGGCCTTGCTCCGAGCGGGTTATGCCCCCGAGCAAGTGGTGGAATTCTTGGCGGCAAGGGACGTCCAGATCAGTGTTGTCCTGATTCGTCCTCTCGCCGCCAAGTTGCCGACGAAGCGCGTGGGAAAGGCGTTGCGCGGAGTGGAACCGGAGGGTCAGCCCGTCCAAGGGGTGTCCAAGGGTGTCTTCGATCCCGATGCGCAGCGGCAGTCGGACGATGGGGAGGGGGCCCGATGAAACTCGTGATCGCAGAGAAACCATCGCTCGCGAAAGTGATCCGTGAAGCGGTGGGAAAAGAGTACACCGTTACGAATGCCTTCGGGCATATCTACGAGCAGGACGAGCCAGACGACTATCTGCCGGACGATGTTCCGCGCAACGCGAAGACCGGGAAGAAAGTGTGGCGCGAGCAGGACCTCCCAATCATTCCGGAAGTGTGGAAGAAACACGCCAAGAAGGATGCCAAGGAGCAGATCGGGAAGATCCGTGAGCTTCTCAAGGAGGCCGCCGTTGTGGTCAATGCCGGCGACCCGGACCGCGAGGGGCAGCTGTTGATCGACGAGATACTAGAAGAGTTGCACTACAACGGTCCGGTGGAGCGGGTATGGCTCCAATCCTTGACCTTGGAGTCGATTCGAGAATCCTTCCGGAAGTTGAAGCCCAACAGTGAGTACAAACCACTCTGTGACGCCGCGACCGCACGTTCCCGTGCCGACTGGCTCGTGGGCATGAACCTCACGCGCGCATGGTCGATCCGGAACAACGGACTGATCTCCGTGGGGCGCGTGCAGACTCCGACATTGGCGCTCATCGTGCGCCGGGATCTCGAAATTGAGGCGTTCAAGCCGCGGGACTATTTCGAGGTGCACGCCGCGCTGAGGCATCACAACGGGCCCTTCGCCGCAAAGTGGAAGCCGGGCGCCACAGATGTCCCTGGGTTCGACGAGGAAGGTCGGCTCACCGACAAAGCGCTGGCCGAGCGAATTGCTGCGAAGGCGTCCGGGGGTGGGGTCATCGCTGAGTACAAGGCGGACGCCAAGAAACGGTCGGCCCCACTGCCCTACAGCCTGTCGGAGCTCCAGAAAGCAGCGAGCAGCCGACTGGGGCTCGGCGCGCAAGCCGTTCTTGATGTCGCCCAGGAGCTGTACGAGGGGCAGTACACAACCTATCCACGGACGGACTGCCGGTATCTGGCTGAGGACCAGCTGGACGGCGTATACGGGGCAGCGGCGGGACTGGCTGGTGGACTCAACGTGCGCATCTCGAAGGTGAAGCATGCCGCATTCAATGACGGCAAGGTTACCGCGCATACGGCCATCGTTCCGACCGGCAAGGACGCGTCGAATCTGACGGGGCCGCAGGCAAAAGTCTACGACATGATCGCGCGGGCGAGCGTGGCGCTTTTCATGCCCGCCGAGGAGTATCTGTCGATCTCAGCCGAGGTGGATCTGGGGGGTGAGCGGTGGGCTGCGAAGGGTCGCCGCGTGCTGAATCCGGGGTGGCGGGCGCTCTATGGCGAAGCCGCAGATGACGACGAGGAAGGGGGCGAGAGCCTGCCCGACATGAGGGCGGGGGATCCAGTGCTTGGGCAAGGGGCGGATGTGAAGGCGCTCCAGACCAAGCCGCCTGCACGGTTCACGGAGGGCACGCTCATCGATGCGATGGCGAACATTCATCGCCACATCGAGGATCCGGCTGCGAAGGCGAAGCTCAAGGAAACCTCGGGGATCGGGACCGAAGCAACCCGGGCGAACGTGATTGAGACGCTGTTCGCGCGGAAGTTCATCGAGAAGAAGGGCAAGAGCGTCATCTCGACATCCGTGGGCCGTGCGGTGGTGAAGGCGTTGCCGGCGGAACTTACGGATCCAGTGACCACGGCGCGGTGGGAGGACCATTTGGCCAACATCGCCGCCGGGAAACTTGATCGGGCGCGTTTTGAGGGCGCGATCGCGCAGTTTGTTCGCGAGCAGCTCGCGCTCGTCAAGCAATCAGCCGGTACTACTGCAGGCAAGGGGGTGGGCGCCCCTTGAAAACAGCCAAGTGTCCCGTATGTGGTAAGCAAGCGACACGCTTCGAGTCAAAAAAGAAGAAAGGAACGTTTTTCTGGGGCTGCGAGAATCGCGACCATCCCTTGTTGAAGGATGATAAGGGAAAGCCGGGGAAGCCGTTCGAGGCCAAGGCGGCATGAATTCCGAGCAGCTCGGAATTCGCCCCCTTCATATCGTTCTGATCTCCGGCGGGAAGGATTCGGCCGTATGTGGGGCGTTGGCGACGCGGCGTCTGCCGCGTGATCGGTTGCGGTTGGTGTTCGCCGATACCGGGAACGAGCATCCGGAGACGTACCGATACCTGGACTGCCTTTCGTCCCACTTGGGGCACAAGATCGAGCGCCTGCAGGCGGATTTCTCGGAGGAGTTTGCGCAGGCGAGACAGGCGATCGCACGCGATCTGCGAACTGGAAGGGACTACCGGGGTGCGAAGAAACGCCGCACGAACCGGAGGAAGCGGGAGGCGCTTGAGGTACTGCGTCCTACAGGGAACCCCTTCCTGGATTTGTGTCTCCTCTCGGGAATGTTCCCGACGAATCAGCGGAGATTTTGCACCCGGCGGCTAAAGACCGAGGTGGTGGCGAACTGGCTCCTGGCAGCGCATGAGAACCGGCCTCTTATCGTGTGGCAGGGCGTTAAGCGGGCCGACAGCGACAAGCGGGCGGATCTGCTTCCCTATGCCCGCCAAGCCCCGGGATGGTGGATCTTCCGGCCTCTCCTCGAGTGGACCGACGCCGATGTGTTCAAGTACCTGGATGAGTCGGGCACCCCAGCTAATCCCTTGTATGGGTCCGGATTCTCAAGGGTCTCCTGCGCGCCATGCATCTATGCGAGGAAGAGCGAGATCAGGCTGCTGGCGGATCGCTATCCCGAGCAGGTGGAGAGGATTCGCGCCTGGGAGGGACTTGTGAGCAGGGCATCGAAGTCGGGATTTGCGCCTTTCTTCTCGACGAAGGAGATTCCTGCCACGCCTGCGCAACGGAGACACAGGTTCGCCATCGACGGGGCTGTGCGCTGGGCGACGGTCAATTTCCGGAAGAACAAGTTCGCCAGGTACGAAGATGTGTTCGGCGAAGATGGAAGGCAGGGGAACCTGTTTCGGGTTTGTGAGGCGGGCCAAGGGTTGTGCGAATGAATCCGCTTGCGAACGGGCGCTATAGGTCATACCGAGCGCCCTGTATTGAGAAGGATAGAACTGCTTGAAGGTGCAACCCGGATGCCCAGCAGGCGGTGGCACGCCGGGCCATAGGCGTAACGACATGCACGCAAAAACACCTGCGGACCGCGACGAGCGTCTCCTCCCCAGCCAAGGCGGCTAAGGCTCGGGCGCGGTCGTTTCATTTTCAGCGGGGTGATGAGTGGTCAAGGACAATCGCACGCTTTCGAAAGCGGAACGCGAGCACGAAAGAGAAATCGAGCAGCATGAGCGAGATGAGCGCAGGCAACGAAAAGGTTTCCGCCCGTCCGCGGCGCGCGTTGAAAGCCGTGTCAAGGGCATGCGCCGCGCGGTGGGGGTCTCGCGGAAGACTAAACCGCTGCGGCCCCGCGCGAAAAGACTCAGGAAGCCGCTGCCGAGATCGTTGCCGGCAAGGGAATTTGCCCGGCGGGCGTTCGTACGACTGCGGTGGGCCCCGAACAAACATGCGGATGCGTGGGCGGCGCACGGGCGGTATCTGGAGCGTGAGGGCGCCCAAGAGGAAGGGAAGCGCGGAATTGGATTCGACGCGTTGTCTGATGCGGTGAATTTGTCGCAAACCGTCTACGCGTGGCAGCACGACGGAGATCCGAAGCTGTACAAGCTAGTGCTCTCCCCCGAGGATGGGATCAAGCTCGATTTGGTGCAGTACACACGGAGTTTCATGAGGGAGGTGGAGAAGCACGCCGGCCGTTCACTGGAATGGACTGCGATTGACCACCACAACACCGACAATCCGCATGTTCACGTGCTGCTGCGGGGGAACATCGAGCTCGCGAGAGATCTTGTCAGAGAGGGCATGCGTTCGATCGCGGAGGACCAGGCGACGCGGATGCTGGGCTACAAGTCGGAGCGGGAGAAGCGTGCGGAGATGGACCGCGACATTGCTGCCCGGCGCTTCACGCAACTCGACCGGCTGATAAAGGCTAAGACCGAATTGCGGCAGGACGGCGATTTTATCGTGACTGAGAGTGGGCTATCCCGGATTGGGTCCGATGTACGGTATCGGCAATCGAACGTGGAGATGCGGAACAAGCGCATCGCCCGCCTGCAGAAACTGGAGGAGCTCGGCGTCGCGGAGAAGGTGGGGAGCCAGACATGGCGGCTGGATGGGAACTGGGAGTCGGCGTTGAAGCAGCTCGAGGTGCTGCGGACGCGCTCCACGATGCTGTTGCAGCACCGAGAGCTGATGACGGATCCCCGGTGCCTTCCCGTGGTGACGAAGTTGAAGGCGGGAGAAAGTCTGATAGGACGCTCGTTGGGGGGAGGATTGGACGAATCGACGGACAGACCGTATCTCCTCGTCGAGGGTATGGACGGGCGGGCGCATTTTATCGCGCGGCGTGAGGGGGATGCTCCCGTGCGCCCGGGCCAGCTCGTAGCGATTGAGGCGTACGAGGGGAAGAGCGGGCGGCCTGGATTGAACGTGCGCGAATACGACCTCGTGATCCCCGCCCGCGGATTTGCAGGTGCAATGGCAAACAATGGGGAGGTGGCCCGGGCAGCGCGTGAAGAGGTGGATCGGCGCAGCAAAGCGGGCGTGGCGCAGGTACAGGAGGCGATGGCGACGGCGGGGTTCGCGGCGCTTATGCAGCGGGCGATTCTGGAGCAGGCGCGGCGCCAGGCGCGAGACCTGGAGAAGAAGGCCGGGAAACGCCGCCACAAGGGGGATCCAAGGAAGGATCCGGATGTGGAACGTTAATTGGTGAACCGGAGGACGGTCATGAATGGAGAAGACGGAATTGTGCTGCGGAACTCGGAGCGGCAGCCTTGCGAGGTCTGGACACGGGTGATGGGTTATCACCGTCCGGTCGAGTCCTTCAATATCGGGAAAAAGGGCGAACATGCCGAGCGGATATTTTTCCGAGAGGATCGAGCCGGCTTGGGTGAAGTCGAGGCGGAACCCGGCGGGGAGTACGAGGTTCCGCCCGACAGCGTGCCCGGGCCAGGGGGCGCCGAGGATGAAGATTCTGACCAGTGAATGCGGAAAGCGATCCCGCTTGTATTTGTGAGCGTGGTGTGCAGCCCCGATTTCCGGGGCTTTGAGAAAAGGAGAAAAAGACGATGTTCAAGAAAGTAGCGGTATTGGTGGCGGTCATGTCCCTGGGAGGCTTGACCGTGTTGCCGGCGCAGGCCTCCGACGCGACAGCTGTGGGCCTGAAGGTCGGTACCCTCGGATATGGTATTGAGGGCGTGCGCGCGCTTAGCGATACCGTTAATCTGCGGTTCGGGTATAACGCGTATAACTGGTCGAAGACGAAGACGTCCGGGGGCGTGAGTTACGATGGCACGTTGAAACTGGAGAGTTTCGACGTGCTGGCCGATTGGCACCCGTTCGGAAACGGCTTTCGGTTCACGGGAGGGGTGATGTATGACAACAACAAGTTTGATGTTAGCGGGCAGCCCTCCAGCGGCGCGTATACCATCAACGGGCATACCTATTCGGCGGCGGAGGTAGGTTCGTTGAACGGTTCCATTAACTGGAACAACGCCGCGCCCTACATCGGAATTGGCTACGGAGACGCGGTTGCGGCCGGCAGCCCGTGGACGTTCATGGTTGACGTCGGTGCCCTGTACCAGGGCTCGGCATCAGTTAGCCTCACCGCCACGAATCCGACGCACAACGCCTCGTTGACGAGTGACGTGAGCGCGTCGCAGAGCACGCTACAAAGCGATCTCAACAGCTACAAATGGTATCCCGTCGCCTCAATCGGCGTGGAGTACCGGTTCTAACCAACACGGGCTTTCCATGCCGATGTGACTGCGTGGAAAGCCCGTGCCCCCGAAGGTGAATACGATGATCGTTTCGAGGGAGGGGCAAAGCCGAACGTCTGCGGCTCGCAAGTCCAATCTCAAGCCGACGGACGAACAGTTGGCGGCTATCGACGCTTTCGCGAGTGGCCGTAACACGAAGATCGTGGCGGGTGCGGGAACAGGCAAGACAGCCACACTCAGAATGATTTCAGAGTCGACGGGCAAACGAGGCGTCTATTTGGCGTTCAATCGTGCGATGGCGGACGACGCCAAGAAGCGGATGCCGGGCAATGTGCAGGTCTATACGGCGCATGCACTTGCGTACCGAGCAACGAACGGTGCTTTCGCCGCCAAAGTAGGAAGCCGGCTCCCCGCGATGATGGCGGCGCAAGCCGCTGGCATATCAGGCCTTGGGCAGGACATCTCTTTCCGGCGCGACGGCGAGGCGTGCGTGATACGGGTGTCGGCGGCCGCGATCGGATACCTTCTTCTGGACTGGGTCGGATCTTACTGCATGTCCGATAAGGTAATCCTGGACGAGGGTTGTCTACCATGGGGTCGCGCTTTCCGTTGGCTAGAGGTGGAAACAGGTAATGCGACGAAGGAGGATTTTGCAGCGGCACGAGGCATAGCCATGCAGCTCAAGAGTGCAGTGATCCGTCTGTGGGAAAGGATGAGTAATCCCCTCGATTCCTTCCCATCTACCCATGATGTGTATCTTAAGGCGTGGGCATTGACAAGACCCAGGATACCCGCCGATTTCATTCTGTTCGACGAGGCGCAGGACGCCAACGGCGTGATGCTAGGGCTCGTCGGAATGCAGGCGGCGCAGCGCGTATACGTCGGAGATCCGAACCAGCAAATTTACTCGTGGCGCGGAGCGGTCAATGCGATGAGCCTGATCGCGACGGAGCGCGAGACGCGCCTTACCGAGTCGTTCCGATTCTCCGAGCACATTGCACGGTACGCGAATCACGCGCTCCAACGGTTCTGTGAATCCGACTTGCGTTTGATTGGCCGGGCGAACCCAAGTGCCCCGATTCCGTCCGATGTCGCTCGGCGCGCCATTGTGTGCAGGACGAACTCGGGGGTGATGGAGGCGTTGGCGCAGCATAATGCAGATATCTCGAAAGTGTACGTTGCTGGCGGGACCGCTCAGATGATCTCTCTCCTGAGAGGGATGGGGGAACTGCACGAGACGGGCAGGACCCAGCACCGCGAACTGTGCCATTTCGAAAGCTGGCAGACGTTTTGCGAGCATTGTGGCGAGAGCAAGAATGATTTGGCGGTGTTGCTCAAACTCGCCGGGGGCGGACCGGAGATCGATACGCTCATCGGGATGTTGAACGGGACTGCGAGAGAGCCGAGAGGCGATTCGATCGTGATCTCGACAGCGCACAAGGCGAAGGGCCTCGAATGGGGTACGGTGGAGCTCGCTGGAGATTTTCTCCACCCGGAGCACAGGCATTGGTCCCGTGAGGAAGGGAATCTCTTGTACGTGGCCGGCACGCGTGCGATGCGCGCCCTGGCCGTCGATGAGGATCTGGCCGAGCTCCTCGGGTGCGAAGAATTTTACCTTCCGGAGGTGCGGAGAGGGCGGATGCAGCGTAGATCAAATTTGGCGGTGGTAAGAGGGCTCGATATCGGGCGGTACGACGGGTCCCGCGTACGTATCGCGCGCGACAAGGACAATCCGTACGATCATGACGCCGTCGGGGTCTTCACCCCGGCCGGGCTGCTTCTCGGGTGGCTATATCGCAAGGACAATAACCGTCCGGTGGTATTGGTAAAGCTGGACGGGGGGCAGTCGATGTTTGGGGGCATCGATGGGCAAACCGTTGTGTTTTATACGTGACATGCCCGCAGGAGCGGTATAGCTCTTTTCCCGATGCTATAGGACGGAAGCGGAAGTTTTTATCTTTGAAATGTCCTATACGCGGAGGCGGCCATGGCAGGCTTTTTCGATACTGTACGTGAGAGGGTTGCTGAAAGACCCGCGGAGACGGGCCTGGAAGGCATGATTGGTCCAAGCGAAGCCCATCTCGATTTGGATATGGGGCCAGTCCTCGATGTCCGCGAGAAGCATCTTGATCTCGATTTCAGCAGCCAATTGGCTGCGCCGGACCTGCGCCCGGATTTGGATATGGGGCCGGTCCTGGAGGCGCGCGAGAAGGTGAAGCAGGGCGCGCGCGATCTCGTGGCGGCGAGCAGGATGGAGCTCGATGCGTCCTACTTGGACGACCGTACGATGCGCGTAAGGGAAATGCGGGATGCGGAGCGACTTAAGGAACAGGCATATGTCGGGCTGGCGCACGGACCCGCTGAAGAGGCGCGTGCGGCAGTTGACCGGCTCGCGGCTGGGACATGGTTCGATGACGCCAGGCATGCCCAGGCGCGAGTGAAGTTGGGTCAGGGCCTGCAAGAGACACAACAGGCGCCCGAGCCCGCCGTCTCAGATAGTGTTTCTGATTACGAGCCGACCCCGCTGGGGAATTTCATCGGGCGCGATCGGGAGATGGAGGGCGTGGCGGCGAAACTGATGACGAGCGGCCAGCAATTGTGGACGCCATTGGGACAACCAGTCATTGAAAGCAATAACGGACTGCTTGCACCCGCGAATCCCCTCATGAGCGAGGAAGCGCGACTCGAGCGCATCGAGGCGATGGTAGGCCATGCCGCGACGAAGTTTCCGGGGCAACCGCTTCGGTTCGACGGGAACGCCAAGTTTGTCGGCGCGGCCATTGATGCCGCCATCGCCAGGGGCCTCCTGGTTGAGGTGTCCGAGAAGCACCGCGACCTCCTGCTGGAGAAGGAGGCCGGGTTGGCGCGGCGCATTACGTCGCAAGGAGAGGCGATTAATACCCCGCCGCTGTCGGAGGGGCGTGGGCAAGAGGTGGCGCCGGGAGTTGAAGGGGCTGTTGCGCCTAGCCGCGCGGGCATCGAAATGTCCAGAGTGACAGGGCGCCTTGTAGATGTTAGCCCGATCGTGGCGGAGGATGGTACGCGCACGTTGACGATCAAACGGATGGGCCAGGATGTCCAAGTGAAGATCGACGCGAGGCATTTCTCTGAAGCGCAGGCGCAGGCGCTGAAAGGCAAGACGGTTCGCTATGAACCCCGTATGAGAGGAGAACCGCCGAAGGTGGTGAACCTTACCCAGGAGCGTAAGCGCCAGCAAAGCGCGCAACGCGAAATATCGCGCTAGGAGTGTCCTGATGAGCGATATGGAGATCATGGCACCTTCGCGGGAAACTCTGGCTGAATGGAAGGATGGGCTCGCGGCCGTACGGTACACGGGGCGGCCGATCGAGGCGGATGTTGGCGGGCGGAAAGTCACCTGGGACGATTGGCGGACAGGGCACGTCCGGTGCGGCGTGAAGGATCTTGCCGCGCTTGTGAACGTGCCGAGCACGGTGCCCGATAAGGCGGAGCGGCTGCAGCAGGCGTACGAGAGTCTTGCACGCGGGAGCACCAAGGAGGTGCAGGACGCGCTTGAGGCGGCACGACAACTGCTTCCTCCGGAGCAATGCGCGGGCTTGCATATCGATGAGGAACGGCTGGGCCTCCTGCAGCGGGGGGTGTGGCCCGGGGCTGATATGTTCGTCGAAGCGGCGGGCGTTCGTCGGTCTCTCGGTGTGCGCAGTAAAGACCCTACAGCGGAGAAGGGTCGCGCGGAGGCGCTGGAGAGCGCGGCGTACCGGCATCTGGCAAATTTTGATGTGGAAGACGTCCGTCGCGCCATCGTGGGTAGCGCAGGCAGGGCGGGATTTTCTGAGCGGGACTGCGCAAGCGCGTTGGGATTCGATGATGGCAGGCACATAGCGGCGCGCGTGGAAGTGCTGGCGGGGTATCTGGAGGCAGAGAAAGAACTGGCCAGGCCCCCGCGCGACAGCGCAGATATCTTCGAGCAGGCGCTCACCCGGACGACATTCACGAAATCGTCGCTTGAAATGCTGCACGCGAAGATTGCGGAGTCTCCCAAGAAGGATGGAGTCATCACCCTGACGACGACTGCGGAGATCGATGGCATAAGCATCGGAGAGCCCTACAAGGCCATCGCGGTGATCAAGGGCGGGCGAATTCATCGTGACAACGGGCCTGCGGTGGTCATCGACGACGTCGCGTTCACGGCGTCTGGCGACCTGAAGGAGGGGAAGACAGTTCTTTTCATGCGTGATGGCATGCCGCATCGGGATGACGGGCCTGCTGTCCTTTCGGCAAGTGGAGATGTCCTCTGGATGCGTGAAGGCAAACTGCACCGGGAGAACGGGCCTGCGGCGCTCGTCAATGGGGATCCCATTTTCGCGATCCGTGGAAAGGCGATGACCCCTGAGGAATTCGGGAGGGCGACCGGACTTGGGAGTCCCGGACAGGACTGGATGGTCGAGCCGAATACAGGGACTATGATCACAGGACTTACCCACGGCTTTCCAACCGTCGCGAAAATGCGCGACGTTGTTCCGGAACCGGCGGTCGCAGTGGAGCTGCAGGCAGGCAGGGGCGATGAGCCGCCTGAGCGGCAAGATACCGGGCAGGCGAAGATAAGACAACGCGGCCGGGGGCCGGAACTCTAGAGGGAGAATTCCTCTGAAAACGCTATTCCCGAATGCAAGACACGGACGGCAGGGGGCTGGACAGGCCAGCGATTTCGACGACGATATGCGCGTGGGACGTGACCTCCGGGAGGCATGGGATCTTTCGCTCTTCCGACTGAACTATCAGCCGCAGGTGAATTTGCATACAAGGACGGTGACAGGGGCCGAGGCGCTGTTCCGCTGCCAGCATGGGCCATTAAGCGGTACGTCTCCTGCGCGTTTGATTCACGCGGCAGAACGATCAGGCCTGATCGACCAGCTGGGAATCTGGGTGTTGACGGAGGCGTGCCGGCAGCATCGGGCTTGGAGAGATGCAGGATATGCACCCTTGTGTATTGCGGTGAACGTATCGGCTCCGCAATTAGCCAGCGGAAGTCTGAACCAGAAGGCTGTGGAGGTACTTCGGCGCTTCGATATTTTGCCAGAGTGGATTGAGATTGAAGTGACGGAGACGGAGCCGATCCTGAAGGATCCGCGTTGCGTCGACGGTCTTGATGATTTGCGTATGCAGGGCTTTCGGCTCGCGATCGATGACTTCGGGGCGGGGTATGCAAGTCTCTCGTATCTTCCAAGGCTCCACGCGCACAAGCTGAAGATCGATCGCGCATTCGTGCGGGATCTCCCGAGGAGCGCGAATTCACGGGCGATTGTGGAAGCAGTCCTCGCGATGGGGAAGGATCTGGGCGTCGAGATTCTAGCCGAAGGTGTGGAAAACGAGGAGCAAGCGGCCTACCTGGCAGGACAGGGCTGTCAGTCGGCGCAGGGATATTTGTTTGGCGCACCGGCAGATGCCGACGGATTTGAGGATGCGTACCTCGCGAGTCGGCATTTAGAGGAGATTGAGAGGCTGATGGTGACCAATGGATAGCGCCCGGCATGGCCCGATGAAATTATGAACCGTGCCAGGGTATGCTATATGCTGGCATGCCTTCGTTTCCCGACAGAACCCGCTTCTTTCGTTTCGGGCCGACGCCAGATCGGCATATTCTGAGCCTTTGCCTGCTTGCCGCCACGATCGTGGCGGCGGGACCGACTGTCTTGTCGGCCGCGCGGCTGACGCTCAATATTTCGCCCTGTCTTCCTCTTGGAGTATATCGCCTCAAATCTGTTCCGAGCAGCTCGGAATGGAAGCGGGGCATGCTGGTTGAGTTTTGCCCGCCGGAGACGAATGTGGTCATCGCTTTTGCGAGAGGCCGCGGGTGGCTGGGGACTAACTCCGGGGAGTGCCCCGGGGGTGTGTTGCCGCTCATCAAACAAGTAGGCGCGTTGCCTGGCGACGTGGTGGATGTGGAGCCGGCGGGGATCCGCGTCAACGGGCACATGATCGGAAATTCGGCAGTCGTTGCTCGATCGAAGGCCGGATCCCGAATCCCGCACCAGCCGTTCGGGTCACAGAAGCTGGCCCCGGGAGAATTTTTCGCGGTGGCGACTCACAGTGCGGCCGCATTCGATTCGCGCTACTTCGGGCCTGTTCCCGAGTCTCTTGTATCGGCCCGGCTGACTCCTGTACTGACATGGTGATCGGTATGGTGCCGATCCTTGCTCTTGCCCATACGTGCGCTCCCCAGGTTGCACCCTCGACTGTCGCGGCGATCGTGCGTGTGGAATCGAAAGGTGATCCTCTAGCCCTCCACGATAACACCACGGGCGTGAGCACCGTCGCGGCGAGCATCCGGGACGCGGAGCGGATTCTCTCACGCTGGATCAGACAACGGCACAGCGTCGATGCTGGACTTATGCAGATCAACACCCTCAACTTTGCGCGTTATGGTGTGACGGCGGCGAGCGTATTCGATCCATGCGTGAATATTCGGACCGGCGGCAAGATCCTGGAGAAGGCATGGAGGTTGGCGCTGGCAGAAGGTTACCGAGGGCAGGCCGCGCTCAATCACGCAATTCAGGCATACAACTCAGGAAGTCTCTTCGGTGCGCCCGCGTACGCGGTTCGGGTATGGGCAGCGGCCGGGATTGATGGTGTACCAGGGGACCTTCCCCCGAGGTGGCGGTTCTCGGTCCCATGGAGCCCGAAGTGAGTAGCTGGGGCATGGCATGCGTCAAACGAGCGGACATCGGGATGGCCTCAGCGCTCGGGCTACTGTGGCCGTTAACGGCGGCCCAGGTGTGGTGGCTTGCCCCCGCCTTGTCCATCGGATTGCCGCTGCTCGCGGGCGGTGGTGAAAGGCGATCGCGGCGGTTCGGTGTTGCACTGGCTTATATGCTGCCCGCGACGTGGGGGATTCTTCCGAGCTGCTCGGAATTTTTCCCTGGCCATGGGGCATGGATTGGGATCGCGAGCTGGCTGGCGACGGCACTGATTCTCGCCGCGCCGTATGTACTCGCGAAGAACGGGAGGTGGACGGTGATGGCCATGCTGTTGCAGGCGATTCCCCCGATTGGACTTGTGGACGTGATTTCTCCCTTCGCGGCTGCGGGAGTGGACCTTGGCCCTGGGAGTGGAGCAGTCGGGATCCTGGTGCTGCTCGCGGTTATCGGTGGCGCTGTGTCAATGCTTGCGAATGACAGTGACGGCATCCGTTGTCTGCGCATTGGTTTCATATTGCCGTTATTGGCAGGCCTTGGCTTTGTGCATGTGCAGGAGAGGTTCGATTGGAGAGCGTCGATTCCCAAGGGGTGGGCCGCGGTGTCGACGCAGGGGCTCCTGCCGAGTGGCGGCAATGTCTTTAAATCGCTCTCAAACGCTGCGTCCGTTGTACAAGCAGGCTTGGCATATCCGGCGCGATTCGAGGTGTTTCCTGAGGCCGTGCTGGACGACATGCTGCCTGGAACTGTGGATCTCGTGGAGGAGGCTATTCCGGCGGGCGAAACGTGGCTCATTGGGGCGGAGAACGGGGAAACGGACTCCGTGTATGCATTCCGGCGTGGCGGCACGCCAGCGAAACTCTTTGACTCTGCGCTACCGATGCCTCTCTCGATGTGGCGGCCCGGAAGCCGCGACTCGTACCAAGCGGCGTGGTGGGAGCCTGTCAGAAAAATAGGACGGTTAAGGATCTGGTCCTCGATCTGTTATGAGCAGGTGCTGCCATGGGCGTGGTTGGAGGCGCTCTGGCAGCGCCCCGATCTCATTCTGCTGCAAAGCAATGCGTGGTGGGCCGACCAGGGAAACCCAAGCCCGGCTATCCAGGCTGCTCAGGCGCGCGCCTGGGCGTTGCTTTTAGGCGTTCCTGTCATCCGGGCCTCGAACACTCGGTGACTCACAGAGGATGCATCTATGGCAAACGTGACACGGCAACCGGGGCCGCAACAGAGCCTGCCCGGGGTGCGGGAGGCGTTGGCGTACCGAAACGCCTTCATGGATCAGATGGTGATTACGGGGATCCTCGCGTTTATCGGGCTGTTTGTGGGCGGGACCGTCAGCAGCTGGATGCTCGGAGGTGATCCGTGGTTTTTCGGAACACCCTTTCTTCCGAAGAACACGCTCGGGTTTGATTTGTACACGATCATGCCCGACCTGATCTGTATTTTCAAATACAAGGCTTATCCACGGGTGCAGCATGCTGCGTGGATGGGGATTGTGATCTTTCTGTGTTTCGCGGCGTGTGGCTGGTATTTGGGCGCCAAGCGGGCGCGGAAGTCCCGCGACAAGCTCTTGAAAAGCGACGCACATGGGAGCGCGCACTGGGCCGAGGCAGACGAAATCGTCAATGCCGGTCTCCTGCCCGATCCAAAGTCCAAGGCCAAGCCCGAGAATGCGCACGTGTGTTACGTAGGCGGTTTGCTCGATGAGAAGAAGCGCCTGCATTATTTGCGTCATTCCGGCCCCGAGCACGTTATTGCCTTCGCGCCTACCCGAAGCGGCAAGGGCGTGGGGCTGGTGCTTCCCACGCTGCTCACATGGCGCGGAAGCACTGTCGTGCACGACATCAAGGGCGAGAACTGGGCGCTGACCGCCGGGTGGCGGCATTCGATCGGGCAGCGTTGCCTCAAGTTCGCGCCCACGCTCTCTGACGGAACGTGTTGCCACTTCAACCCGCTGAATGAGATCCGAGTGGGAACGGACAAGGAAGTATCCGACGTCCAGAACATCGCGACGATGATCGTTGATCCGGACGGGAAAGGGCTGAACGATCATTGGGCAAAGACGGGCTTTGCCCTCTTGGTGGGCTCGATCCTCCATGTGCTCTATGCTCGCGAGATAACGTCGAAGACGCTGCGTGCGGTTGCGAATCTGTTGTCGGACCCGAGCGTGGCGGCCGTGGACGAGATCTTCGAGATGATGAAGAGCTATGAACACGACCCGGCTGGAAGGCAGGGCTGGGTCGATCTTCAGGGCAACCGGACCACGACGCATCCTGTGGTGGCGCAGAGCGCGCAGGAGATGCTCAACAAGGCGGACAACGAAAAATCCGGTGTGATCTCCACCGCGATGAGCTTTCTGTCGCTCTATCGCGATCCCGTTGTCGCGGCGAACATCGAGCGCTCCGATTTCAAGATCGAGGATCTGATGGGGGATGCAAAGGGAGAAAGGATTCCCCCAATTGCGCTCTATCTCGTCGTGCCACCATCCGACAAGGATCGCCTGAAACCGCTGATTCGCCTCATACTCAACCAGATTGTGCGTCGGCTGACCGAGAGCATGGAGTTCAAGGATGGCCGATCGGTGGCGGGGTATCAGCACCGCCTGCTGCTCATGATCGACGAATTCCCGTCCCTGGGGAAACTCGACATCTTCGCGGAGTCGCTGGCGTATGTGGCCGGGTACGGCATGAAGATGTACCTGATCTGCCAGGACACTGCGCAGCTCTACAAGGAATACACGAAGGATGAAACGATCATCCCGAACTGCCACGTGCGCGTCGTGTATGCGCCGAACAAACTGGAGACGGCCGAGTGGCTGTCGAAGATGCTCGGGAAACGCACTCTTGTGACAGAAAACACGACGTTCTCCTACAACGGCCAATTTATGCCGTACCAGACGGGAATGTCCGGGGGCCTTCAGTACCAGGCGCGCGAGCTTCTCACGACGGAAGAGGTGATGTCGCTTCGGGGGCCAACGAAAGACGCCCAGGGCAACATTTTGATCCCGGGCGACATGATTACGCTCGTTGCCGGCCATGCACCCATCTACGGCACGCAAATGCTGTACTTCAAGGATCCGACCTTCGACAAGCGGGCGAAGCTTGCGCCGCCGGACAGCGCGGAGGTGATGGACGACGATTTTCAGAGCGGGTGCACGGCGGCGGTGGTGTCGGCGGAATCGGTCGCGCAGGTATGGGAACAGTCGCAAGCAAGAGATGCGGCGCAGCCAGCCCCTGACGCGGCGGCGCCCGCCGCGGCTCAGCCCTCGGCGGCGCCGACAGGAGACGTGAACGATACTGGAAGCGCCGGGGCAAAGGCGCCGCTTACCGGTCTGGATGCGCTGGACGCGGCGGCATTTTCCGAAGCTGATCTCGAAGAGTCTGATGATGACCATGCCCGCGCGCTCGAGGAGGCGCGGCTATTGAGCGATCGAATGCGGGCGATTGAGGAGGTCCACCTGCGGGAGGAGAAGCTTGAGCGCGAGCATGCTTCGGCGTGGCCGGACATGGCGCGTTCCCGCACGGCGGAACACCGGCGGCGGGAAAAGGAGGCGTTCAGGATGCTCGCCGGGAGCACTTTGTAGAGTGCCATTCCGCTTGTGGCGGGAGGCTCTTTCCAACGAGGATGGGCGAGGATGAGGGCACCGCGGCGGCGCCCGAACGGCATGGCTGTGCTATATACCCTTATCCGGATATGAATTGAGGAGCTGAGACCGATGCCATTCAACGATGAGTTCATGACGAGAACGTTTGCCATGAACGATGCCACAATCATTGCCGCCCTCCTGCCGATCGTAGGTGGGAAAACCGTTGATGACCCGGAAGGATTCGAGACTGCGGTCACGGAGTATCTCGCGCGGTATGCAGACCATCTCAAGAGTCTGGATCACCGGGATTTCGTCGCGGCTCTTAATCAGGCGACGAAGATCGCGCAGGCGAGGATGGGAGGCGATTAGCCGATGAGCAGCCTGGACGATTTGGATCTTGCCGCTGTGGATTCGGCTGCGCCGCCAGAGACGGCGAAGGCCCGTTCGGCGATTGGGGTCGACCCATCCACGGTTGCACGGGAAGTTGACGGTCAAGGAGCAGATGAGGTCGTTGCGAAACGTGCGGAGCGCTGGGTGGGTGTTATTCCGGAGTCTGTGAAAGGTTCCGCGCGTGATGAGCTGGAGTCAGCGCTAGACATCGCGCACTATGCGTTAGCGTTATCCAGCGGCGACTTGATGGGTCGTTTCCAGGAAATAAGCGACTCGATCGCAAAAGCGCAGGGGATTGATTCGTCCGATCCCAAGGTGGGACTCCGGGCTGCGCTAAAGATGGCGCGTGGTATCACACTGAGAGCGTTAAGCGTCAATCCGTTCGCGGATAGCACGAAGGATGTCGAACAATACGTCAACCGGTACCAGGCCTATGCGCGGACGCTAGGGTGGTCGCCCGAGCAGATAGCGGCCATGGCGGTTTCTTGCGTGGTCTCGTGTCAGGGGGACAAGCGGAAAGGTGCCGCCCTGTTTGCCGCGCGGGTGATGGGTGAAATGCCTGAAAGGGGGCACCGTGGTGCGGCATCGTTTGAAGATCTTCCCCCGGCGGGGCAGCAGGAAGTTGCGCACGACCATACCGCACAACCGCTGTTCTCAGCATATGAGGCCAATGCCCGGGTGACGATCGTCGGGTACCGCGACGACGATGGTGAGTTGACTCCACCCGCTGTTATCAGTGCGGCCGACCTGCATGAGGACATCCTCGAAAGGGAGGAAAGAGGTAGGCAAGCCGATGAGGCGCTCGATTGTGTCGACAAGGCGGCCGCAGAACGACTCAAAGACGTGGACTACGCCGTCTATCGGATCATGCGTGAACAGGCGCACATGATTCATATCCGCCGCGACGTGGCAAAGGATATCGAAGGGCGCGACTCGACGTTGGCCAAAGTGATCAAAGCGCGGCTCCAGTATCAGCACGAGCAGGGCGCTTACATGGCCATGTCGAGAGTTACGAAGATCCTCCAGGAGGGTGGCGTCGGTCCTGCCGAATCCAGCGAGAAGGCGGTCGCTCGTCTTGCGATGTCGACGGCGGAAGCCATCGAAGCCGGCATAGCGGCGAAACCACGTGCGCGCGGTGTGAATGTCGAGCATGACTAAAGCGTGGCTCAGTGTGGCCTTGATCGCCGTCGCTCTTGGAGTTATGCAGCGGGCGGAGGCCTATATGTGCTTCGCTGAGGCCGGGGCGCGTTACCACGTCTCTCCTATTCTCCTCGAGGCCATTGCAGGCCACGAGTCGGGGTTCCGGCAAAACCTTGTCCATCGGAACCGGAACGGCTCCGTTGATATCGGCCTAATGGGCATTAACTCGTCGTGGTATCCCAAACTTGCCCGCGTTGGCATCGTACCGCGCGACCTTTTCCACGAGTGCACAAACATTATGGTTGGGGCATGGATATTCGCCCTTGGGGTACAACGGTACGGTATGAGCTGGAAAGCGGTCGGGGTCTACAACTCGCCGGATTCGATCTATTACCAGGACCTTTATGCCAACTACATCTATGCCGAAATGCGGAAGCTGTCAGCGGGAGGCATGCGGTGAAATTGCGAGACAAAGTAGGAGTTCTGGGAGTCCTGATGGATACGAAAAAAATTTTTGCGCTGATCGTCGCGTTCACGTTGGGCGTCGCGATCCCGATGGCACACGCCGCCCCTTGCGATCCGGCGGCGCAATACCGCGTCAGCGACATGAATTTCGATCGGATCCCGCTAAACCAAGCGCTTGCGCAGGCCGTGGAAGGGACGCCTCTGGGGATCGACGTGGAGGGCTATACATCTTTCAAGATGGGGGCACATCACGTGACCGGTCCATTGGACGTCGTGCTCAACAAGATGGCCAGCTTCGCCCATTTCACATGGACCCAGGCCGGCTGCATCGTGCATGTTCGCCTCTCGCAGGCGAACACTCAGCCCCAAGCAGCGACGTCACCAGCTCCTTTACCTTCCAGCCAGGCGACCAGCGCGGCGGCGAACGCCGAAGAGGACGCTCCGACGCGGCCAAAGAAGACCGCTCCGCGAGCTCCGATGCCTTCCGCGCCCGTGCAACGCGTCCGCATCCGTCTCTGGCAAGTCCATGCAGGATCCACCCTCAGCCAGACGATCGACGCCTGGGCAACAGCGGCCGACTGGACGCCATATTGGGAACTCCCCAAGAACAAAGTCTACACCCTCAGCAACGATGCCACGTTCACGGGCGATTTCCACGCCGCCGTCTTGGGGCTCGTGGCTGCCCTTAACGCGCGCGGCGTCTGGCTGCGCGCGCACTTCTCCGGCGGCAACCGGGTCCTCGAGATCTCCGGTACCGCCATGCCTCAAGGGAGCAATCAGTGAAAACGAAGAAGCCCCACACGCCCAACGTCCTGGGCGCAGTCGCGCTCTGCGCGATGCTCGCGTCGTGCTCGACGGCCTACGTTGCACCCATCCGGCACTCCGTGCACCGGACCCTTGGAGAGGCGCGCGGCAATGTCGCGCAAGCGGCAGCCGCGAACAGCCCGCAATCGGCCGTGACCGTCGGAAACGATGTCTTTCTCGCGGTCTCGGCGAAGACGGTCCACGACGTCGCCGCGTCGTGGCCTCGTGAATTGAAAAAGACCTACGCCATCAAGCGGCATTTTGGGTCGCTTTTTGAAGCAGCTGCCTACATGACGAAGCTGACCGATATCCCGACGTACATCGCGCCGGATGTCATGTCAGGCATCACGGGGAGTACGTCGGGGCTTGGCACTCCAGGCATCGGCATGCCGGCGGGCATGCCGCCCCCGCCGCCGATCCCCGTGGTGGGCGGACAGGCACCCCAGGTGACACAGCAGTCCGCGGCCGCGTATAGCCCGTACAGCGAGATGCTGTATGGCACTCCGTATGGTCCGTCGAGGATCGTGTACGTCGGTCCGGCTTCGGGGGCGCTCGACGCGATCGCCGGCCAATACGGCATCAGCTGGAAGTATGGGCACGGGCGCATCGATTTCTACCGGTACGAAACGAAGACTTTCACCGTCGCGGCGATCCCTGGGGACTCGTCGCTGGACAGCACCGTATCCGACGCGGGGCAAAGCGCCAACACGTCGGGTAGCAGCGGCACAAGCAGCCCGTCGAGTTCCGGCGATTCCAACCAAACCACGGTCAGCGCGAAATCGTTGTCCGTATGGGATGGCCTCGAGAAGTCCATCAAGGCCATGCTCTCAAAAGGGGGGCGGGTGGTTGTGTCGCCCAGCGTCGGAACGGTTACGGTTACGGACATCCCGATGGTCGTCGACCGCGTGGCGGACTATGTCAAAGACCAGAACATCGCGCTGTCGCGCCAAGCCGAGATCCGGGTCCAGGTCTATCAGGTCACGCTCAATCACGAAGACCAATACGGCATCAATTGGGGGATCGTCTACAAGTCGCTCGCCAAAAATTTCGGCTGGGCGTTTACGAACGTCAACAGTGTCGTGACGAACCCTGCGGCGGCGGGACTGACCTTGAACATCCTGCCCACGGCCGGGCAGGCCACTGGCGCCGACATCGGGGCCTGGGCGGGGTCCCAGGCGATCTTCCAGGCGCTGTCGACTCAAGGCGATGTGGCGGTGCAAACGTCCACCGACAGTCTGACCCTTAACAACCAAGTGGTGCCCGTCATCAATGGCGAGGATCGGGTCTATGTGGCCAACGAGGAGACGACCCCGTCGACCACCGCCGGAGTGGCTCCGACGACGACAGCGCAGCAAAACACACTGTCCACCGGATTCTCCATGACGCTGCTGCCGCACATTCTGAACAATCGCCTCTTGATGATGCAGTTTGCGCTCAAAAACGCGGACCTGGTCGCGATGAACAGCCTCACTACAAACGGGATGGTCCTCCAGCAGCCCGACGTCACGAAGAAAAAGGGGCTTAATCGGTTCGAGGTGGCCTCCGGGCAGACCATTGTGCTCTCGGGGCTCGAACAGAACACGCAAAGCGCGACCACCCAAGGGGTGGGCTCGGCATCCAATGTGATGGCCGGCGGAGGACTCGACGGACAGAAGGCACGCACGGTCCTGGTCATCGTAATCCAGGCCATCATCATTCCATCGCCGCAGGTGTAACGGAGAATCTGCATGCGTAAATCCACAATCGTCCTTGCCCTCTTGATCGCGGTATCGCTTCCCGCATGGGGCGACCCGGCATCCGCCTCGCTGGCTGCCGCCGGATCCCCGGCCGACCAGATGTCCAGGCTGCAGACTCAACTCACCCTTCTCAAGCTGGAAGCGAAAATCGCCAAGCTCAAGACCGAGATCGCTGGCGGCGGATCCGCCTCCCCGCTCCCGGGCGCGGCTTTGCCGCCGCCGGTACCGGGCGGGCAGTCGGGCATGGCCGTGACGCAAGTATCAGCGCCGCGGGTCAAACTGTGGTCTATCAGTCAGCGCGACGGGCATTTCGTCGCGACGCTGTCGATCGGCGGACATCCGGTCGACGTGCGCCAAGGCGATCCGGTCAATGGCGGCTGGCGTGTCGAAACGATCACGACGCGTACTGTCGTGATCAAGCGCAACGGGGCCGTCAAGGTTCTGCGGATTTAGAGGTGCATATGAGCCTACTGGATACGATTATCAAGCAGATACGGTCAGACGTTCCATGGTCGGATCTCCATGTCGAGCAGGATGCGCCCGTCATGGCCATGCTGCCGGGCGGGTGGGCGGAAGCCGATGTGGATTACGAACCCGACCACAACGATCTGGAGCACCTGCTCGGGACGCTCAACAAGGACTGGCAGCAGATCATCTGCAAGCAGGCCATCAAGAGGACGACCCAACTCGACGACTGGCGCGTGCGCCTGACAGCGTACATGGCATCCGGCGGAGCAAAGTATGTCATGTCCGTCCGGCGCGTGCCCGTGGCCTTGCCCACGATCCAGGGCTATGCGCTCCCGGACGTGCTGGAAGTCATCGCGAGATCCAGGAGTGGACTGTTCCTGGTGAGCGGGCCTACGAGGTCTGGAAAGTCGACGACGCTTGCCGCCATGATCGATTATGTCAACAGCGGATTTGCGAAGCACATCGTCACGGTGGAAGACCCGATCGAGTTCGCCCATGCGCGCAAGCGCTCGATCATCACCTCGCGCGAAGTCGGGATCGACGTCGTCTCCTTTCATCAAGGGGTCGTCGACGCCATGCGCCAGACCCCCGACGTCATCATGGTCGGGGAAATCCGCGACAGCGAGACTGCGGAAGTGGCATTGCTCGCCGCCGAGTCAGGGCACTTCGTGCTCGCGTCGCTCCACGGGCATAGCGTGCCGCTTTCCATTCAGAAGCTACTGAATTTCTTCCCTGGCCGCGAACGCGAGGCAAAGGCCAACGTCCTCGCATCGCACCTCGTTGGTGCCATGAGCCAGCAGCTCCTGCCGCGCGCCGACAGAAAGGGATGGGCCCTGGCATCGGAGTGGATCTTCAACTATCAACGCAGGTTCACGAAGAACGCAGCCGACCTCGATGCGCTGGGCGAAATCATGGCGCGCGACGAACATGCGCCCTATGCGATGACGATGCGCAAGTCTGTCATGGGCCTCACAGGCTCCGGCAAGGTAAGGCCGGAGGATGCCGCCGCCGCCATCGACATCGATTTCGGGACGGGACGGGCGTAAGAGCACGTAAACATGGCACAGCAGACAATAGCCCAGACGGTTGCCCGAATCGTTACTCTTCCAGGCGTCAAGCAGCGCTTCGTCGCCGGCATGTATTGGCACCACGAGGAACGCAAGCCCACCGCCTCGTCGCTTGCGAAGCACGCCAAGGAGTTCGGCAAGTGGGGGCTTGGGCGCAAAACCATTCTCGGGAGTTTCCAGTCTGGCTACACTGCGCCCATCCCGGGCATCAAGAATCCGCACGGACTCATGTCCCTCGCGGCGGTCATCGCCGATGTCCGGCCGGAACCCTGGCAGGGCATGTACGACCTCGGCGACGGCATGTACTGGCTGATCGCAGTCAAAGATAATCAACAGCTTATGCCGGGGGGCGACGTCATCGGCGCCTACGATGTCGTCCTGGAGCGGCAGCAGCAGATCGCCTCGATCGCCAATTGGCAGTATATGCACGGCTCTGCACAGGACCTGGTCCTGCTGGTGCAGTCCGATGGTATGAAGTACCAGCCGGCGGCGCGCATTCGCGATCTCCAGCACAAGTCGTGGGTTGCGCCCATCATGACCGCGACCGCCCTCGCGGGAGCCGCTAGCGTGGGGATGCACTACTGGCGTGCCCACGAACTGCACCTGGCGGTCGAGCACGCCCAGGCCCTTGCCCGAGAGCGGGCCATCGAACAGGCTATGGCCGAGAAAGCGGCGAGCGCAGCCGCGCATGTCGTGCCATGGCAGCAGTTGCCCACGATTGGGAACTTTCTTGGAGCCTGCCGGACGGCATGGAATGCGCAGCCGCTCGATATCGCGGGCTGGGATCTCGCGGGGTGGGATTGCGTGCTCGAGGGATCTGCGGTGTCGATCCGCACGCGTTGGCGCAACGCGGGCGGATCACCCATGGATGCGCCCGGCCTGATCGCCACGGACGGAAAAACCTCCCGCCTCGATGGCTCTGGCCCAGGCGTCCAGATGTCGAGTTCGCCGTCCGCCGAGTCCCTCGACACGGCCGCGCGTAGGCTCCTGTACATCCAGTCCATCGGCGCGGCACAGGTCGCGGTACGGCTCGATCAGGCGCAGCCTGGCCCAAATCCGGCGATCAAGGCGGCCCCCCCGCAGCCGTGGGACGTTGCGCAAGTGCATATCGAATCCCCGGCGCCGCTGTGGTCTCTCGGGCTCGTGGACCGGCTGAATGCCATTCCGGGTCTCCGGCTATCGGAGGTGTCATGGTCCCGGACCAATGGGGGATGGATGGCGAGTGGCAATTTGTACGTCCGGAAAGGAGGTCCGCAATGATCACGGGGTTCTTGGGTATCGGCGCCGTCGCGGGGGCGGCGCGCAACGGTTCCGGCGACACGGATCACCGCCTGGGAAGGATGCTGGTCGCCGCCGATCTCCTGACAGAAGAGCAACTCACGGAGGCGCTCAAGCACCAAGCGCAATCGGAAGGCAAGGTCCGGCTGGGAAACGTTCTTCAGGACATGGGCTTCGTGACTCAGGATGAACTGCGGACGATCGCATCGGATCAGGCCGACAGCATGGGCATCCCTCCGCTGCCCGACTCGGCCGCAAGCTATGCCATCCGGGTCGGACATGTCGTTTACGTGATCGATGGACAGCAGGGATCCATTGCCCTGCTGTCCTGGCAGCAGCAGGTACGCAACCGTGTCGGCGACCTCCTCGAGATAAGCGCATGCCCGCTCGAAGAGTGGCAGAGGATCAAGCGCGAAGCCGCGGGAGAGCGCAAGAACGACCTGGGCAAACACAAGGCCGTGCGGCGCGCCACTGCGCTCTTCGACGATGCGACGAGTCGGAACGCGTCGGATATCCACCTCACGCTGGAGAAGCGCGAGAACGGTGAGGGCGGAATCATCGTGCAATACCGGATCAACGGATCGCTCATCCGGATGCCCGACATGCCGCTCGCGCACGGCGAGCCCATGTTTCGGGTATTGCTTCAGTCTATGGCCTCCGGTGGCGACAACGATGTCAACGAGAACGTGGATCAGCATGCGGTGATCTCCGACCCTGCATTGTTGTCAGGTCACTCGCGCCAGGCGGTACAGATCGCGCTTTCAGGCATACGGCTCGCCCGGAGCCCGATCATGCACGGGCAATGCATGGCACTCCGCCTGCTTTACAACCACAAGAGCGAGGCGAGGGGAACCGGACGACTGACGGTGCTAGGCTACTCCGCACGCCACCTGCACACCTACGCGCACCTCGCCCGCCTGACGAGCGGCATCAATCTCTTTACCGGACCTACCGGGTCCGGCAAATCGACAACGCTCTTCGCGCAGGTCAACGCCATCGTGGACACGCGCGAAGGGATACGGGTGATCACAATGGAGGATCCGGTCGAGAACGAGTTCAAGCATCCGAACATCTGGCAGTACAAGTTCAACGCGAAGAGCGACGAAGAGAAGGCCCGGGTTTTCGCGGGGAAGCTTAAGACCGCGCTTCGCGAGGATCCGGATCTCATCATGGTGGGCGAGATCCGGGGGCTGGAAGTGGCCCAGGAGGCGATCAACGCCTCCATCACTGGCCACCCGGTATGGTCGACGCTGCATGTGACGGATCCGTTCGCGGTCATCCCCCGGCTCGTCGGAATGGGCGTCGACCGTTTCATGTTGGCCGACCCGTCCATGCTCTCCTCGATCACCGCGCAGCGCCTGGTGAAGACCGTCTGTCCCTACTGCGAGCCAGTCATGATGAAAAATCCGCGCGACATCCTTCCGGAACGGGAAGCGCGGGCACTGGAAGAGTGGGCGCCATTGACCCCGTTCGGCGACCTCGCGAAGGTGCGGCTGCAAAGCAGCGGCCGTGTCGACGGTACGGAATGCCCGCACTGCAGGGGAACGGGCGAGGGTCCGCGCACGGTCGTCGCCCAGGTATTGCCGACAGACGAGGATCTCCTCCGCGATGCCCTTGAGGAGGGGGCCGCGGTCGCGCGCAGGAAATACATGGCGCGCGACGACTGCGAGACCGGCATGATGGCGCATGGCATCCTCAAAGTGCTGTCGGGCCGCGTCGATCCGCGTCGGCTGGTCGATGCCCTCGGCCCGCTGATTCCGCCCGCTCGGAGCCACCGGAAACTGACGGAGGACGACCTTTGATGAACCCGCCCGCATTCATTCGGAACGCCGTGGCCACGGTTCTGGAGTGGCCCGGTGTCCAGACGCTTGTCGAGTGGAACGCGATCATCGAACGCAAGATGTGGTCGGCCAAGAAGCGCCAGGCGTTCTACAAGCGCCTGGCGATGTACAACGAGAACGGCAAGGGATTGCGCGAGTCCGTCATCGAACTGCATCGCCAGGCGCTGTCGATGTCGGGGCCGCACTGGATGCGTCGGTTCGATATCAATCTCACGGCGCTTGCGGAAATATCCGACCGCCTGGCGGCAGATCCTCTGGCGGACGCCCTCGAAGGATGGGCGCCGTTGTCGGAGCGCGGACTTATCCGGTCCGGTGAGGCATCCGGCAATGTGGCGGCGACGCTCCGGTTGGCCGCCGGACACCAAGGCATGGTATCGCGGATTGTATGGAAGATCGTGATGGCGAGTATCGAGCCGCTCACCATGCTCGCCGGGGTCGTCTATCTGATTCTCGTCATCGGCAAGGATTTGGTCGGACCATTCCTGACCCAAGTCCCCGCCGGCAAATGGCCGCCAATGGCGAAGCTGTTGATCCCCATGGCGGCCATAGCCAACTCGCCCCTGACGGTGTGGGTGATCATGGCGCTCATCGGTCTCGCCGTCGCCAGCTTCGCTACGATGCCCGTTTTCACGGGGCCGGTCCGCAAGTTTCTCGACAGGTTTCCGCCCTGGTCGATTTACAAGGCCATGGAGGCGGCGAAGTGGATGTCCGGATTCTCGGGCATGGTGAAAGCCGGCACCGGCTTCGCCAAGACGCTGCGGCAGCAAGAGCAGTGGTCGACGCCCTGGCTGCGCGAACGGCTGGAGGGCGCCCGCGACCGTGTCGAGGGCGGCATGGAGCTGGGGCCGGCGCTTTATGAGGCCGGGCACGATTTCCCAGACCGTGTGTTGATCGCGGACATCACGGCGTTTGCAGGATCCGACAATTTTCCCGAAACGCTCAGGGGAATCGGAGAATCGTGGCTCGAAGATTATGAGACCAAGCTGCTCGGGGTGCTCGCGATGTCGGGGGTTGCCGCGATCGTCCTCGTCAGTATGGTGATGATCGTCGTCACGATGGGCATGATGTCACTGGAAAGCGTCATGACCACGTCAATTCATTGATTGAGACTTTAACAGCAGCAGAAAACAGAAGGAGGAACTGAAGATGGGCATGATGGTTTTGTTTGCACTCGTCGTGGTTGCCTTGATGGCGGGATATGCGTGGAAGTCGGGGCATTCGCTATTCGGGAGATCAAGCACTTCTGGCGCATCGCAGGAACTGACGGCGATTGCCGCGAACATCCAGGGGCATTATTCACAAGAGGGAAGCTTCGCGGGCGTCACGACCGCAACGGAAATTTCGAATGGCGACATCGACGCCTCGTATGTGAGCGGCGGAACGGTCGATACCCCGTATGGCGGGACTATCGTCGTCAGCGGCCCGGCCAGCCTCAACGGCGGGACGAACAATGCCGTGGGGCTCACCGTCAACAATATGTCACAGGAACAATGCATCGATCTCGCGACGGCCGAAGCGGCCTATGGCATCAATTCCGGGACCACGGTCGCGGCCGGCGTCAATGCCGCGAATTCTCCGGCGACGGACGCGGAGGCCGAGACCATCTGCACGGCGGCGCAAGGCAACGAACTGACCTTCACCTATACGCTCTCGGACTAATCCCGATGCCGCTCTTGGACCTTCCATTCGTCGACCTGAGCCTCCACAGCGATCCCGGGCAGTGCCGCGTGAAGCGCGTTGGCGGTGTCGAGCTCCTCCCCGTGCCAAACGAGTTGTGGCCGGAGCTGCATGACCTCTACACCGCGCTGCTCGGAAAAGGCGAACGGCAACCCTCCTTTCGCGAGCAATGGAACGGGATGAGTTTGCGCGTCATGCGCCGCGTGACCCCGGCCGGGATCGTGTTCATCGTTCGCCGATCGAACAGGACGATCCGCACTCTCGAGGAGATGCGGATGTCGCCTGCGATCATCGCGCGTCTGGTCGACCCGAATCTTCGCGGTGGGGCGGTTCTTTTCTGCGGTCCGCCGGCAAGCCGCAAGACGACGTTTGCCTGCGCCACGCTGGTGGCGCGCATGGAGAGGATCGGGGGGTTCTGCAACACCGCCGAGAACCCCATCGAATATGACCTGCAGGGTCCGCACGGAAAAGGCTACTGCATTCAAGAAGAGATCGCCTCGGATGCAGAAATCTTGCGGGTCCTGTCCGACACATTGCGGTCGAGCGCCGACATGTTCTTCATCGGCGAGATCCGCGAGAAAGCGGGCGCGGAGGCCGCGGTGCTCGCGTCGGCTTCGGGAATGTTTGTCGCCGCAACGCTCCATTCGGAGTCCACGCAGCAGGCTATCCAGAAACTGGGGCTCCTGGTCGGATGGCCTGCGTTGGCGCAGACACTCAAGGCGGTCATCACCCTGCGGCTCGAGCGCATGGGAGAGGAGACGTTCGCGCGGGCCGAGCCGCTCTTCATCAACGACGACGGCATTCGCTCGAAAATCCGCGATGGCAACGTCGCGATGCTGAGTTCTGACATCGATAAACAGCGCTTCCAGGCGCTCAACGAGAGGTAATGGGCATGCGTTTGGAGGACCGGTTCGACATCATGTGGAGGTCCGTCGATTGCCTGCTTGGCCTCGCCAGTCTAGCCTGGGCGGCGTTTGATGCCTCGCATGGCGGCGCGATCTGGCTGATCGTCCTGAATATCATCTTCGGTGTCCAGTGCCTGCTGTCCGCGGCATTTGGCTGGACCTGGCGGATTTTCGTCCGCCTGCGTCCCACGGTTCGCGCCCTGCTGCTCGCCGCGTCGCTGCCGCTGCGCTGAGGGAAATCATATGGCCGCCTATGCATTCATTATTTTCGTTATCGCCATCACTGCTATCGTTGCGCATGTCGACCACCAAGCCGTTCCGTCGTCCGGCGACAGCATGCAGACCACCGAAGCAGAGTGGGTCGTGACCTATGGCGGGGCAGCTCAGCAGTTCCTGGCCAGCAATCCGGGCTATTCGGGCGCCGTCACGGATGCCCAACTGGCCCCGGGCCTCGCGTCCTGGGCGAGTCTGCCCGGGGCCATGACAACCGCGGGCATCGCGCACGGCGCGCTCGTGTCGTCGAACCGTGCCTATGCCTGGGGTGTGCTTCCGCTTTCAATGTCGAGTGGGGCCGTCGGGCGGCTCATCAAGAACGACCCCGAACTCGCCGACGACGCGGCGCTGTCCATCGATGTCAACGGCGCGCTGGTCAATCCCGAGACCGGCGGGACCACGCCCGCCCCGGCGGGGATCCCCAACAACGCATTCGTCTATGCACCCCAATAAAGGGACATCGCCATGGGCATGAGCATGGTTTTCGTACTGGTGGCGCTGGCGGTTCTTTTTCCGGTGATGAATCACCTCGGTCGCTCGGCTAGGCTGGCGATCACGGACGCAGCAACTGCGCATGAACTCACCTCGATCGCGAACGCCGCGCAGCATTACATCCTCGCTAATTCCGCGACCGTGCAGTCGGCCGTCACGACGAACGGATCGATGATCCTGTGCGTGCCGAACACGCCTGGGACCTGCCCCGCGGGCGAGCCGGATCTCACGAACGGCTACCTCCCGTATGGGTTCAAGAACGTCAATAGCTACCAGCAGTCCTGGGAAGTTGTCGTCGGAAAGGACGCGAACGGCAATCTGGAAGCGCTGGTTGAATCTTCGGGCGGCGTGCCGATTGACGGGACGGATGCGTCGGAGATCGCAAGCGAGGTGCATTCCCGGGGTGGCGCGATCGGCGGCGGATCCGGCGACCTGTCCGTGGCGGGATGCGCCGCGAACCAGGCATGCGGTGCCTACTCCGGCTGGGGACCGGTCGCGGTCGGCGGCACGTTCCCAAATCCGGGGCCGGGCCATGTCGTAGCCTTGCTTGACTTCAATGGCGATGAGGTTCTGAACGGGAGTTACTTGTACCGTGTCGCGGTACCCGGCCACCCTGAATTGAACACCATGACCGTGCCGATGATCATGTCTGCGACCGAGACGACGGGATCGACATGCACGACCGTGGGCGCGATCGCGCAGGATGGCAGCGGTGTCCTCCTGTCCTGCGAAAACCAGGGTGCGTCGGACAACTGGGAAACCCAGGGCAGCATGTATTGGCAGAACCCCGTGGCGAATTACGCCAGTCTCCCGGCGTGCTCGTCGGCAAATGCCTATGAAACGCGCGTCGTCGAGACCCCGAGTGTCGGTACCGGCCCGAGGGCATACACGTGCAACGGAGCCTCCTGGAGCGCGCTCGCGGTTGACGACAGCGGGAATCTGACTGTGGCGGGGACGCTCACGGCCAATAACGCGACTGTAAGCGGGACGTCCACGCTCAATAATCTCGCCGGCAATTTGACCGTCACCCCGACCGCGAGCGTTGGGAATGCATGCTCACCGAATGGTCGGATTGCTCAGGATGGGACGGGCGTGATACTTTCTTGCCAATCCGGGGCTTGGGCCGAGCAATTCAACCCTGCGCTATTCGGCCGATATGCAGCTGCGTCAGGCGAGTGCGCCGGCGGCTGTCCGGAGGCCGTGACGTCGACGTGTCCTGGTACCACTAAACTGGTCGCTGGCGGTTGTACCCTCTATGGGAATGGTCCCGCCAACACCAACATCTTCGCGAATGAGCCCTCTGGGAATGGCTGGTATTGCTCGCTGTGGAACGGCTCGGCGGCGGCTAACGGGGTCGAGGCGATCGCGGTTTGTCAGTGATCCTGGCCTGTCGGCCAATCTGACGGCGTTCACGTTTCCACGGTGCCCACCTCTTAGATCGGCGTAATCATCTCCACCATTGCACGAGGATGATGCAGCGCCGCATCGTCGATCGGGCTCGGGCGATGTTATCGGCGTTGGGCCATCCCGAAAAGCGCAAGTCGCAGAGAATCCTACTCGAGCAGGATGTAGCTCGCATCGCCGAAATAGAGGCTAGGATCGCCAACGGTCTGAAGATAGACAGTCACCGTATGAGAGCCGGCGCCCAGCCATTGGACGCAGGATGTCGTTGCGTCTTCATTGTACCCCTGGGCAGCCTCCGTGTTTCTCGCCACGCTGCATGTCGTGCCGTCGAAAACAATCTCAGCCTGTGTGACTCCGCTGTCAGGCGATGTGGCCGCCGCATATGCGCTGGCAACCAGATATTCTTGGTTCGGAATCGAAAATGTCTTGGAGACATACAGACAACCTGATCCGCAACTGGCGAAGGAGCTATACCACCATCTCTGGTATGTCTGGACATCGCTCCCGCCTAACTGTTGCCAAGCCCCGGATTGGCAAGCTAGTTAAAGCACATTGCGGT
>JAKAFK010000054.1 GCA_021817985.1 Pseudomonadota bacterium | reverse complement strand
TGTGCATCGCACGCGCGATTGTCCACCGCCCGTCGCTGGTGCTCGCCGACGAACCGACCAGCCAGTTGGACAGCGGGCACGCACGCGACATCCTGGAGATGTTCCGGGCCTTCAACCAGGTCGGCATCACCTTGCTCATCGCGACGCACGACGAAACGCTGATCCAGCGGCTCCCCGCCCGCGTGCTGCGCCTCGACAAGGGAGTCCTGGACGCATGATCTCGTGGGGCCGGACCCATTTGCGCACCGTGTCCCGCGTCGTGGCGAGCGGACTCAAGACCCCCTGGTCGAGCGCGCTGACCTGTCTGGTCATCGGCGTCACCTTGAGTTTTCCGGCGGGGCTCTATACGCTGCTCCGGAACGTCCAGTCACTCGCGGGCACCGTGCATCCGGCCCCTCAGATCAACCTTTACCTCAGGCTCGACGACGGGCCCGCCGACATCGGGGCCGTCAACCGGAAGCTGGCGAGACTGCATGGACAAGTCGAGGCGGTGCGCTTCGTGTCCAAGGCCGCCGCACTCAAGGCGATGGAGGCGGCGGGAGGGGCGGCGGCCGCCGCCAGCAGCCTGCCCGCCAATCCGCTGCCGGATGCGTTCATCGTGACCGCCCGCTCCCCCGATCCGCAGGCATTGCGCGCGCTCAAGGGCATATTCCAGTCCTGGCCGGAAGTCGATCAGGTGCAACTGGACTTCGGCTGGGCAAAACGGCTTGCCGCCTTCCTGCGTCTCGCGCGGGAAATCGTGGCGCTCACGACCGTGCTGCTCGGTGCCACCCTGGTAGCGGTGGTCGGAAACACGATCAGGCTGCAGATCCTCACCCAGCGCGACGAAATCGAAGTCGCTTGGCTGATGGGCGCCACCCGCGCCTTCATCCGCCGCCCCTTCCTCTACTATGGCGTCGCCGCCGGGCTCCTGGGAGGCGTCGTAAGCTGGCTCATCGTCCGCCTGTCGATCGCCTTGCTGGAACCTCGCGTCGCCACGCTGGCCGCTCTTTATGGCAGCGGATTTCGCCTGATGCCGCCCTCCCCCACCGAGGTCGCGATGCTGCTTCTATTTTCCGCCGGCTTGGGGTGCCTCGGCGCATACCTCGCCGTCATGCACTATCTGCGCCGTTAGTCTCGCCGCAGGTCCTCTCTGCCGATCATCCTCCCGGCGAGCGTTGCACCGCCTGTCGGGCGGCTAATCCAGCGACTTGTGGAACCGCAGGATGCTGGCCGCCAGCATGACCGAGGCAAGCAGCGCCATGGCCCCGAGATCGGGCCAGAGCGCGGGAAAGCCGACCCCCTTCAGGAAGACCGCGCGAATGACCACCAGAAAGTAGCGCAGGGGGTTGACCACCGTCACCCCCTGTAGCCACGCAGGCATGGCGGCGATCGGGAAGGCGAAGCCGGAGAGGATGAAGAGCGGATTGACGAAGAAGAAGTTGAGCGCGAAGGCCTGCTGCTGCGTGCGCGAGAAGGTCGACAACAGCAGCCCTAAGCTCACTGCCGCCAGCAAGAAGAGCACGGTGCCCGCGAACATGACCAGGGGGCTGCCGATGAACGGCACGCGAAACCAGAGGATGCCGAAGGCGCTGACCAGTGCGACGTCGCCCAGCCCGATGAGAAAGAACGGCACCGTCTTGCCGAGAATGAATTCGACCGGCCGGATCGGACTGACCATGATCTGCTCGAGGGTGCCGACCTCGCGTTCGCGCACGACCGCGAACGCGGTGAGGCTCACCACCTGGAGTAGCGTGATCGTGCCGATCACCCCGGGGATGAAGAACCAGCGTTCGTTGAGGTCGTCGTTGAACCACGGCCGCGGCTCGAGGGAAATGCTCACCGCGGGCACCGCCGCGCTCGCCGCGGTGCGGAGCATGGCTGGGGCCTGGTCCTGCGAAAACAGGCCGACAATCTGGCTGATGTAGGACAGGGCGATCAGGGCCGTATTCGAATTCGTACCGTCCACGATGACCTGCAAAGGCGCCTGCTGGCCGTTCTCAAGATCCTTGGCGAAGCCCGCGTGGATCACGATTGCGATGACCGCCCTGCCTTCATTGATGTCGCGGGTGACTTGCGCCTGGTTCTGGGCCCAGTCGACGACCTGGAAACGGGAACTCGCCACGAAATGCGAAACCAGCGCGCGGCTGGCTTGGCTGCGATCGAGGTCGAGCACCGTCGTGGCCACGTGGTGCACGGTGAACGTCGCCGCATAGCCGAAGACCAGCATCTGGATGAGCAGAGGCACCACGAGACGGAACTTCGCCCAGCGGTCACGCTTGAGCTGAAGGAACTCCTTCATCAGCATCACGGCGATGCGTTCATACATGGCGTCAGTCCAGGCGCTTGTGGAAGGCTCTTGCAGCCAGCCACAGAATGACGAGCGCGGAGACGCAAAGCCCCGCAAACGGGACGGCGAGCCCGGCAAGCCCGCTTCCCTTGAGGAAGAGCCCGCGCAGGATCGAGACGTAGTAGCGCGCGTAGACGACGAGCGAGATGGCCCGTATGGGCGCCGGCATCTGATCGATCGGGAAGGTATAGCCGGACAGCAACGTGGTGGGTAACAGCGTGACGAGGAGCGCGATCTGGCTCGCGCCCAACTGGGAGCGCACCCGCACGGAGATGAGGTAGCCGAAGCCCAGCACCACCAGGATGAACAGCGCGGTGGTCACGAACAGCGTGAACAGGTCTCCCCGGAAAGGCACCTTGAACCAGAAGATGGCGGCGCCCAGGCAAAACGCGGCATCGATGAGCCCAATGGCGAAATACGGGATGAGCTTGCCGGCCATCAGCTCCAGGGTGGTCACGGGGGTGGAGATGAGCTGCTCCATCGTGCCGCGCTCCCATTCCCGCGAGATGGTGAGCGAGGTCAACTGCGCGCCGACCAGGGCCAGAATCACGGCGACCACCCCGGGGATGATGAAATTGCGGCTGTCGAGGGTCTCGTTGAACCAGGTGCTCGGCTCCAGATCGACGCTCCCCACCGCGGAAGGCTCGACACCGTGCGCGGCGGCGTATTTCGACTCGAACTCGCTCGCCAGTCGGGCCGTTGCGCCTTCCGCGTAGCCCATCGCGATATTGGTCGTATTAACGTCGGTCGCATCGAAGATGCCCTGGACCGTCGCCCGGCCGGTCATGGCAAGGCGGCGGGAGAAATCCGCCGGGATGACCAGCACCGCGCTGCATTGGTCGCGGTTCATGGCCGTCCTTATGGCGGCTTCGTTCGGCAACGCGCGCGCAAGGCTGAACCAGCCCGAGGACAGGAAGCCGTCCACGACCGTCCGGCTTTGCTGGCTCATCTCCTGGTCGTAGACGCACAAAGGCACATGCTTGATGTCGAGGCTCACCCCGTAGCCCAGCAGGATGAGCTGCATGAACGGCATCAGGAGGGCCACGGCGAGGCTGCGCGGGTCGCGCCAGACCTGCAAGGCTTCCTTGAAGGCGATCGCCCGCACGCGCCGGGCGTTCATGCCGCCGCTCCGGGAGCATCCTGCTTGCGGGTGACGATGCGCACGAAGACGTCTTCGAGGCTCGGGCGGACGGCGCGCGCCTCCCCGACCTGAATCCCGCCGTCCGCAAGCGCCTGCCGCAACCCCGCCAGGTCGAGGCCGCCCTCGGCCATGACGACATGGAGCTTGTCGCCGAAGATGGCGGCGTCCAGCACGCCCGGCGCCGCGCTCATGCGCGCGAGCGCCTTGCCCAAGGGCGCGCAGGCGATCTCGACGAGCTGGCCACCCAGCCGGCTGCCTTTGAGCTCCCTTGGCGTGCCCAACGCGATGAGCCGCCCCTGGTTGATCAGGGCGATGCGGTTGCAGTATTCCGCCTCGTCCATGTAGTGGGTCGACACGAGTATCGTCACGCCATCGGCGGCGAGATCGTGGATGAGGTCCCAGAAGCGGCGACGGGCCTCGGGCTCGACACCCGACGTGGGTTCGTCCAGGAAGAGGATGGGCGGGCGGTGGAGGATCGCGCAGCCGAGGGCGAGGCGCTGCTTCCAGCCGCCTGCCAGCGTCGTCACCTGCACGTCTTCGCGGCCCTCGAGCCCGGCCATGCGGATCGCGAAATCCATGCGGCTCCCCAGGTCCTCGCGGCGGACGCGATAGATGCCGGCGAAGAAGCGCAGATTCTCGCGCACCGTCAGGTCGCCATAGAGGGAAAATTTCTGCGACATGTAGCCGATGTTCTGACGCACTTTCTCGGGCTCGCGGGCCACATCGTAGCCGGCCACCGTCGCCTGCCCGGCCGTCGGGGTGAGCAGACCGCACAGCATGCGAAGCGTGGTCGACTTGCCGGCGCCGTTGGGGCCGATGAAGCCCACCACCTCCCCCCGGCCGATCGTCAGCGTGATGCCGTCGACCGCGGTGAACTCGTCAAACCTCTTCGTGAGCCTGTCCACCACGACCGCGGGGGTGCCCGAACTCACGCCGCCTCCCGCTCGCCGAGCAGGGCCACGAACACGTCCTCGATGCCCGGCTCGGCCGGCTCGACGAGCGCGCCGGCAAGGCCTTGCGCTGCGAGCAGCCGGACGAGCTCCGGCGTCCTGCGGTCGCGATCGTCCACGCGCACATGGACCCGATCCCCCATCAGCAAGACGCCCAGCACGCCGGGCTGGCCCGAGAGGAGCGCGCGCAATCGCCTCGGCTCGCCCGATGGAATCGACACCAGGGCGCCGGGCATTTGCTCCTTGAGCCGCGCGGGGGTATCGCAGTAGCGGATCTCCCCGGCGCTCAGCAATGCGAGCCGCGAGCAGCGTTCCGCCTCGTCCATATAGGCCGTGGACAGCAGAATGGTCACGCCGGTCTCGCGCAGGTCGTAGAGGATGCTCCAGAATTCGCGGCGCGAGACCGGGTCCACGCCCGTGGTCGGTTCGTCGAGCAGCAACACCGCCGGGGTGTGGACCAGGGCGCAGATCAGCCCGAGCTTCTGCTTCATGCCCCCGGAGAGCTGGCCGGCGAGCCGCCGCTGAAAGGGCACAAGCCCTGCCGCGTCCAGCAGGCGGCTGGTGCGTTCCAGGCGCTCGGCCTTGGTGACGCCGAAGAGCTCTCCGTAAAAGAAGATGTTCTCGCCCACCGTAAGGTCCTCGTACAGACCGAAGCGCTGCGGCATGTAACTCAAGTGCCGCTTGGCACGCTCGGGCTCGCGCAGCACCTCCACGCCATCAACCAGGATCTCGCCTTGGTCCGGACGCAAGACGCCCGCCAGCATGCGCATGATGGTCGTCTTGCCCGCGCCATCCGGCCCCACCAATCCGAAGATTTCTCCTCGGGAGACGGCGAAGGTGGCCGAGCGCACCGCGGCGACGCTGCCGAAGGTCTTGGCCAAGGAACGCGCCTCGACCACCGTGCCTTCTGCGCGAGACATCTTTCACTTCCCCGCCGGCAGGAGGGCGATGGTGGCATCCGCCGGCATGCCTGGCAACAGTTCATGGGTTGGGTTGGCGATGTCGATGCGGATGCGATAGACCAATGCGACGCGCTCCGCGTGGGTCTCGACCGTCTTGGGCGTAAACTCGGCTTGGGGCGAAATGAAGCTGATCGTCCCATGATAGACCTTGCCGGGATAGGTGTCGGTGCTGACCGCCACCCCCTCGCCCAAGCGAACCTGCCCCAAATTGGGCTCGTTCACATAGGCGCGCAACCACACATGGTCGAGATCGTCGAGCGTGAAGACGGCGACGCCCGGACCCGCCAGCTCTCCCAGCTCGGCCTCGCGAACCGCGAGCACGCCGGCAAAGGGGGCCGTCAGGCGCGTGTAGGAGAGCACGATCCGGTCCAGTCGCACCTTCGCGCGCGCCGCCTTCAAGCTCGCCTGCGCGAGCCGCACGGTGTTGCTGGCCACCCGCACGAGCGCCTGGTCGCGGGCGAGCTGGGCGGCCGACTGCCCTTCGAGGGCGAAGGCTTGCTGGGTCACCAACCGGGAGGTGGCGTGATGCTTCAGCAATCTCTCGTCACGGCGCAATTCGCGGCGCTTCTCGGCGAGGTCGTACCGGTCGCTGACGACCGTCTTTTGCGCCGCGACCCGGTTGGCGGCGTCGACCGCCACCTGGGCGCGGGCAACGCCGAGGTTCCCGGCATCGATGCGCAACTGCTCCGCATAGGGGCGGCGGTCCACCCGGGCGAGCACGGTCCCTGCCTTGACCGCTTGACCTTCGTCGAACGGCAGGTACACGATCGGTGCCTGGACCTGGGCGAAGCTGAGGACGCTTTGGTGGGCCTCGATATTGCCTGAGACCACGATCGAGGCGGGAGGAGCCCCCGGCCCGAAGAAGACCCGTCGCACGGAGGGAAACGCCAGGAGGACGGCACCCACGGCGAGCACGGCAAGCACGGCCCGCAGCTTCGACCGGCGCGTCATCGCGGAGCCGCCTGCGATGCGGCGGCGCCGGGAACTGCCCAGCCTCTCGTGGGTTTCATGATTCGTACCCTCGCGCGATCTTGAGATTCTTTGGAAAAGCTTGCCGCCGCAGGGCATCCTTGCGCCTGCCCGGATCGACGGGCAGCACGGCCGGCGGCTATCGTTTCTTAGCCAGTCCAACAATTAGCTTGCTTACATTTTATCGCAATAGGTGCCCTGCGCGGCAACGAAAAAGTGCATGCGGCATCCGCGGGCGCCGTCAACCGAAAAGGCGCCTCAGGCGTTGAGGGTTAAGGGTCGCATCCGCGATGCCATCGTCAGCACCTCATCGAGGACCACTTATGAACCGACGGCTTCCCAAACTCATCGCTGTCCTTCTGGCCTCCCTCATCGCCAGCGCCAGCGTTTCCGCCTTGGCAGATAGCGCGTGGGCCCAGCAGCATCCCCGTCGCGAGCAGATCAACGGGCGGCTCGCCCGACAGAACGGGCGCATCCGACAAGAAGTGCGGGAGGGTGATCTCACCCGCGCCAAGGCCCGACGACTGCATCGCGCCGATCACCGGATCCGTATGGAGGAGCGGCACTTTGCGGCCCGACATCACGGGGCCGTCACGCCTGCCGAGCAGGCCCGCCTCAACCGGCAGGAAAACCGGGTAAGCAGGCACATCGGGCGTTGACCGCCCACCCGAGCGGCTGGTCGGCGCCCCCGTCGCGGCCAGCCGCCGCCCCCACTGCGCACGGCCCCCAGACAACGAATCGCCCGTCGAGATTCCGCCAGCGCACTCCGGTTCGTGGGTAGGCGCGGCCCTATCCGCCCTTGCCGGGCATTCGCACGGCTCGCGCGACGGACATTTTTCAGGCCCGATGGGCCGTCTGCCGGCAATGTTTCCAGAGGGATCAGCGTGCGCGTCAAACCCCGTCATTCAGGGCGACGGCGGAAAGCGCGGCTTGCGAAGCAAGCCTTCCCTGTCTATATTTGAAGCGCCTTGGAGCGACCTACCCTCTCGCTTGGCGCCGCGGGTGTGGCGAATCCAGGGTGTGACACCCGCTTGCCTTCATTGGCGACTTCGGCAAACAGGCCCGGGAAGCTCCGGACTTAGGGCCGGGGAGCCGTCACATATAAATTTATATCATGAGCGCCCGCTCATTCGCGGAGCGCTCGGGAACAGCAGTCGCAATCCGCGGTTGGCGGAGCGTCCAAGACATCGGCGCCTCTGCAAGTGATCCATGCACGGCCTCTCCTGATCTTGCACCAATGTTTCTCGATCGCTCGCGACCACCCAACGAGGAGGGAAAACGATGAACGGACGGCTAGCGGTACTGCGGTATGGACTGGGCACCCTGCTTGGCGTATCGGCATTGATCGGGACGGCGCAAGCCTTCGCCGCATCCGATGCGCACTTCATAAAGGAGGCGGCGGGGGACCTTTCCTTCGAAATCAAGGCCGGGCAGATTGCGCAGCACAACGCCTCCAGCGAACTCGTCAAGCTGCTGGGCTATCGGATAGCGACCGACCACCAGGAGGAGGTGGGCCCGCTGCACCAGATCGCCCTCGATGAGAACCTGAAGTGGCCCTCGATGTCATCCAAGGACCAGGCCGAGTTGGGGCGGCTTTCGAAGCTCCATGGACATGCGTTCGACACGGCTTATGTGAATCTCATGATCAAGGACCACGAGGGGGACATCCCGGAATACCTTGACGAGGTGAAGAACGGACGGGACCCTGCCGCGAAGCAGTTCGCATCGCGGGCGCTGAAAGTCCTGCAGACGCACCTGTCCCTGGCCGAACAGGCACAATCACGACTCGGGAAATAGCCGGCAGCGCGGCCGGAGCCGCCTATTTGACGCCTCCGGCCGCCGTCGCGTCCAAGCGGCCATCACGCAGATGGAACACCCGGTCGAAGCGATCGAATATCTTCTCGTCGTGGGTCACGACGACAATGGCCGCGCGGCGGTCGATCGCCACGCGCCGCAGCAAGTCCATCACCACGCCGGCGCGTTGCGAATCCAGTGCGGCCGTGGGTTCATCGGCCAGGATGATGCGCGGCGCATTCGCCAGGGCACGCGCAATCGCCACGCGCTGAGCCTCTCCGCCCGACAGCTGGCCGGGCATCGACAAACCACGATGGCCAACGTCCAGATAGTTCAGCAGTTGAAGGGCTCGGGCGCGCGCCTCGCGCGGACGGACCGACATCAATTCCATGACCGCCGCGACGTTCTCTGTGCTGTTGAGGAAGGGCAGCAGATTGGGCGTTTGAAACACGAAGCCGATCTTCTCGAGTCGCAGGCGACGCAGGTCCGCCCGCAGCCACTGCGCGTCATACACGCGCTCCCGGTCGAGCATCATCCACCCCTCGCTGGGCTCGATGACGCAACCGATGACATTGAGCAGCGTGGTCTTGCCCGAACCGCTAGGCCCCAAGAGGCCGACGATTTCGCCGGGGTAGACCGCAGCCGTGACGCCGACGAGCGCGTCAACCCGGGTTTGGCCCTCTCCATAATGCTTCGAGATGTTGCGCAGTTCGATCAGGGCGGGGCCTTCCGCGCTCGCCGGCATGGCGCTACCCCGCCAGAGCCTGGGCGGGCTCGACTTTGACGGCCGCGTGCACGGCCAGCACAGAGGCGAGCAGGCACACGACGATGACGACGCCGAAGAGCAGGCCGATATCGCGCGGGAGTATCAGAACACGCCGCGGGAAATGGCTCGCCAGGGCGGACGTAAACGCCACCCCCAGCCAAAAGCCGGTCACGCCGATGATCAGTGCCTCCTGGACGATGAGCCCGATGATGGTCCGGTCGGATGCGCCGACCAGCTTGAGGGTCGCGATCGAGCGCAGTTTGTCCATGGTCAGGGTGTAGATCAGCAGCGCGATGATCACCGTTGAAACGGTGATCAGTATGGCCATGAACATGCCGAGCTGGCGCTGCATCTTCTCGATGACGAACACCGTAAGGTAGCTTTCCTCCTCGCGCTGCGGTACCGCAGACAGGTGCTTCCAGCGCACGATGTCCTGCGCCACCGCCTCGGGCGCGAACCCCGGTTGGAGGCGCACCAGCACGGCATTGATGTCGGCCGTGGGCAAGGGCGCGCGGCCGGACGCTTGTTCACGCCGCTGCAGGGGCGGGGTCACCGCAAACTGAAGGCTCTGCGCGTCGAGCAGACTCACCCAGGCGACCGGGTCGCCCGCGGAGTTGACCATCCCGCGCGTCAGACCCACCACGGTGTACGGGTCGTGGTATGGGCCCAGCGGAACACGCTCGCCCAGCCTCAGGCCGGATGATCGGTCGGCGACCATCTGATAATGACTCTCGGTGATTCCATGGCCTGCAATGATCGATTCCGGGCCGCCGATGCGGCCGGGCTCATAGCCCTCGATGTCAAGCCGCAATGGCTTTCCCTGAACCGCCGTCTGGACGCTTTCGAACGTCACGGCCCCTGCAGCCGCCACACCGGGGATGCGGCGTACCAAATCCCGCGTGTCTCGCGGAATTCGCGAAGGCTCGGCAAATGGACCCTTGGTCCCCGGCTGCACGACCCAGAGGTCCGGGTGAGACGCCCGCGGCAGGCGAAGCGCATCGTCGAGCGCGCCTTCGTAGATCCCGGCCATGGCCACGACAATGCCGAGAAGCAACCCCAGTCCCACGCTGGTCAGCGCGAAGCGAAGGGCATTGTGCCGGATGTCGCGAAAGGCCAAATTCATGGCGTGCTCTCCGGCTCCGGCCGTGCGGCGCGTCCCGCCCGCATCCCGGGCACCGGGGCGACGACCACGGCCACCCCCTGCGGCAGCCCGCCCCTGATCGGCAAGCGGCCATTGAGAAGCTGACGGCCGAATTCCACGTGGCGACGCGCCAGTCGGCCATGTTCGACGGTCCAGACCCAGCCGCCGTGGTTCTTCAGATCTCCGACCGCAGTCTGCGGGACGGCCAACGCGCGCGCCAAATGCCCCGTCGTGATGACGGCCTCCGCCTGTTCGGCCAGATGGATGTTTCGAGGAACGCGGTCGAAGGCGATATCGACGAGCCGTTCCTCGTTGACTGGATCGCTTTGGACTTCGATCCGGGCGACATGACCCGCAAGGGGCCGGTTCGCCTGAGAGCGCAGCGTGATGCGCGCAGGGTCTCCCACGCGCAGGTCCCCCGCCAGGCGTTCGTCGACATAGGCGAGCACCCAGATGGTATGGGCCGCCACGATCGTGAACACGGACTGGCCTGCGGCGGGCGCGCTGCCGAGTTCGAGATTGCGCGAGACGATCCACGCATCGTATGGCGCATGGAGCGCGTAGTAGCCGAGCACGGCCTGCTGCGCGGCAACCTGCGCCTTTGCGGCGCGCAGCGCGGCCTCGTCGACGCCCACGTCGCTTCGCGCAATGGCCAGGTTCGCGGCGGCCACCCTTGATGCTGCCCTGTCGTTTTGCAGCTGTTCTTCGGAGACGCCTCCCGCCTTGATCAAGCGCCGGCTGCGCGCCGCGACGGCCCGGGCATTCGCAAGCAGGGCCGCGGCACTCTCGACGGCCGCATGGGCCTTGGCGATGTTGGCACGGGCCTGCGCAACATTGGCCTTGTCGACCGAAAGCTGGGCTTTGACGTCGCGCGATTCCAGCCGCGCAAGCAGCTGGCCGGCGCGGACGTGCTGCCCCTCGTCGGCAAGGAGGGATGACAGCACGCCGGGTACCTTGAATCCCAGATTGGATTCGACACGCGTGCCCACGACTCCGAGTCCAAACACCTGTTCCGGAACATTCGCCTCGATGTGCGCGACCTTTACCGTCAAAGGCCTGAAGGCACGAAACCATATCAGCACCCCGGCGGCCGCCAAGACCACGAGTGCCGCCAGAGCCATGCGGAAGCTGCGTTGGGACAGGCTCATGTGCTATTCCTTTCCGCCGATGCTCGCCAAATGCCGCACTCGCCAAGGTTGAACGACCGCGGCTCGCCGGCTTGCCGCAGGTTCGCTGCCTGCGCTCCGGCTGAGCACGCCCCCCGTAGCGTCCACTTGGCCGCCGCCCAAACTCACGAACAATTGCGCGCTGTCCACATAGCGCTGCACCCGGGCGTGAACATATCCCAGGCGTGCCTCCTGATAAGTCCGCTGGACCTCGAGCAGGTGAAGAAGATCGGTTCGGCCCGCCTCATAGTCGAGGCGTTCGATCTGCAGCGATGAACGCGCCGCATCGAACGCCTGGCCCTCTGCGAGCGCCCACTCGGTATCGTGCCCTAGGGCACGCAGGACGTCGGCCACCTGGCCGAACGCCTGCAGCACGGTCTGCCGGTAGAGCGCGAGTGTTGCGCGAAAACCGTCGATCGCCCCCTGCTTTCGCGCTTCCAATGCCCCGCCGTGGAAGATCGGCGCGATGAGCCCTGCGGCCAGGGTCCACACCACGCTTGACTGCCCGAAGAGGGCTGTCGTCGAGAGGGAGGCGGTCGCGACCGAGGCGGAAAGCGGGAAATTCGGGAACATCTGCGCCGTCGCCACGCCGATCGCGGCGCTGCTGGCGCGAAGCTCGGCTTCTGCCGCCAGGATGTCCGGGCGCTGCCGGACCAGGGTCGACGGCAGCGTCAAGGGCAGTCTGGCGGGCAAGGTGAATTCGTTCAGTTTGAAGGCCGGAGCCATCCAGTCGGCCGGCGGCTTGCCAACGAGGACGGCAAGCGCGTCCTCGGCGAGCGCCAGCTGTTGGCGCAGGGGTGGCAAGAGGGCCCGGTCGTTCGCGAGCTGAGCCTCGGCGGCGAGCGTGTCGGCATGCGAAGCTCGGCCGATGACCTCCTGCCCGCGCACGATGGAGAGCGTCTTCTCGTCGTCGGATACGAGGGCGCGAATCACACCGATCTGTTCGCGCACCGAGGCAATGGATAATGCCTGGAGAACCGTGTTGCCTGTGACCGCGAGCCGGGCCGCCGCCCACTGGTACCGCTGATTTTCCGCGAGGGCTTGGCTCTGTTCCACGCCTCGCGCGGTGAGACCAAAGACATCGGGAGCAAAACTGACGATCGGCCCCACCGAATACACGGTGTAGGTCGGCAGGCTTCGCCCGGGTTGCTGGATTAGAAAGGAAGCGGGGCCGCGCTGGCGCTCAAGGGAAGCAGCAACGTCAACCTGCGGCCAGTAGCCGCCTTGCACCTGCCGGACGGCCTGCCGGGCTTGCGCCAAGGCGGCATCCGAGGCCGCAATCGAGGGATTCCCGGCCATGGCTTGCGCCACCACCTTGTCCAATGCGGCGGAATGAAAAACCCGCCACCATGCGGAGGGGACGCCTTGTGCTTCGACGAGGTACTGGGCCGGCTCTCGGCCGGCACTCGCCGCGAGTCGGGGTACGATCCGCGCGGGAAGGTAGCCGGTGTCCGTGGGCGCGGCAGGGGGCACGAAATCCGGCCCCGCGGCACATCCCCCCAACAGGACGGGCAGCAGGCTCAGTAGGCTTAGGGCGGTTCTCATCGCTGGTCCCGTTACATCCTGTTGCCCCCCGGCACGTCCTTGACGCTTGCTCCGTGATTGCACTCGATACGCCGCATGGCAGGCGGCGCACTGCTGGGTCACGTGCGCGAGCGCCCGGTAAGCAGGACGGGGATCGCCCGATCTCCCGGCTTCGGCCGCCGCGGCGGCAAAAGCGGAGGCCGCCTGGTGCATGCGCAGGCCAATGCCGCGCATCTTTTCCGGCATGAACTGGGCCATCATCCCCTCCATGTCCGACGCGTCCGCTGCGGAAGGATCGCCGTGAGCGCCGCCAGCCTTGCAGCTGGACGCCGCCGGAGAATTCATCCCGAGCCGCACGTTCGCGACAGCGGCCGCCTTGCCGTAATTCCCCGATGCCATCGCCGCCAGGATGACGGACAACGCCTGCAGGTGGTCCCGCATGTTGGCCAGGAAGTGGGCACGCGCCATCGGCGGAAAAGGCACCGCCTGTCGGGCGTTGGTTTGCGGCTGGAGCGCGTGGCTATGTCGATTCATCATGTCCATGGCCTTAGCCTGGGTCGAACCCGCCGCCGCCAAGGGCAAGAAAAGCAGGCACAGCGCAAGGTTTTTCTTCATTCCATTCACCCCTCCGAGCAATATGATGAAGGCACCATAGCACGCTCGGAGACTGGCTCACTCTATGCAGTATAGTGGATGCCGAAGTCCGCTTATTGGCCGCAGACCGCGCGCCGGGGAGTCCTCAATCCGGTCCTTGCCCGCCATCACCGTTGTGGTGCATGCGCCGAGGCACCGCGGTGCCCTCCTTCGCGGCAATCGCCGCCCGGGGAGCCTTCCGCAGAGGTCTCCCGTTACAGCGCTCCGGACTGGCGCCTGGGCGCCTGGGCGAAGGCAAGCGCATCGGCCTCGAGCAGCCGGCTTGGAGGCCGCAGGCACCGTGCCGCAGCCTTGCGGCTCCTCGCTTTCCGGGCGCAGTCTGGGCGATCGCGATGGCCGCGTCCTCGGAAAGGCGGACCCATCCGCTCACGGTGCGCGTGACGCATTGGGCGGCTGCGGCATCGGCGAGGCGTCTGCACCGCCGTCCAGTGTCCGGCCTACCTGGGCGTGGCGGTCGGAGTTGCCGTGCGAATCGCCTCCGGACGGGTGCTTGGGGCTCCGTCCAGTTTCAGGGACTTGCGGCCCTTTTCGGGGGCCATGAAGCGGCTAGGCGCGTTCATTTTGCCGGGATGGGCGCGCTCGTCTTTTTTATCGGGGTCCACGTGGTGATGGTGATCCTGGTGCCGAAGACCGCCTGGTCCATGTGGGCGGGGCATGCGCCGGCCGGGACGCACCCGGTACGCCCTGCACGAAGACAGACGAGAGCGCTCGCGGCGGGGGCATTGGGAAGCATTGGCGGGTGCGATATCACTGGCACGCGACCGGTTCAGCGTATTCCTCAAAGCCATTTCGGGCTGGAATGACGATCCCCAGGCCGCCGTGTTCGATCCCTAAACGATCGCTCCCACCTACCCCGAGAGCGCCATCACCCGCCCGTTCCCCTTCAACGGCCAGGATGCACCGACGATGCCGAATGGGGCTGGGGGTCGCCTCAGTCATCCGGCGTCTGGCCTTCGGGAGGTTCAACCTCCGGCGGTTCGACTTCAGGCGGTTCGACCTCCGGAGCCTCGCTGCCGGAAGATTCGACCTCGGGCGGTCCCGCTTCGGGTGCCTCAACCTCATGGGTTTCGACACCCGGAGAGCCGACCTCGTCCGCCGTGGTCGCAGCGGGCTGCGCCTCTTGGGAGCCCTCATTCTCGCGTTCGGGGGGCGAACCGGCCGATTGAGGCGCCGGATCCGATCCTTTGCTTTCGCGCTCGTCCGGCCCCGTCGGGCTGAGTCTTGGGTGCGGGCCCGGGACGGAAGGCGGCACGATCTCAAGATGTTCGACTTGCACTGCGCCGCCTCCCGACAGGTAGCCCGAAATCTGCACGGCCTCCGACCCATCGGCGTGCACCGTCGGCGGGACCCCCCGCACGGTCAGCCCATCGGCCGCCACCCATCGGCCCTGGCCGGCGGACCGAAAATAATCATGCAACTCGACGCGCGTGTCCGCCGTACCGAGATCCAAGGGGGCGGGTGCGACATGCGTGGCCTGGAATCCCTGCGCCCCCAGTTCGCCCGTGACAGCCACCCGCTCGCCCACGCGTAGGCCTGCCGGTAACGCCCCTTGCAGGATGATCCTCGTATTGCTGACCCGCAGCGAGTGAGCGCCCAGGGCAGTGAGCCTCGCCTCCAGACGAAAATGCGACGGTCGGCTTTCGGGCGCGATGCGATAAGCGACCCAGGTGCCGTCCGGACGTTGCTGCGCGGAGACCATCACGCCCTGTCCGGCCTGCAAGCCCGCCATCATTGCACGGTGCGCTGCAATGATGCGTTGCCCGACGACGTCGATGGCGTCGTGCGTGACGGCGGCGATCGGTCCGGCGATGGGATAACTGATCGTGATCTCTCGCGCAATCCCGCCCCTTGCCGTGGTTTCCACGCCTTCGACCTGGGCGAGATCCCCCACGTGCAGATCCGACATGCTGGCGGCCTGGCCGTTGACGGTCACACGGGTTGCGGAACCGATTTCATATTCTCTTCCGTTGACGAACACGCTGCCGAAGGCCTGGATTGGGCCGTAGCCGACGATCGACCTGCCGGTGCCGCCAATGCCGCCGTTTTCGGAATGCAGGCCCGTGCCCCCTATGCCGCCTCCCTGCGGATTTGCGCCGGTGCCGCCGATGCCCCCGCTCTCTCCGCCCCGAGGCACGACGGGGTCTGGCCCGGGCGAGAGCACGAATGCTTGTCCGTACGCCGGATGCGCGCGCGCCATCGAACCGAACAGAGCGCCGAGCAGGAGAGCGACGAAATGGACGCGACGCGAAGGTCTCTGCGCGCCCTCTACGGTAATCTTCACGCGCTGCGCCTCGTGGTTGCTAAGGTTGGTCTTCCGCATCCGTCTCATAAAAATAGACACCCAGGCGCAGGCGACGCAGGGGCTTGTCCTGCTCGTCGCCCACGCCGTCCGTGCCCGCCACCGTCCGGTCGAGCAAGAGCTCGTTGGCGCGGCGCAACATCTGGTCGGCCATATCGCTCAACTGCGGTCGGACCGCATCCAGATCGGTGGGAACCATGCCATTGTGGAATAGTGCGCGCTCGATATAAGGCGCGTCATGCGTCGAAAGGTTATGCAAAGAAGCGCGGAGGTGGTCGCTGACATTCGCCGCGAGGAACAGCATTTTTTCACGGGGCTCCTTCGGCGTGAATGCCCCGCGCAACAGAGTCAGCGTATCGTCCCCGGTTTTTTCCACCGCCCCGGCTTGCAGCAACTCCTTCACCACCGTGCGGGCCCGCACGTCCACTTTGGCGGCGCGCAACAGGTCATCGAAGTACGGTCCCTTGCCCCTGCTATGCAAGGAGAGCGGCAGAGGCTTGGACGCACCATCGAGAAACGGCCGCGCCGAGACCCAGGTCCCCACGATCCGCGCGGCGAGGTTGACGCCGGCCATGGGATCGCGCACGGCCTGGCTGCCCGGCGTGTCGAGTTCCTCACGAAGGCGCTTGACTTCGCGGCGGTTGATTCCGGTAACAAGACTGATCTGACTGTCAGTTGGGCTTTCCCCGTCCGCCTGCGCACGCAACGCCTCTTCGACATAAATGCGCTTGAGAAGATCGCGCAAGGCAATATAGCCCCAGCCCTGCCGCATCAGATAAGCGATCAATGGCCGTAGTACACGCCGCAGCATCATTTCAAGGGGAGACACCATTCCACCCGATGCACACCGTCAACAAGTCATGCACGCAGTCTCTAGACGCCATCTTGCGAAGCCCAGGCTGCGCGACTTCTCCCACCGCCCACTACCATGTAATAATTCTGACCCACCAATTGTGGGAATATATTCCACAATTGTACATCTAATTCCGTTACCTGTTATGCGCGATATGGCTCCGGTGAGGCGGGCATCTGCCGGGGACGAAGGAGCACCGTGATAAAGCGTCTCAAGCGCGGCCTCAACCTTGACCGCATGCTGCTGTTGGCGGGCGCCGGGACGCTCGCTGCCGCGCCTTTCACCGCCTGTGCGGGGACGGCGGTGGGCATCGAACCCTCCTACTTCACTGGAAGCTACGGCACGACCCAGACGGTGCGCATCTACGATTTGCCGCTCTCCGTCTATTACCGCTCCGGACCTTGGGGGTTCCACGCGCAGTTCTCGTATCTTTCCATTCATGGAAATGCGCTCGTCTCAGGCGCCACCGTCATCCGCGGCAGCCCCGGGAGGGGCGCCCGCTCCGGACCCGGCGATACTTGGCTTGAGGGCCGATATCGGTTATACCGATCCTCGGCATCGAGCTTCTCCGTAAGCCCCTACGTGAAACTCAAGGTGCCCACGGCGTCGCGCTCTCAAGGCTTCGGCACCGGCAGTTTCGACGAAGAGGCCGGAGCCCGGTTCGCCTGGAGCTTCTTCCATCGGCTCTATCCCTTCGCCCAACTGGGCTATCGGTTCGTGGGCCGCGCCAGCGGCTTGAATCTGCGAGACATCACCACCTATGAGGCCGGGGCATCCCTTGCTCTTCGGCCACACCGCTACCTGACGCTGTCCGTTGGTGGCCATACGCCCCTCGAGCGCGGCATAGGCCCCACCGACGAACTGTTGGCAGCTTATACGAGCCGACTCACCCGCCAATGGGAACTGCAGGCGTACGCGGTCCACGGACTCACTGCCAACAGTACCCAAAAAGGCGGCGGGCTGGGCGTATACCGCCATTTCTGACAAACCTTTCCGGATGGGCGAGAAGGCTCCGGCCGAGGGCTGCATGCCGCTCGTCCGAGCATTGCGATGCCCGCTGGATGGGCCGATCGCTCACCTTAACCATTTGTAACCGTCTTGCGCTTGACTGTGGAACTTTCTCCCACAATAATGGGACGAGTTACCCTGACGCAAGGTGGGCGCCATGAACAATGGTCTTCGGCATGAACCGGAGCACGATGACGAATTCTCTCCGCAACCGTTGCTTCCAAGCGTCCCCGTGTCCGATGCCGACGCATTGGGCGAAGGAGAGGCCTCGGCCGCGTCTGGCGGCGATGCGCACGCGGCAGACGGCAGAAGCGGCGCACGTCCGATCAAGGTCTGCCTTTATTCACACGACACCTTTGGCCTCGGCCATTTGAGGCGCAACCTCGCCATCGCGGAGCGCCTGCTGAGCCACGAGGGTCGATTCTCGGTATGGCTTCTCACCGGCTCTCCAGTCATCCGCCAATGGCGTTTGCCCGCCGGATTGCACGTGCAGCCGCTGCCTCCGGTAGTCAAAACCGGCGCCGAGCGCTATGCCTCGCGCAAGGCGGGCGAGACTTTCGGGATGGTGAAAGGTTATCGGGAAGCGCTGATCCTGAAGCTCGTGCTGCGCCAACGCCCGGATATTCTGCTGGTCGACCATGCCCCTGCGGGAATGCATGGCGAGTTGTTGGCCACACTGGCGCTGATGCGCCGCGAATTGCCAAAAAGCCGCACCGTTCTTGGCTTGCGCGATATTCTCGACAGCCCGCCCGTCGTACGCCAACTCTGGCAAGAGCAGGACATTCACGGCCTCATCGAACAAGCCTATGACCATGTCCTCGTGTACGGTTCCCGCCAGGTTTTCAATGTCGTCGAGGCCTACGGCCTGCCCCCGAACTTGGCTCGGAAAGTGAATTACTGCGGCTATGTGGTGAGCAGGGGCTGCACCTCATCCGTGACGGCTCCCGGCGCGGGCGAGGTCTGCTGGAGCACCCCGCGTGCCGGCTCGCGGCCGGTCGTGCTGGTCACCGCAGGCGGGGGGGGCGACGGGCATTTCCTGATGGATGCCTATCTCAAGGCATTGCAGACCGTGCCCATGAACCAATGCTACTCCGTCATCGTGACCGGCCCCCTGATGCCCCGGGAGCAGCGCGACGCATTGCAGGCGGCGGTCGCCTTGCGCACGGACGTCGAGTTTGTGGATTACACAACCAATCTGGTGCCCAGCGTGCAATCCGCGGAGCTCATCGTGGCCATGGCGGGATATAACACCAGCGCAGAAATCATCGCGGCCCGCAAGAAGGCCATTCTCGTGCCCCGCGCCGCGCCCCGCGAAGAACAGCGGCTGCGCGCCAGATTGTTGGCGGCACGCGGACTGGCTTGGTACGCCGAACCCGGCCCGGCTCTGGCGCAAGCGTTGGCCGCGCTGTTGCCGACGGTCCTGGCCGCGCCAAGCCCCACGCCGTTCGACATTTCGGGACTGGACCTGAACGGCGCGGAAAAAGCCGCGTCCTTGCTCTTGGCGCTTTGCGATCACAACATGGAACGTCTGGAAGGTGCCGCATGAATCTGAACCCCGAAAGCCCTGTCGCCTACATCATGAAGCGCTATCCGCGGCTGAGCGAGACATTCATCCTGAATGAGATCCGTGCCATGGAAAGGCTTGGCGGCAGCCTGCAAATCTTTTCCCTGCTGCCGCCCGAGCCGCCCCCCCATCACCCGATGGTGCGGGAGGTGCTTGCGCCCGTCCATGCCCTGCCGCCGTCTCGCCTGGCAAAGGCGTGGGCCTTGCTGCGGGCCCATGGAGCGACCCTGGCCTCGTCCCCTGTGCGCTACCTGCGGGCGCTGGGCTACGGCACCCTATGGTCTGCGCAATCCAACAACCCGCTGTCTGTGTGGCGCCAATTTCTCAGGGCCGGTTTCGTCGCGACAACCTGTCGCCAACAGGGCGTTCGCCACGTCCATGCACACTTCGCCAACGCCCCCGCGGCGGTGGCCCACTTCGCCAGCACGATGACCGGGCTGCCCTTCAGCTTCACCGCCCATGCGAAGGACCTTTATCTCACCCCGGAGCGAATCATACGGCGCCGGGTGATGGCGGCAGAATTCGTCGCCACCTGCACCGCCTACAATGCGCGATACCTCCGAGAACTTGCAGGCGAGGCCGGCGCCGAAAAGGTCAACCTCGTCTACCATGGCATCGACCTCGGGCTTTTCAGGGCGCCCGAGCGGAGCCAAGTCCGCTCAGCCCAAGTCCGCCCGAAACTCATTCTCTCCGTGGGGCGCCTGGTCGACAAGAAGGGGCACGACGATCTCATCGAGGCGTGCGCGCGACTGCGTGCGCGCGGCCACGCCTTCGAGTGCCGCATTGTCGGCGAAGGCCCCCTCCGCGAAGCGCTTCAGGCGCAGATCGCCCGACACAATCTACAGCGCTGGGTGACGCTGCCGGGCGCCATGACCCATAGCACGCTCGTCGCCTTGTACCAGCAGGCGGATCTGTTCGCCTTGGCCCCGCGCATCACGGAAGACGGCGACCGGGACGGCATCCCCAACGTGATCGTCGAGGCCATGGCCATCGGCGTCCCGGTCGTCTCCACGGAAGTGTCCGGGATTCCAGAGCTGGTGCGCCACGAACAGACGGGGGTGCTCGTTGCCCCGCGCGATCCGCAAGCGCTATGCGATGCGATGGAGCAGATCCTCCTTGACCCGGAACGCGCCCATTCGATGGCTCAGGCGGGGCGCAAGGTGCTCGAACAGGACTTCGATCTCTGGGAAACCACGCGCAAGCTCCATGACCTGTTCGGCTGCGAATCCTGCGGCCAGGCCCACACCCACGACACGCCTAAGGGCTGCGCGGCAGGGGATACATCCTCCGACGAGATGTCGGCCGTGGGCGCGGCCACCGAATGAAAATTCTTTACCTCAACCTGGATCGCGGCATCCCCATCCTTGGCGACAAGGGGGCGTCCGTCCATGTCCGCGAGTTCATCACGGCCGCCGCGGAGCTCGGACATGAAGTCGTTTTGGCCTGCCCGACGCTGGGGGAAGGGAACGCTCCGCCCCCCGCGCACATCGTCGCGCTCGACTTCGAGTCGCCCGGGCATGTTCTGGAAGAAACGTGCGCCATGCACGGGCTCGGGCCCTCGGCCCTCGACGAGCGGATGCTGCGGCGGGAGATCGGGCGCTTGGCCTATGATCGCACCGTGCCCGAACGTCTCCATCGCGCACTCGCCGACATGGATTTCCTGCCTGACCTCATCTACGAACGGCATGCGCTGTTCCACCGCGCCGGCGTCACCCTCGCCTCCCGCTATCAGGTTCCGCGCCTGCTGGAAGTGAACTCCCCGTTGGTCGAAGAACAGACACGTTTTCGCGGCTTGGTGCTCCACCAGGCGGCCCGCGTGGCAGAGAGCGAGTCTTATCTGGGAGCAGACCATATCATCGCCGTCTCCGAGGCGGTGGCCACCCACGTCAGATCGGTCGCGAAGCGGTCCGACAACATCCATGTGATGCCCAATGGGGTCGATGTGCGCCGTTTCGCCGATGATTCCGGTCGGTCGAAGCGGCGCACCCTGATCGGCGCAGACGAGACGGCTTGCGTCATAGGATTTGTCGGAAGCTTCAAGCCGTGGCACGGCACCCTCCTTCTGCTGGATACCTTCTGCCATCTGGCCGCCGAGCACCCTGCGGCACGTTTGCTCGCCGTCGGCGATGGCCCCGAGTTCCAGGAAGTCCGCGCGCGCGCCGCCAGCAGCGGGCTTTCTGCGCGCATCTGGCTCACCGGCAAGGTCCCTCACCCGGAAATTCCCGGCTGGATCAGCGCGACTGACCTCATGGTGGCACCCTACCTGCCCCAGGAAGATTTTTATTTTTCCCCGCTGAAGGTCATGGAGTCGCTGGCGGCGGGCAAGCCGGTGATCGCCCCTCGCCTCGGGCAACTCGTCCAGCTTGTGGACCATGGCCGGACAGGCTTGCTCTATCCGCCGGGTGATGCCGTGGCCCTGCGTGCCGCCATCACCCGCTTGCTCACCCAACCCCGCCTGGCGCGCCAGATGGGAGAAGCAGCCCAAAGCCGCGCCGCCTCCCTGGGGTGGGATCAGATTGTGCGGCGAACGATTGCCCTGAGCCAGACGACGCGCCCCCGCGTCTCAGCCGCATGAAGCGCCGAGCGCAAGCCCCTGGGCCATGGATACGACCCTACGTCGTCCGTGAATGGCAGGCTTTTGCCGCAGGGACAGCCCTGATGAGCGCACGCGCCGGCGTGTTGTTGGTGCTGCCGTGGCCTCTCAAATTCATCGTCGACAATGTCATATTCAAGAAGCCGCTTCCGCTCTGGGCGAACGGGCTCCTTCCCGACCCGGCGACGCAGGGCCCGGCGCTGCTTGATGCGCTGGGTCTGACCATGCTGGCACTCGGCTTGGCGGATGCGGCACTGGTTTATTTCGGCAACCGGATCATCCTGGACGCCGGGCAACGTATCGTCCTTGCCCTTCGGCGGGATCTTTTCGCCCACCTGCAGCGACTGTCGACAGACTTCCATCGACGCCACATGAGCGGCGAGGTCATGTCTCGGCTAAGCGCCGACACACGGGAAGTGCAGGATTTCATTTCGGCCCTCGGGATCGACATCCTCCCGCACGTGCTCACCATCGTGGGTATGGCCGCAGTCATGCTCAGGGTTGACTGGCGGTATGCCCTCATCACGCTGTCGGTCGCACCGTTGTTGGGCGCGATTGCACATCATTTCGCGGGGCGACTGCGCCGGGCCCTGCGCAAGGTTCGCGAGGAGGAAGGAGCGTTGTGGGGCTCCGCCCAGGAAGTGCTTGCCAATGCGTCGCTCGTCCAGGCATTTGACCGCGCCGACCATGAAGACCGTCGGTTCCATGAGAAAGCGCGCAAGGGCTTTGATGCCGCCCTGCTGGCCAACCGTCTTCAGTCCAGCTTTAGCCCCATGATGAACGCCACCATCGCCGTCGCGACCAGCGCGATCACCTGGTACGGCGCAGTCCGTGTGACTCTTGGAGCGCTCACCCCGGGCGATCTGCTCATTTTCCTCGCCTATTTGCGCGGCATCGTCACGCCGGCGCGGCAACTCGCCAAGACCGGGCGAACGTTCGGACGGGCCGCCGTGGCGATGGAACGGATCGGCGAATACCGCGCCGAGCGTGCAACCGTGGCGGAGGCGCGCGAAACACGAACGCCCCCCCAGATTTCAGGCCGGGTGGACGTAAGGGCCGTGTCGTTCGGCTATGCGCCGCAGCACCGGATCCTTGACGACATCTCCTTTGTGCTGGAACCGGGAAAGACAGTGGCCCTCGTGGGCACCACGGGTTCCGGAAAAAGCACCCTCGCGCATCTCATCGCGCGTTTCTACGACCCCGAAGCCGGGTCCATTCTGTTCGATGGCTGCGACCTGCGCACACTGCCGTTGAATTTTCTGCGCCGACAGGTGGCCATCGTGCCGCAGGAACCCCTGCTGTTCAATGCGCCCATCTGGGAAAACATTGCCTATGGGCGCGAGGGCGCCACCCGCGAGGACGCCATCGAAGCCGCCACCGCCGCGGGCGTCGACGAGGTCATCACAAAGATACCGGGCGGCTATGACGGTACCGCTGGCGAGCGCGGACTCACCCTCTCGGGGGGACAGCGCCAATGCATCGCCATTGCGCGCGCCATGCTCTGCGATGCGCCCGTGGTGATCCTCGACGAACCCAGCAGCAGTCTTGATGCCACGACGGAACAGCGCCTCATGCGGGCGTTGGAACGGCTGCGCGCTCGCCGCGCGGCACTCGTGATTGCGCACCGTCTTTCGACCGTCAAGAATGCGGATTCGATTCTGGTGCTGGAGCAGGGGCGCATCGTGCAGCGTGGCACCCATGCGCAGTTGCTCGAGGCTCGGGGGGGGTATGCGGATTTGTGGCAGGCCACCGAACGGGAACAGCCCCGCGACGCTTTACGCCGAATCGCGCTGTGAGGAGACCGACCCTGGAAAGCACCCTCTGTCGGCCAACTGCGGCACGCCTTGCATTCGCCTTGGGCCTGGCCGCATTCCCCCCACTGGTGCGCGCGGATCCCTGGGTGCCCGATGCAGGCCGAGGAACCATCGCGCCCATGGTCAGGCTGTACGAGGCGGATCGGGCGTTTCCGCCAGACCGCTTTGCCGGTGCGACCCAGCCATCCAGCACGAAGAAAGAGACGCAGTACCGCATCACGGGACGGCATGGACTCGGGCATGGATTGTCCATCGAGTACGATCTGCGCGCGGGCTCGGTACAGACGATTCACGACAAGCATAACAAGCCCATTGGCAGCCGTTCGACGGGCCTGGAGGACCAGGTTGTCGGCCTGAATTTCGGCTTGCGGCAAAGCCGCCATTTCGCCGATTCGGTGACTTTCAACATCGTCTTTCCCACCGGCTCCAGCACTCGCGTTCCTGCGTTGGGGACGGGCCACTGGGCGGTTGAGCCCGACTATCAGCTGGGCATCGCCCATGGCCCCGTCACCGCCACCTTGCTGACCGGGCCGCGGGTATTTCCCGATGGCGGTGCCACGCAACTTCGGGCCATGCTGTGGGTCGGCGCAGCCGTGAGCCCGCGGATTCGCGTGGCGGGCACCGTGTTCTACGTCCGAACGGTCGCGGGGCGCTCTCCCGTGCCTGCGACTGACCAGGCGGAACGCTATAACCTCCTGCGTCTGGGCGCGGGCATCGGCTACAAGGTCCGCCGCAATGTCAAACCGTTTCTTATTTACGAGGTCAACGCAGCCGGGAAGAACATCCATGCGGGTCACCGCTTCACCTTAGGAATCAGTTTTCGCTATTGAACCACCGACGCATCGCGACAGCCGCGCCCCGCTGGCGCCAGGGGGACGGGCAGCGCACGCCTCACATTGACAAGGGAATACCATGAACATCACCGTCATCGGCACAGGCTATGTCGGCCTGGTCACGGGAACGTGTCTGGCCGAGGTAGGCAACCAAGTGCTGTGCCTGGACGTAGACACGCACAAGATCGAGACGCTCAAGAACGGGGGCATCCCCATCTATGAGCCCGGACTCGAGGACATGGTCAAACGCAACGTCGCCGCCAAGCGGTTGCGGTTCACCACCGATGTGGCCGAAAGTGTGGCCTTCGGCCACATCCAGTTCATCGCGGTGGGCACCCCGCCGGACGAGGACGGCTCCGCCGACCTCCAGTACGTCGTCGCGGCCGCGCGGAACATCGGCCGCCATATGAGCGACTACAAGCTGGTGGTCGACAAATCGACCGTCCCCGTTGGCACGGCTGACAAAGTGCGCGCCGCCCTGGCCGAAGAACTGGCCAGACGGGGAATCGATCAGCCTTTCGACGTCGCCTCGAACCCGGAATTCCTCAAGGAGGGCGCCGCCGTGGAGGACTTCATGAAACCCGACCGCATCGTCATCGGCACCGACAGCGAACGGGCGAGCGCGCTGCTGCGCCAGCTCTATTCCCCCTTTCAGCGCAACCACGAGCGCATCATCAACATGGACATCCGCTCGGCCGAACTCACCAAGTATGCCGCCAATGCCATGCTGGCCACGCGCATCTCGTTCATGAACGAAGTTGCGGTGCTGGCGGAAGCCCTAGGCGCGGATATCGAGCACGTGCGCCAAGGCATGGGCTCCGACCCGCGCATCGGCTATCACTTCTTGTATGCGGGCTGTGGCTATGGGGGTTCGTGCTTTCCCAAAGACGTTCAGGCGCTTCGCCGCACGGGCCAGGAGAGCGGCATCCCGCTGCGCGTGCTGGACGCCGTGGAAGACGCCAACGAAGCGCAGAAGCGTCTCCTGCTGCACAAGATCACGCGGCGCTTCGGCGACGACCTGCGCGGGCGACGCTTCGCGCTCTGGGGGTTGGCATTCAAGCCGAACACGGACGACATGCGCGAAGCGCCCAGCCGGGTGATCCTGGAGGGGCTGTGGGCGCGCGGCGCACAAGTGGTCGTCTACGATCCCGCGGCCATGGCGGAGACAGGGCGCATCTACGGTGAACGCTCGGACTTCGAGCGGGCGGACGACCCCATGATGGCGGCAAAGGGCGCTGATGCGCTCGTGGTTGTGACGGAATGGAAGGTCTTTCGCAGTCCGGACTTCGGGGTGCTCAGAAACGCGCTCAAACAGCCGGTGATCTTCGATGGCCGGAATCTATACGAGCCTGCGGTCGTGCGCGCGCACGGCTTCGAACATTTCCCCATCGGGCGGCCCTAACGGTCGTTCGGGTGCAATGGACACGTCCCCCGCTACTGGGCGCCGTGCCACCCACCGGGCGAATCTCGAAGCGAACCGGTCGCTGGAGTGAGCGGGCGCTCGCAAGCGTCGAACCTCGCCGCTTCGGCGCGTCGGAAAACACGACCTGCGAAGCCCGCGCGGTGGATCGCCATGCGCTGTCTTCCCGCCGGGCCAGCCCAAAAGGCCGGAAGCGTTGGCATGATGCCGCAATGCGGCACGCAGCCCGGCAAGGGGCGAAATCCTGAAACTCGCAACACATTGGCGATAGGCGGTGTGATGAAGGTTCTCGTAACAGGGGTTGCCGGCTTCATCGGCATGCACGTGGCCCGTCGCCTGCTTGAGCGCGGCGACGAGGTGGTCGGCGTCGACAACCTGAACGACTATTACGACGTCGGGCTCAAGGAGGCGCGGCTGGCGCAGCTCAGGGCGTTCGAGGCCTTCCGCTTCGTGCGGCTCGACATCGCCGATCGCGAGGCCTTGTCGGGCGTGTTTGCGCGGGAGGGGGTCGAGCGCGTGGTCAACCTTGCCGCGCAGCCGGGCGTGCGCTATTCCCTCAAGAACCCCCATGCCTACATCCAGAGCAATGTCGTCGGCTTCACCAACGTGCTGGAGGGCTGCCGGCACACGAAGGTGGCGCACCTCGTGTACGCGAGCAGCTCGAGCGTTTACGGGGCGAATACCGCGATGCCCTTCGGCGTGCACCAGAACGTCGATCATCCGGTGAGCCTGTACGCGGCCACCAAGAAGGCCAACGAGCTCATGGCGCACACCTACAGCCACCTCTACGGGTTGCCGACGACGGGGCTGCGCTACTTCACGGTGTACGGCCCGTGGGGGCGCCCCGACATGTCGCCCTCGCTCTTTGCCGGGGCGATCCTCCGG